>NC_007484.1:600000-900000 GCF_000012805.1 Nitrosococcus oceani ATCC 19707 | reverse complement strand
CGCTTAATTCTCTCTATGATCAACGAAGCTGTCTCCTCCCTCCATGACCGGGTTGTGGAAGATGCCGATTTGCTCGACGCAGGCATGATCTTTGGCATTGGTTTTGCCCCCTTCCGGGGAGGTCCCCTCCATTATGTCCGTACTCAGGGAGTAGATACAATGCGGCAACGGCTACAAGCATTGGAAACCAGATATGGTACTCGTTTTACCCCTAGTGCAGGATGGCAGGCGTTATAAGTTATGGCAGCTAAACTTAACTCCAGTATCTCCCCAGAGACCGCAGGCACCCTAGTTGGCCTATTCCAAGAACGGGTACGGCGTACCCCTAACGCTGTTGCCTACCGGCATTTCGATCCCAAACAAAGGAGCTGGCAAGAGACTACTTGGGCTGAAATGGCCACCGAGGTCACTCGTTGGCAGGCAGCGCTCTCCAAGGAAGAGCTAAATCCTGGGGACCGGGTTGCTCTTATGCTCCGCAACAGCCGGGAATGGGTATTCTTTGAACAGGCTGCCCTAGGTCTAGAATTGGTGGTGGTGCCCCTCTATATTAATGATCGCCCCGATAATGTTCGCTATATTTTGAAAAACGCCGAAGTCAAACTGCTGATGATAGAAGGGTATCACCAATGGCAGGAAATAAAACAATGGTGGGCGCTACGTAAACTAGTGCGCGTGATCTCATTAAATCCTTTTGATGATGAAGCCCGTGGTCAAAAACGCCTCTGCTATTTACAAGAATGGTTACCTAAAACTGCAGATAAACACTACCCTAAACTCAATAACCCTGATGCCCTTGCTACTATAGTTTATACTTCTGGCACGACGGGTTTACCCAAAGGCGTTATGCTAAGCCACCATAATATTCTATGGAATGCTCATAGCAGCTTGCAGAGTACACCAATATACGAGGATGATTTGTTCCTTTCCTTCCTACCCCTCTCCCATTCCCTGGAACGCACTCTCGGTTATTATTTACCCATGATGGCCGGAGCCCAGGTAGCTTATACCCGCTCCATTGCTAAGCTGGCGGAAGATCTGGTTACTATTAAACCCACGGTCCTTGTAAGTGTTCCGCGCATCTTCGAGCGTGTTCATAACCAGATCTACGATAAACTTCGAGAGAAAACCCTATTAGAACGAGCGCTATTCAAGCTTGCCATTGCTGCTGGCTGGCGTCAATTCAATTACCAACAAGGACGTGCTCCTTGGCATCCTCTCTGCCTTTTAAATCCTCTCCTGAGGCAAATCGTGGGCCGCCAAGTTTTGGCCCAGTTCGGTGGCCGTCTCCGGATCGTCGTTTGCGGGGGTGCCCCACTGGTCTTTAATGTCGCCCGGGAATTACTTGCTCTGGGATTACCCCTTATTCAGGGATACGGGCTTACCGAGGCTAGCCCTGTTATCAGCGGAAATTCCTTAAATAACAATGACCCCAAGAGCGTTGGCACCCCCTTGCAAGATGTGGAAATCCGTATTGGCGAGCATAATGAACTGCTAGGGCGCAGCCCAGGAGTGATGCTAGGTTACTGGAATAATCCTAAAGCAACCGCCGAAGTCATCGATGAGGAAGGTTGGCTGCATACTGGTGACCAAGCCCGTATTGAACAAGGACGTCTCTATATCACCGGGCGCATTAAAGAAATCATTGTGCTAGCTACCGGCGAGAAAGTCCCCCCCGGCGAAATGGAAACGGCTATCGGCACTGATCCCTTATTTGATCAAGCCATGGTTGTTGGCGAAGGGAAGCCCTACCTAAGCGCACTGATAGTAGTCAATCCAGAACACTGGAACACGCTTGCACAGGAGTTAAATCTTGATCCTCACCAAAAACAGTCCCTTGAGCATCCTGCCGTGCTTGAGGAGGTACTAGAACGGATCGAGCAACATACCCGTCAATTTCCCGGCTATGCGCGTATTCGCCGGGCCGCTTTAACCCAAGAACGCTGGACTACAGAAAATGGCCTTGCCACCGCAACGCTGAAAGCACGCCGTAAACAGGTAATCAAGCATTATCGTAATCAAATTAGCGCTTTATATGAAGGACATTAATAAATGTCATTACCACCAGGCAAAGAACCGGCACTACGTATTTTAGCCCGGCCCACGGACACTAACGCCGCAGGCGATATTTTTGGCGGTTGGCTAATGTCTTGGACGGATATTGCCGGTAGTATTGTCGCCTTCCGCCGCGCCCGAGGCCGTATAGTAACCGTTGCAGTGAAGGACTTTGACTTCATCCAGCCTGTTTACGTAGATGATCTGGTGAGTTTTTATGCAGAAATCACCAAAGTAGGCCATACTTCTCTCACCGTTGAGGTCATGGTCTATGCTGAAAGAAAGCGCGGGAAAGAAACTTGCGAGCGGGTTGCCTCAGCCCGTCTTGTCTATGTCGCTCTTGGCAAGGATCGCCGCCCAAGACCAGTGCCTGCCGACGATAATTTTAAAAATGGCTACGGAAATTCTTCTCCATAGGGGCTGCGAGAAGTTACGGGTGCCTCAAAGGCTTTATGCTCTTCCCCCTCCAAAATAGGCTTCAAAATAATCTCAACTCGCCGGTTGAGTTGCCGGCCCGCCGCAGTAGCATTGCTTGCGCGAGGTTCGCTCTCCCCTCGTCCATAAATACTCAAACGTTGCGAAGGAACTCCCTTTCTCTCGAAATATACAGCTACATTTCCAGCTCGCCGCAACGACAAATCTAAATTGTATTTCTCCGATCCCGTACTGTCCGTATGACCAATCACATGGACAACCGTTTTATTATATTTTTTCAAAACCTCGGCGATTTTATCCAGGGTAGGAAGGAAAGCCGGTTTTAAAACGTCGCTATCGTGATCAAAGGAAATCTCACTAGGAATATCGAGCTTTAAGCTCTCATCCTGCAGCCGTTGAATCTCTAACTGATGGCCACGCCTCTCTTCAGCTAACGCGGCTTCCATTTCCCGTTGTTGATCATTCATATAGCCCACGGCCGACCCCGTTAATCCACCAGCCACCGCGCCTGCCAAGGCCCCCCAACCCGCTCCACTACCTCCATCAATAGCTGCGCCAATAGCAGCGCCGGCTGCCGCCCCCCCCACTGTTCCCACCGCAGACCCTTTCTGCGTCTGGCTATATCGGCCATCGGCAGCACAGCCTATCATGCCCATGCTAATGGCTAAAGCAAGCCACAATGGTTTATGGCTTATACCTTTTCTCATCACATTTACCCATCCTTATTTGCTCAGTTCCAATCTTAGTCGCGCCCTTTACGAAAACGGACTAATCGCTTACGTTTTTGTTGTTGGCGTTGAGTTAAAATATTGGCTCGTCCCTTAAAAGGATTTTTTACCGTTCTAAATTCCAAGGCTATCGGTGTTCCCATCAATCCGAAAGCATTACGGAAGTAGTTGATTAGATAGCGCCGATAATTTGCTGACACTGCCTCTGCTTGATTGCCATGGATAATGATTTTAGGGGGATTCTGCCCTCCTTGATGGGCATAGCGAAGCTTAATCCGCCGCCCTTTCACCACTGGCGGCGGGTACTTTTCAACAGCAGCCAATAATGCTCGGTTAAGTTCACCCGTAGGAAGATGAGAGTTAGCTGACTGATAGGCTTCATCAATGGAAGGGAAGAGATCTCCTACACCACTGCCATGAAGAGCAGAAATAAAGTGTATCCTAGCGAAAACAAGAAATGGTAGACGCCTATCCAAATCTGTTTTTACTCTTTGTCGCTGCTCTAAGGGTAAACCATCCCATTTATTCACTGCGATGACTACTCCCTTCCCGCTCTCCAGTATCACACCCGCCAAATGTAAATCTTGCTCCACTACGCTATCATGGGCATCAATTACCAAGATCACAACTTGGGCTATTGCTATTGATTGGAGAGATTGAATAACACTAAATTTCTCCACCTTATCCAAGATCCTTGAGCGACGGCGTATTCCGGCCGTATCCACTAACGTATAATCTTTGCCATGATGGCGAAAGGGGATGGAAATACTATCCCTTGTGGTCCCAGGAATTTCCGATGAAAGGACTCGCTCCTCTCCTAGGATACGATTGACGAGAGTCGATTTTCCTACATTGGGGCGGCCAATAACGGCAAATTGAAGCCCTTTAGCCTGAATTTCAGATTCTTCCCTTTCCAGCACGGGTAAAAGAGTTAGCAACGCTTCCAGTAACCTTCCTACACCCTGTCCTTGCTGGGCTGAAATAATAATTGGTTCCCCCAGTCCTAAGCGATAAAACTCAGAAGCAACCAGATCTCCATCCCGCCCTTCCGCTTTATTGATGACCAATTTGAGCGGTTTCTGAGCGCAACGCAGCCATGCAGCAATCTCCTCATCCAAGCTAGACAGCCCCTCCCGGCCATCAACAAGGAAAAAAATAACATCTGCTTCTTCTATCGCAAGTTGCGCCTGCGCTCGCATGAGCCTTCCAATCCCAGATTCTTGCTCCATTACGCCGCCCGTATCAACGACAAAAAATGATTGCTCACCATAATGGGCAAGACCATATTTCCTGTCACGGGTTACCCCTGGTTGATCAACAACAAGGGCGTCACGGCTCCGAGTAAGGCGATTAAAAAGCGTTGATTTACCGACGTTTGGACGTCCAACCAAAGCAACAAGAGCATTCATGCTAACGACTCAAAGGGAGTGGGGAAAAGCGTAAGTATATGCGTTGATACCATACATATTGCAAATGATTCAGACATATCTAAATACATCCAAACCGGCCTGGGAAAAGTCAGAAAAACTCCAAATAAAACAGCGCCACCAAGAGCAGAAAAAAGAAAACCCTATTAACCAGCGATCTTAATCGCTTTCAAAATCCCTCCCTGGCTATTAACATACAAAATGTCATCCAGTACCAAGGGAGCATTGACAATCCCTTTCTTATCTACTTCAATACGAGCAACGAAATGGCCATCCTCTTTAGCCATCCAGTGAACATACCCCGCTGAATCGCCTACCACAACATAGTTTTGATAAGAAGTTGGAGCTGTCGGCTGCCTCCTAAGCAATTTAGATTGGCGCCAAAGAGAGGCACCAGTACGACTTTCCAACGCCCATATACTCCCTTCCATATCAGTGACGTAAAGGGATTCTCCATCCGTGCCAATACCTGCATAAGAAGACATTTCCCGAGTCCAGAGAATATCACCATCCGCCAACCACAGGGCGGCAATTCGGCCATTATAGGTGACCGTATAGAGATATCCCCCATACACCGCTGGCTTAGAATCAATATCCGCTAGCCGATCGAGCTCAGTCCGGCCTCGGGGAACAACAATAGCCCGCTCCCACAACAGCTGACCATCCTCCAAAGATAACGCCACCAATTTACCGCCTGCCAGCCCTATAATAGCTTTGCGGTCAACAACTATCGGAGCGGCGACTCCACGCAACGTTAAAATAGGAACATTATGCTGGTAGGCCCATAATCGGGAACCATCCCTTGCATCCAACCCATAAACCTGGTCATCTCCAGAACGGATCACCACAACACCGTCAGCCACACTAGGGGCCGATAGTATTTCGCTAGACACACTGGTTCGCCAAACCGGCGAGCCATCAGCAGCATCCAAGGCGATGACCTCCGCTTCCTCTGTTCCCAGGACCACGAGATCATCACTTCCACCCGGCCCACCGGTAATAGGTAAATCAAGCTTAATTTCCCAAGCCTTCTCTCCGGTCTGAGCATCAAAGGCGCTAACCTGACCTCCATAATCCGCAGCGACTACTTTGTCACCAATGATGGAAAGAGGAAGCCGAAGATAACGATCTCTTGTGCCTTTCCCCACTTTGGCAGACCATAACACTTCAACCCCAACCTCAGGAACAAACTCCACCAATGCCATAGGAGGCTCGCTGGTATCAGGCTCAGGAAGATACTCCTGAAGAAGCTCGCACCCTGTCAATAAAAAAAAAAGAAGGTTAAAAAAAACCGCTCGATCCAAGCGGCGCTTTCCCACAATTTTATCCAAGCCAAACCTAAACACGGAACGATACTACTTCCCGTTAAGGTTGAGCAAGATTGTCAAGCTTCATTTGTAGTATCTGCCGGTACTGCTCACTTGGCCCCAAACCCAGTAACGCCTCTTGATAGGCTAGTTGTGCTTCTGATGGTTGGCCCAGCGCTACATAAGCATCGCCGCGCAATTCAGCATAAGCAGAGGAAAAACTGCCCGGCTTAACCTCAGCTAACATCGTTAGCACTTCTTGAGGGCTGCCCATTGCTAGCAACAAACGCGCAAGACGTAAGTATATTACTTTTTGAAGACTAGGGTGTCGCGCATACTCTAGCGCCCCCTTAAGGCGTTCGGTGGCAGTCTCAAGATCGCCACGGGCTTGATCTTCCTTAGCCAGTATCAATACACTGAACAACCCATAGGGAGTATCGCTGTACTCTTGAAGAAGGTGCTCCGCGCTATTGTAAATTTCGGCATTAGCGTCCTGATCCTTGGCCGCCAATATCTGCTGATAGAGTGACGATGCCTCGCTGGTACGGCTTTGCTCGTAGTTTGTCCAACTCCGTAGACCTAAGAGAGCTAAAAGCCCGATAATAAGCCCTACAAGGACGGCTCGACCATTTTCCCGCCACCATTGTCTGATAGCTTCACTTTTTTCCTGATCTGATGCGTAAATATCTAATGCCATTTTAAAATCCAAAGTGTTTAGACACTTGACTATCGAATGATGCCCCGACTGGAATTTTCAAGGAAATCCAAAAAAATTTGGACCTCAGAGCTTTTCTCCGCTAGCCGTTTCAGCTCTTTGACGGAATCTTCAAAGCGTAGGCCTTGACGGTAAAGTAACTTATAAGCATTACGCAATTTACGTATGACTTCTTCACTAAAATTAGCGCGCCTTAGGCCTACATGGTTAATTCCCACAGGCTTTGCCATATGTCCCGCTACTAACACGTAGGGAGGGACATCTTTATGGATAACACTAGCGACGGAACAGAAACCATAAGTACCTACACTACAGAACTGAGCAACCAAGGCATATCCCCCGAGCGTCGCATAATCGCCAATAGTCGCATGCCCTGCCAAAGATGCATTATTAGCAAAAGTCGTATGGTGACCTACAATACAATCATGGGCAATATGAACATAGGCCATTATCCAGTTGTGATGGCCCATACGTGTAACACCTCCTCCCTGAACGGTGCCTCGATTAATGGTAGTATACTCCCTTATGACATTCTCATTCCCGATTTCAAGAAGGGTGTCTTCCCCACCATATTTTTTATCCTGAGGGATATCTCCAATAGAAGCAAACTGGTATATTTTATTTTTTTTTCCGATACGGGTGGGTCCTTGAACAACGACATGTGGGCCAATCCAGGTTTCCGCTTCAATCTGCACATTTGCTCCAATAATTGAATAAGGTCCTACAATAGCAGTTTCGTGAATCTCAGCACTGGAATCAATAACAGCCCTATGATCAATCACTTATAAGTTTCCTGATAGGAGCACATTACTTCAGCCGAAGCAACGAGGCTTCCATCCACCGTCACCCTCCCAGTAAATTTCCACAAGCGGCGCAAGCTACGTACAAGTTCAACTTCTAGACGCATTTGATCGCCGGGTCCGACGGGACGCTTAAACCGTGCCCTATCAATGCCCGCAAAATAATAAATTGCCTCTTCTGAAGGCATAGTTTCTGTCGTCTTAAAAGCTAATATTCCAGTAGCCTGAGCTAAAGACTCAAGAATCAACACCCCCGGCATGATAGGCAACCCTGGGAAATGGCCCTGAAAGTAAGGCTCGTTGTAGCTTACGTTCTTGATGGCCACAAGTGACTTCCCCGGTATACATTCTATGACTCTGTCAATCAGGAGAAAGGGGTAGCGATGAGGAAGATGCTTAAGTATCTCGTGTATATCCAGTGTATCCAATGAAAAAACCTTGACTTTAAGAATAAGATTTTAGACATACTTCTAATGGGTTTTGGTAAGATAAGATACCTCACCATCTTAATTAATTAGGATGCCTTTGCTTTTTAGTACTATACTGAATTCCTTACTTCTAACATAGCATCCTCCTTTACAGGAGTATATGCAGGCTTCAGCCTCAAGTGCCAATCGCCTAACTGCGAGATAGCTAGACAGCCAATTAAGGTCTATATTGAGACTTCAATAGCTTGAGCACATCGGCCGTAATATCAACTTTATCGCTAGCGTAAATAACCCCCTCGTAAACAACAAGATCGTATTTTTTTTTCTCGGCTAAGTCCACAATTGCCTTAGCGATCTCTTCCTGTAACTTTCGAAACTCTTCATTACGACGAATATTATAGTCTTCTCGAAATACTTCTTGATCACGCTTGAGGTCGCGGTTTTGATTTAAGATATCCCGCTCTAGGGCTTTACGATCGGCCTCACTCATAATGGCCGCATCACGATTAAACCTATCCTCTAAGCCGCGCAGCTTTTTTTGTTTTGCCACTAATTCTCTGTTGCGTACTTCAAACTCTTTTTTTAATATTTCCAGCGCCGCTTCTTTTTGTGGCGCTTCATCCAACAGCTTGACCGCGTTTACTGCACCGATCTTTAAATCAACAGCTCCCGCTGGGGCAATAACTATCATGGAGCCTAGCAGTAAAAAGGCTACGAATACGATCAATTTAAACAATTTATCCATCCTTACCATGAGGCTACCTCTAAACATTCCATATGACTGTCTATGCCAGAAAAATATTGGCTTACCGAATGACTCTAAAATGAACATCATATATTAATGCGCACCAAAGGAACTCTAAAATGAAGTTCCCAGGGAGAACTGGAATACTTCAGGCCGGTCATTTGGCTGAACATTAAAGGCTTTCGCAAAACTAAATTGCAGGCTACCAAATGGCGATAGCCAATTGGCTGAAATTCCAGCTGAGTACCGCAGGCCTTGCAGGCTAATATCTTGATCTATACCGTAGACATTCCCTGCATCAATAAAAGTACCCAAACGCACGGACTTTAATTCTTCCGCAAAGGGAACAGGAAAGAATACCTCAATAGTCCCTGTCATCTTAAAATTGCCGCCAAGGGTAGTACCATCTGATGCCTTTGGACCAAGCGTATTAGCCTTGAAGCCGCGCACACTATGTATACCACCAGCGAAAAAGTTCTCAAAGAAAGGGAACTCTTCGGTATTTCCATAGGCATTGCCATAGGCTACATCGCCATTTAGCATCAAAGTAAGAGATTTAGATAAAGGATGAAACCAACGGTGACGATAACCAAACTTAAAAAATTGCAAACTACCTAGCGGCAGGGTAATCTCACCGAAGAGGCTTTGAATACTGCCATCAGTCGTTAAGAGAGCATTATTCCGGCTATCACGAGACCAGCCTAAATTCGTATTAAAAGTATCAAACTTATTTCCTTCACTATCTACAAACTTATGGTATTCCTGGGGAGAATTTTCAGTTAGATTAACCTTCGTATGCTGGTAACCAAAACCAAGGCGCACCCTATCATTTTCAGTGACCGGAATACCGAAATGCATATCGCCGCCATACGCATCGGTACTAAAACGGGCAATATTGGCTCTAAAAGGACTGGTTTCACGATAGAAAAGGTTAAATCCGCGACTAATACCATCAATAGTATAGTAGGGATTAGTATATCCAAAACTATAGATGGTGTTCACCTGACTATTATTAAAAGCAAAGCTTACATGCTTACCACTCCCCAGAAAGTTTCGCTGGGTAATACTAGCATTAAAAATGAAACCTTGGGATTGAGAAAAACCTAAACCTGCCGACAGGGATCCAGAAGGGCGTTCCACTACGCTAAAATTCACATCAACTTGATCCGTAGTTCCCGGAACCGGCACTGTCTCCACATTAACATCTTCAAAATAGCCTAAGCGTTGGATCCGCAACCGGGAACGATTGATCAACTCGGTGGCTACCCATCCTCCCTCCTGTTGACGTATCTCCCGGCGAAGCACCTCATCCCGGGTTTTGGTATTCCCTGAAATATTGACCCGCCGAACATAAGCACGCTTACCTGGATCAACAAAAAAGGTTAAATTTACCTTTTTTTCTTCTTCATTTATTTCTGGCACAGCATTTACATTGGCAAACGCATATCCCTTATTTCCTAACAAATCAGTAATATGAGTTGTACTTTCCGCTATGGCCTTGCGTGAAAAAACTTTTCCCGAAGCCACAGTTAAAGCATCAAACAGTTTCTCATGGGGAAGAACTAAATCCCCGGCTAACTTAACTTCACCAATTTGGTAGCGATCACCTTCAGTGACATTGACAGTAATAAATACCCTTTTTTTATCAGGCGTTATTGAAACCTGAGTAGAATCAATATTGAAGTTGATATAGCCGCGATCTAAATAATAAGAGCGTAACGCTTCGAGATCCGCCGCCAATTTCTGCCGGGAATACTGATCATCATGAGTAAAAAACGATAGCCAGTTCGAAGTACTTAACTGAAATGCACCCAAAAGCTCATCTTCACTAAAAGCATGATTCCCTATGATATTGATACCGCCAATCTTAGCAATAGCGCCCTCTTTAATATTTACGGTAACACCTACCTGATTACGGGCCAAAGGAGTCACTGTCGTATCAATTTTAACGCCATATTTACCACGACTAAAATATTGGCGTTGCAGTTCCAGTTCTACCTTCTCCAGCAGCGCTCGATCAAAAACACGCCCCTCCGCAAACCCTACTTGTTTAAGAGCCTGCGAAAGCTGATCGCCTTTAAGTTCTTTATTACCCACAAATTGGATGCTAGTAATCGTAGGCCTCTCTACCACCACCACAACTAGAACATTGCCCTCGCGCTCTACCCGCACGTCCTTAAAAAACCGTGTCCTGAACAGTCCACGAATAGTATCCTTAACCCGCTGGCTATCAATCGTATCGCCGACTTTTACCGGAAGATAATTAAACACCGTACCCGCGGAGATCCGTTGCAATCCCTCGACCCGTATATCCTTAACTATAAATTCTTGAAATTCTGCCGCCAGCACCTGGCCAATAAGAATCAGTGCCACAATAGCAACCGCTATTGGCTTTTTCACAAACTTCAAAGACATCCCCCATTATTTATTTTGATAACTAAAAAGCCTTTTTCAAGGCTCTATTGGGGTTTACTTCTTAGGCCCAAAATTAATGTGCCCGGCAAGGGCATAAAGGGAAAGACTATAATTTTATTTTTTAGAATGTTAGCCTACGCTAATCTTGCTTTTGACCAATATCGCTTCCACTTCCTTGCCGCTATGAACACATATAGGCTTTTCTCAAGGGAATAAGAAGATTTATTGAAGAATCAAAACGATATCAAATTTATCCAAGCAAACGGACAAAGTCATTATAGAAAGCTAAACACATCAGCCCAATGAGTGCCACGATACCAATTTGCTGTCCCACCGCTTGGGCCATTTCTGACAGAGGTTTACCTCGTATCAGCTCAATAAAGTAATATAATAAATGCCCCCCGTCTAAAACAGGAACAGGCAGCAGATTTAGAACCGCTAGACTAATACTCACCACCGCAAGGAAGTTGAGGAAAGGGACAAAACCTATCTGCGCACTATACCCTGCATATTGTGCAATCGTGATGGGTCCACTGATAGATTTGGTTGATACCTCTCCCGCCAGCATTTTACCCAGCATAAGCACAGTTAACGATCCGATTTCCCACGTCTTCTCAACCGCCCGGGAAATTGCCGCAAAGGGAGAATACCTTAAAGTAGCCCGTAATTCCTCCGGCAATTCGCCCGGTGGCTCTGGTGCTGCGCCAATACGTCCAACGGGACCCTGCTCCCCCTCTATGATCGCTGGCTGCAAGTTTAGAATCAGCCGCTCTTCCCCACGCTCAATCTCAACGTTAAAAGCCTCACCAGGGTGATCGCGCACAAACTCTACCCATTCATTCCACGTGCGAATAGGCTGACTCGCGGCTGAGAGAACGCGATCCCCCGGTTGAAAACCCGCCTGCCTTGCAGGTTCACCTGGCAAAACCTCACCAATCACCGGCGCCAATAAGGGGCGCTCAGGCTGCACTCCCAACTGCTCCAATATATCCCTGGCTTTTTCAGGATCGACGTCTACTTGGACTTGACTCAAATCCAAGCTTAACTTTTGTTCTCCTCCAGCACCAGAAACAGTCACGGGAACACGAGATTCATGTTGAGAAGCCACAAATATTGCATGACGCACCGAAGCCCAAGTGGGGGTAGTTTGCTCTCCCACCGCAATAATCTCTTCACCAACTCGGAAGCCGGCTCTATCCGCCGGAGTGTCGACCATTATTTCACCTACAATAGGCTTGATCCCGGCAATACCAAAGACAAATGCTAACCAGTAGGCAATGATAGCAAATAAGATATTCGCTACTGGCCCCGCAGCGACGACGGCACTTCTAATACCGAGGGACTGTCGATTAAAGGCGCGCGGGAGATCCTCCTTGGCAACCTCTCCTTCCCGCTCATCGAGCATCTTGACATATCCCCCCAAAGGCAGCGATCCGAGTATATACTCGGTTTGATCCTTTCCACGCCAACGCCATAATGGCCGACCAAAACCAATGGAGAATCGCAGAACCTTAACGCCAGATCGCCGTGCCACCCAAAAATGGCCATACTCGTGTACGGCAACGAGCACCCCAATAGCAATCGCAAAAGCGAGTATAGCTAGTACAATAGACATTAATACCACCGCTCTACTTGTTCTTTAGCTACTTGCCGCGCCACTGCGTCACTTTCTAGCACGGCCGGAAGAGAGTCAGCCACGGTGGGGGTCACTCTACCTAGCGTCCATTCGATAAGCTTTGGAATCTGGGTAAACTGAATACGTTGATCGAGAAACGCCTGGACCGCCACTTCATTAGCTGCGTTCAAAATAGTGCTACAGGTGCCTCCCCGCTCCAGCGCGGCATAGGCCAGCCCCAGGCAAGGGAAGCGTTGCAAATCAGGTTGACAGAAAGTCAATTGGCCTATCGCAAACAGATCCAAAAGTGTTACCCCCGATTCCATACGCTCAGGCCAAGCCAATCCATAAGCAATGGGTGTCCGCATATCAGGATTACCCAACTGTGCCAAGACAGAACCGTCCACATAATCCACCATGGAGTGAATAACGCTCTGCGGATGCAAAACGACTTCAATCTGACAGGCCGCAGCATCAAATAACCAGCAGGCTTCAATAACCTCTAGCCCTTTGTTCATCATGGTAGCCGAATCAACCGATATCTTACGTCCCATACTCCAGTTAGGATGCGCGCACGCCTCATCAGGGGTAACATTGTCCAACTCGGAAAGTGCCCGCTCTCTAAAGGGCCCGCCCGAGGCCGTCAGTAAAATACGCCGTACGCCTTTACGGTGCAAGGGAAGTTCGCGCCCCTCCGCTGGCATACATTGCCAAAGGGCGTTATGTTCGCTGTCAATGGGGAGCAACTCGGCACCGCTTTCACTAACAGCACTCATAAATAACTGACCGCTCATCACAAGAGATTCTTTATTAGCAAGCAAAATCCGCTTGCCTGCTCGCGCTGCGGCTAAGGTGGGCAATAAGCCAGCAGCGCCTACAATGGCCGCCATGACATAATCAGTATCAGGAGATGTGACAATGGTCTCTAAGGCTTCGCTGCCGCTACTGACTTCTATCTCCGGCACGACGGGATGCAACCGCTGGCGTAGCTGCTCAGCAGCATCAGGATCGACCATAACAACCTGAGAAGGTCGAAATTGGAGGCACTGCTGGTAAATCTGTGCTACGGATCTGTTCGCGGACAAGGCTTGAACCCTGTAGCGTTCTGGATAACGCGCCAGTACATCAAGGGTGCTCATACCAATGGAACCCGTAGATCCCAGTATGCTGACCCCTATCATTGCAGCTGCTCCAACCCCCAGACTCCTAGGGCAAATACTGGCGCCGCCGCAGTTAAACTGTCGAATCGGTCCAACATTCCTCCATGACCTGGTAATAAGCAGCCACTATCCTTAACAGCGCTCAAGCGCTTAAACAAACTTTCCAATAAGTCCCCTACAATAGAAGCAAAAAGCGTTAACAGGACAAGTCCGATAAACCCCCACCAGGCTAGCCCAGAAAACGCCAATATCTCTCCTCCCATCAATGAAAACAATAAACCCGTGCCGAGGGCCCCATAGACTCCCTCCCGGGTTTTTCCAGGACTAAGCGCTGGCGCCAAACAAGTACGCCCAAAACGCCGCCCAACCAGATAAGCTGCACTATCCGCTAACCATACCAAAATAAAAAGAAGCAATACCATCCTTGGACCGATGACGGGCAACCCATGAAGGCCGATAACCGCCCGCCAGGCAGGCACCAGCACCAAAACCCCTACAATCATCCCTGGCACAAGCTTACTTAACAGCAAAGCACTAGCCGATCTCTTATGTGCCCATCGTACTAATAAAACCGTACAAACGCCCCACCAAATCACGCCTATCGCAGCTACCCCAGCGAATGGTAGAGAATAGCTCCCCCAAAGCAATAGTAACACGGCAACGATATAGCATAACCGCGCTCCCATGTCTCGCAGCCGAATTAGGCCTGCCCACTCCCAAGCGCCAATAGCCATTACCAAGGCCAATAGCCAGGCGATTATTCCAGTAGGAAAAGAAAGCACGGCCCAAACAGTGAGGGGTACTAAGATAAGAGCGGTAATGAGCCGCTGTTTAAGCACGGCGCAAAGACTCCACTTGCTCTGAAGTCTGACCAAAACGGCGTTCCCGCCGAACAAAGGTTTTGATTGCCCTAGCAAAAGCTGCTTCGTTAAAATCAGGCCACAGAATATCAGTGAAGTAAAATTCAGTATAGGCTAATTGCCATAATAAAAAATTGCTAACGCGTTGTTCGCCGCCTGTTCGAATAAATAAATCAGGCTCAGGCAAACCTGCTAGAGAAAGATGTGCCGCAAAAACTTCGGGGGTAATAGAGTCAACCGCTATCCGTCCCTCTTCGACTTTAGCAGCCACTTGCTTTACCGCTTGAGTAATATCCCAACGCCCACCATAGTTGGCAGCCACAACTAGAGTAATCCCGTCGTTTTGTGCTGTTAGGGCCTCGGCTTTCGCCATTTCTGTTTGCAGCGCTTCCGGAAATTTGCTCCGATCGCCAATGATGCGAAGGCATACATTCTGCTCTTGAATCTGCTGCAACCGGTTTGAAACGGCAGAGGCAAGCAACTCCATTAAAAGCTGAACTTCCTGAGATGGGCGACGCCAATTTTCACTACTAAAAGCAAATAGGGTTAATACCCGAACACCGGTATCAGCGCATGCCCGCAGAACCCCTTCCACTGCTTCAACGCCCGCCCTATGTCCATAAAAGCGTGGCCGATTCCGCTGCTTAGCCCAACGCCCATTACCGTCCATGATGATCGCAACGTGGCTGGGTATTTTTGATGATTGGCCCTCAAGCTGCCCGCTATCCATAATGCTGCCTAACGTCCCACCTGCAAAAAAACGAGGCTATTTAATATTTAGGGTTATCAAACTTCCATCAAATCCTGTTCTTTCACCGCTAACAACTCATCGACTTGGGTAATATGATTATCAGTGATTTTTTGTATGGCTTCCTCAGCACGGCGTTGATCATCCTCACTAATCTCTTTTTCCTTAATCAGTTCTTTGATGGTATGGTTACTGTCGCGCCGGATATTACGCATAGCTACCCGTGCTGCTTCCGCCTCTTGCCTGACGAGGCGAACCATTTCCCGCCGCCGCTCTTCAGTTAGAACAGGTAAAGGTACCCGAATAACCGTCCCTGCGGTAACGGGATTAAGCCCAAGCTCAGAAGTCATAATCGCCTTCTCGATGACTGGGACCATTTGCCTTTCCCAAGGAGTCACCGTCAAAGTGCGAGCATCTTCCACAGAGACATTAGCTACTTGGTTCAGCGGTACATTATTGCCGTAATAGGAAACGGTAATATGGTCAAGAAGACTCGTATGGGCTCGATTTGCCCGCAGTCTAGCAAAAGCTTGTTTCAGAGCATTAAGGCTCTTATCCATGCGCTGGGCCGCATCTTCCTGAATTTCATCAATCATAATCATTATTACTCTCTGGAAACGAGTGTTCCCACGTCTTCGCCTTTGATGATATGGGTAAGGGCTCCCACCTTATGCATGTCAAAGACTCGCAATGGCAGAGAATGGTCTCGACACATTATAATGGCGGTCGTATCCATAACTGCAAGTTTGCGCTCTATAACCTGATCATAGCTTAGGCGGGAAATAAACTGTGCATCGGAATTCACAAGCGGATCAGCCGAATAAACGCCATCTACCTTGGTTGCTTTAATAAGCAATTCTGCACCAATCTCAATAGCGCGAAGACTAGCAGCGGTATCGGTAGTAAAAAAGGGATTGCCGGTCCCGGCAGCAAAAATAACTAAACGCCCTTTTTCTAGATGGCGGATAGCTCGGCGGCGCAGATAATCCTCGCAGACCTCGTTGATCCGAATGGCGGACATCACCCGGCAGAATACCCCTAGCCTTTCTAAAGCGTCCTGTAAGGCCAAAGCATTCATCACTGTTGCCAGCATGCCCATATGATCTCCGGTCACCCGATCCATGCCGACAGCAGCTAATCCAGCGCCTCGAAAAATATTACCCCCCCCAACCACCAGGCCAATCTCGATCCCAATGCGGTTTAATTCTTGCAATTCTAGAGCAATTTGCTGAACCACCTTGGGATCGATACCATAACCCACCTCGCCAATAAGGGCCTCTCCACTGAACTTTAGCAGGATGCGCCGATACTTAGGTTTCCCTCCATCCAATGGCACCTGCTCAATCTCCTTGGGCCTGCGACCTTACCTCTTCAGCAAAATTTTCCACTTTCTTCTCAATCCCCTCGCCTACTTCAAAACGAGCGAAACGATAGACGTTAGCGCCGGCATCTTTAAGCAATTTTTCCACCTTAATATCCGGATCTTTAACAAAAGGTTGTCCCAACAAAGTGATCTCGCTTAAGAACTTTTGCAACCGGCCTTGCACCATCTTCTCAATGATCTCGGGCGGTTTACCACTGTCCTTGGCTTGAGCAATCTGAATAGCTCTCTCTTTATCCAAAATCTCTACTGGAATATCTTTTGGTGCAATAGCCTGCGGCTTACTCGCCGCAATATGCATCGCAAGATCTTTAGCCAATGCTTCTTCACCGCCTTCTACAGCAACTAACACGCCGATTCGATCACCGTGGACATAACGGCCAATACAACCATTTTCTGCTTCGACTAAGGTAAAACGGCGAACATTGAGATTTTCACCAATCTTGGCTACCAGGGCGTGGCGCCTCTCATCAACGCTCTCCCTACCCTTACCCAAGGGCAGGGAGGTCAAATCTTCTAAAGTGGCGGGATTGGAAATTAATGCTTGGTGGGCCACATCCTCAGCAAACTGGCGAAAATCCTCATTCTTAGCAACAAAATCCGTCTCTGAATTTACTTCTACCATCGCTGCCTTACGGCCATCCTGACTAACGGCAGTCACGATAATACCTTCGGCAGCTACTCGCCCCGCCTTCTTATCAGCCTTAGCTAATCCTTGCTTACGCATCCATTCTATAGCGGTTTCGATATCACCGCCGGTTTCCACTAAGGCTTTTTTGCATTCCATCATTCCGGAACCGGTGCGCTCCCGTAGTTCCTTGACCTGTGCCGCTGTGATTGCCATTATTCCATTCCTCTACGGTATCGGGATCAGACACAAGAACACCCTACTGCGGGGTCTCCTTGTGAGGTCCAACCTTAATTTGCTCGTTATTTAGGTAACGCTCGCATCTGTTGAAGCACTCTTCTCACTCAACGATTCGGTGAGAGTCTCCTCTTCGCTAGCCTCTTCCATCTCCACAAATTCATCCTTACTTGCTTTACTCGCGCTAGCCGCAGCAGCAGTGGTACGCCCATCAATAATCCCATCGGCAATCCCGCGCAGATAGAGGCGGATAGCCCGAATAGCGTCATCATTGCCTGGAATAATATAGTCCGCCTTCCTCGGATCGCTATTGGTATCTACCACCGCCACCACGGGGATGCCCAGCTTAGCTGCTTCATCTACTGCAATTCGCTCATGCTCTACATCAATAACAAATAAAGCATCAGGAAGATGAGTCATGTTTTTGATACCGCCAAGGTTATTCTCAAGCTTGTCCCGATCTCGCCTCACTGTCAACGCTTCTCTTTTTTTAAGCCGATCCAAACTACCATCCTGGATCATCGCCTCTAAATCATGAAGACGTTTGATAGACCGCCGCACAGTCTGAAAATTAGTGAGCATCCCCCCCAGCCAACGGCTGTTCACATAAGGCATACCGCAGCGCCCTGCCTCTTCTCGGACAGGCTCTTGAGCCGCCCGTTTGGTGCCCACAAATAAAACTGTACCTTTATTTGCAGCTAGCCGACCAAGGTAATTCGTCGCTTCCATATATAATGGCAGCGTTTCTTCTAAGTTGATAATATGGATATTATTGCGCTTGCCGAAGATATAAGGTGCCATCTTCGGATTCCAATAGCGAGCCTGGTGGCCAAAATGAACGCCAGCTTCTAACATTTGACGCATGGTGACATTCGCCATGATATTTTTACCTCGATGTATATTGGGGTTATTCCTCCGCGCATCCCATATACCGACCTGACCAAAGGCACCCCGATAGTATGTGCCGATGCGCGTGTGATTTTGTTTGCTTTAAAAGCGCGCGTTTTATACCATAAATGCCCTGTTAGGACAATGATAGAACCCTATCCTTAAGTCTCAGTCTAAGGATCTAGAATCCATGAAAACCACATCACAACCCTATGCCAGTTACTATCAAAACGCCAGAGGAAATTGAAAAAATGCGGGTCGCCGGCCATCTAGCCGCCGATGTCCTCCACATGATTCGCCCTTATGTGAAGCCTGGCGTCACTACCGAGGAACTGGATGCCATCTGTCACGAGTACATCGTTGATGTGCAACAGGCTATTCCTGCTCCTCTTAACTATCACGGCTTCCCAAAATCCATTTGTACTTCAGTCAATCACGTGGTCTGCCACGGAATTCCCGGCAAAAAGCGGCTAAGGAAAGGGGATATCGTGAATATCGACGTCACTGTAATTAAAGATGGCTATCATGGGGACACCAGCAAAATGTTCTTTGTGGGGGAGCCTAACGTTATTTCCAAGCGAGTCTCACAAGTAAGTTATGAATGTATGTGCATTGGCATCGAAATGGTCAGACCAGGCGTCCATTTAGGCGATATCGGTCATGCCATCCAAACTCACGCCGAAGCCAGTAATTTCTCCATTGTGCGGGAATTTTGCGGGCATGGAATCGGCCGCATTTTCCATGAGGAGCCTCAAGTCCTTCATTATGGTACTCCTGGCACCAAGCTTAGACTAGAACCTGGGATGACCTTTACCATCGAACCAATGGTCAATGCTGGCAAACGCTATGTAAAAGTTCTACCGGATAAGTGGACGGTGGTCACTAAAGATCACAGTCCTTCAGCCCAATGGGAACACACGATACTAGTTACTGACGATGGCTTTGAAGTGCTTACTGCCAAACCCGGAGATAACCTCTAAGCCAGCGATTGACTTCTCAGCGTGCCAAATTTTACTGGAAATACTCGCCCCGACCCCACGTTATTTGAACCCGCTGCTTTTGCGAAGTGGATTGATACCAGCGAGGCCCCTTTGCTTCTATTGCGATCCTTCCTTAAAGAGGGTATCGAGAATCTCAAACAGCGTTTTCTTACGGGGACTTCAGCCGCTGAACTGCTACCACTCCATGCCTGGCTGGTAGATCAGATTCTTGTTCAAGCTTGCCGCCTTCATACTAAAAAATGCCCTGAACGGGTTGCATTAGTTGCTGTGGGAGGCTATGGAAGAGGCACTCTGCACCCTTACTCCGATATCGATATCCTCCTATTACTGACAGAGGAAACCGATTCTATCCTACAAAATTCCATTGGCCATTTTATTTCTTTTTTATGGGACACTGGCTTAGAGATGGGACACAGTGTGCGTACGGTGGCAGAATGCCAACAAGCAGCCCGCGATGATCTCTCGTTTATTACGAGCCTAATGGAAGCTCGCTTACTTTTTGGACCCGAACTTCTATTTAAAAACTTACAAACAGCTATCGCCCCAGAGCAAATCTGGAATAGTCGCCAATTCTTTCTTGCCAAGCAGGCTGAGCAAATAACACGCCATCATAAATACCACGATACCGCCTACAATCTTGAGCCCAATCTCAAAGAAGGTCCCGGTGGGCTGCGCGACATTCAGATGATCCAGTGGGTATCAAAACGGTACTTCAATACCTGGTCCTTTGATAGTCTCTTACAGCACGATTTTTTGACCGTATCAGAGCGAAAAGAATTGCTAGAAAGCCAAAGCTTTCTTTGGCAGCTCCGTTATGGTCTGCACACTTTGACAGGCCGCAGAGAGGATCGCCTCTTATTCGACCATCAAATCGCTCTTGCTAAACAGCTAGGTTACCATGATCAAGGCCCCCACTTAGCCGTGGAACAGCTCATGAAGGATTATTATCGAACTGCTGAAAACACCGGACGACTTAATGAAATGCTCCTGCAACTGCTTGAGGAAAGAATTCTGCTAGTTGACGCGAAAGTTCATGTTCGTCCTATTAACGAACGTTTTCAGGCCCGCAATGGGTTTCTGGAAGTCATCAATCCTAGCGTATTCAAACATACCCCTTCTGCCCTCCTGGAAGTTTTCCTATTGCTCCAGCAACATCCTGAAATCAAAGGAGTGCGAGCTTCAACCATCCGCCTTATTCGAGAACACCGCCATCTTATCGACGACAACTTCCGGGCAGATTCATTTAATCGGGCTCTGTTTATGGAAATCATGCGCCAATCCCGGGGCATCACTCGCGAACTCCGGCGCATGAATAAATACGGCATACTCGGTGCCTATCTGCCTGTTTTTGGCAAAATTGTGGGACAAATGCAATATGACATGTTTCACGCTTATACGGTTGATGAGCACACTTTATTTCTGATACATAATCTCCGGCGTTTTGCCCTTCCAAAATATGCCCAGGAACTGCCCTTGTGTTCGGAGATTTTTCAACGGATTTCTAAACCCGAGTTACTCTATCTGGCTGGCCTATTTCATGATATCGCCAAGGGGCGCGGCGGCGATCATAGCAAGCTCGGGGCCAAAGATGCCTTGAGATTTTGTCTCTACCACGGCCTCAGCCGCGACGATTCCCGCCTTGTTGCCTGGTTAGTAGCCCATCACCTGCTAATGTCCATGACGGCACAACGACGCGACATTAACGATCCGAAGGTGATTCAGCGCTTTGCTAGGGAGGTCGGTGATGAAAGGCGCCTGAATCATCTCTATTTGTTGACGGCGGCCGATATTCGCGCGACTAACCCTAATCTCTGGAACAGCTGGAAGGACGCTTTGTTAAATAAGCTTTACACGGCTACCCAGCAAGCATTGCGGCAAGGTTTAGAATATCCCGTCGACAAAAAAGAACATATCCGCGATATTCAAAATGAAGCGCGGCAAGCATTATTAAAAGACGGCTGGACCGAACAAAAACTTGATATCCTTTGGAGTCAAATCGATGCGGATTATTTCCTGCGTCATACACCCAATGAGATCCGCTGGCACATCAAGGCTCTTGCCCAGAAAGAACCCCATGACGGCGCGCCGCGAATTCTGGTACGCATTCACAACCAGGAGCCTGGGACCATGGAGGTGTTTATCTATGCCAGAGCCCACGCGCTAATTTTTACCGTAACCACGAGAACCATGGCTCAACTCGATCTGGATGTTTTGGACGCCCGGATTATCACTACCGGCCATGGCTTCGTCTTGGAAAGCTTTGTTGTCCGTGAGGCAGCTACCATCCGGGCTGAAGCCGATCTAGAATTTCGCTTGCAAGAAATCCAAGAGGTTTTAACCCAGCGGCTAACCCAACCTGACCGCGCCCCACCTTACCGTCCAGGGTTTATTCCGCGAAAATTAAAGCTGTTTAAATTTCCTACTACTATTACTTTTACCAAGGATCGTCGTAATCAATGTACCGTGATGGAACTGACTACCAACAATTGGCCTGGATTGCTTTCCCGAGTATGCCGGGCCTTAGCTAGCTGCCAAGTACGGCTGGTGAATGCCAAAATCACAACCCTAGGCACCCAAGTGGTGGATGTCTTTTTTATTTGCAATCAACAGGATAAACCCCTCACCCCAGAGCAACAGCAGCAGTTAAAGGAGGCAATTTATACTTATTTAGAACGCTAATTAGGATAAAACTAGCTTAGTATAATACCAACTTATCCCATCCATACCTCGAAGCCTGCAAGTACGAGAGCAGCAAAAATACCCGCCACCACATCATCCAGCATAATCCCTAAACCTCCTGCTATACGGCGATCCAACACTCGAATAGGCCAAGGCTTCCAAATATCAAATAAGCGAAAAAGGATAAATCCCCCAAGCAACCACCCCCAACCAGAAGGTGCCGCCGTCATGGTCACCAAAAAACCTACGAACTCATCCCAAACAACTCCAGCAGGGTCTTTAATCTCTAGATCCCTAGCGGTCACATGGCAAACCCAAATGCCTATTAAAAACAACACCAGCACTAATAGCACATAGCCAAACAGAGGCCAATCTTGAATCCACCAATAAAAAGGCAACGCCGGTAAGGTTCCGAAGGTGCCCGGGGCACGGGAGGCTAAGCCAGAACCAAAGCCAAAAGCAAGGAAATAGATAGGATTTGCCAGCAACTGACGCCAGCTAATTTTTGCAATATCTTGAGCCATAACTAAAAATGACGGTAACCCTGCTGTTGGGGAATAAATGAAGCTCCATTCCGGCGGCGGCAACGGAAGCCTGGCTCCTCTTCAATCGTTCCAATCAAGGTGCAGGGACAACCCCGATCCGAGAGCACCGCCTGTATCCGGTCATGGTATTCGGCAGGCGCGGTCACACACAATTCGTAGTCATCGCCTGCGGTTAGCGCCAAGGCCCAGGCTTGCTCCAACTCAAGAGAAGCACGAAAGGAATCTGAAAGCGGCAAAGCCTCTACTTCAACCGCCGCACCAACACCGCTGCCTTTCAGGATATGTCCCAAATCTGCTGCGAGACCATCTGAGATATCGATAGCAGCATGGGCGAGAGGACGAAGCGCCAAGGCTTCATGTACCCGAGGCTGTGGCCAATCCAGGCGATGCTCAACATAGCATAAAGCCTCCTGGGATAACTGGAGACCTTCCAATCGCGCTTGAAGGGCAAGGCCAGAATCACCCAAAGTTCCCGTTACGTAAATTCCATCACCGGGACGTGCTCCATCACGCCTCAGGGCTTTACCCCGAGGCACGAAACCATGCAACTGCATAGTGACCGCCAGCGGCCCCCGAGTGGTATCTCCCCCTACCAATTGCACACCGTAGCTTCTGGCAAGCTTGCTTAACCCTTGAGTAAACCCAGCCAGCCAAGCTCTGTCGAGCTCTGGCAGAGTCAACGCCAAAGTCGCCCAGGCCGGTTCTGCCCCCATAGCAGCAAGATCGCTCAATCCTACCGTCAGCGCTTTGTGCCCCAAAGCGGCGGAATCCACCTCGGCAGTAAAGTGCACCCCGGCTACTAACGTATCAATAGAAACCGCCAATTCACAACCTGGAGGGACAGTCATCAAGGCGCAATCGTCACCCACCGCCAGCGCAACGTCTTCCCGTTTCTGAGTACAATCCGCAAAAAAATTTTCAATCAGGGAGAACTCATTCACATCTTAAAGCGCTCAGAAGAGCCAGGTGGTACAAGTATCATGTCATCAAGTTCGCTGCTAAGTCTGCAACCGCCGTCTAAGAGCTCGGGACCGAAACTCGGTAGCACGTACTTTTTGAGCCACTTTATCGAGAATGCCGTTGACATAGCGATGGCCATGCTCGGCGCCAAAGCGCTTAGCCAACTCAATGGCTTCATTTAGCACAACCCGATAGGGAATCTCAGGACGACAAAGCAATTCAAATGCCCCTATTCTCAAAATGGCGCATTCCACCGGGTCGACTTCATTAATAGGCCGATCTAAAAAGGGTCCGAGACATTCATCTAGCTCCCCTTGGCGCTGGGGCACTCCTCGCAACAATTCCTGAAAATAGGCATGATCAATACCCCGTATATCCTGAACAATGAATTCAATATCGATTTTATCGACATCCTGTCCCATCAACTGCCACTGATAAAGCCCCTGCAAAGCAGCCGTGCGGGCCTTCGAACGACGATTACTCACGTTATTTCGCCTTTGGCGCTATGAATTTGTCGCAATACGCCAACCATCTCAATCACAGAAAGCGCGGCCTCTACCCCTTTGTTTCCGGCTTTAGTGCCCGCCCGCTCAATAGCCTGTTCAATGGTATCCACTGTCAGCACGCCAAAACCAATGGGTAAGCTATGCTGCAAGGAAATCAACCCCAACCCCTTACTGCATTCCCCAGCGACATAATCAAAGTGGGGGGTCGCGCCGCGGATAACCGTCCCTAAAGCTACTAAGGCATCAAAGCCGCCTCGCTGCGCCATGGCTTGAATTGCCAGCGGCAACTCAAATGCGCCAGGAACGCGAACAATTTCGATATCCTTGGAGGTAACCCCATGGCGAAGTAAAGTATCCACGGTCCCCTCCAGCAAACTAGCGACGATAAATTCATTAAACCGCGCAGCCGCAATACCTATCCGTAAATTCCGGATCACATAATCTCCAGTAATGGTTTTGATATGGCTCTTCATGTTTTTTCGCTCCCCCTACTATTGTACTGGCAACTTCCGCCGAGGACATCGAATTTCCCTAGTGCTTCCTTGTCTGCTCAAACAAGGCAAGGGTTTCCACATGGGTAGTATGGGGAAACATATCGATCACTCCCGCGTAACGCAAACGGTAGCCCTGTCGATTAACAAGCTCACCTGCATCCCGGGCAAGGGTAGCAGGATTGCAAGAAACATAAACAATTCGCTGTACCCTTAGTTTTGACATTTGCTGTACCGCAAGTAATGCTCCACTTCGGGGTGGATCTAACAGCGCTTTAGAAAAGCCTTCTCGTGCCCAAACATAATGAGTCCATTCCGCCCCATTCAGATCAGCCATTTCAAAATAGGCATTTTCCAGCCGGTTATGTGTTGCATTCGCCACTGCCCGAGCCACTAACCCGGCATTGCCTTCTATTCCCACAACCTCGGCGCCAGCAATTGCCAACGGCAGGGTAAAGTTACCTATTCCACAAAACAAGTCTAGCACCCGCTCGCCGGATTTAATTTCAAGTAACTCAAGGACCCGCCGAACCATTTTGGTGTTCACCTCCCGGTTTACCTGAGTGAAATCCGTAGGCAAGAATATCATTTCCAGCTTTCCAAACTGGGAATAACTTAAACGCGCCCCTGCGGGCCATAGGAGACGTACCGTTTCCGCTCCCCCCCCTTGGAGATAAATCTGCAATTTATGGGCCTGGCCAAATGCCACTAGCTGCTCGGTATCCGCTGTAGTCAAGGGCACGAGATGGCGAAATACCAAACCGGTTGATTGATCCCCAGCAGCAACCTCGATCTGGGGAATACGGTCATAGCAACTTAAAGAGGCGATCAATTCGCCTAGCGCTGGCAATAGATATCCCACCGACGGGTGCAGCACCTCACAACCCTCCAGCGCCGCAATCAAGGAGCTTCCCTTTTCCCGAAAGCCAACCAGTACGCGATCCTTTTTTTTAACGAACTTAACCCCTAGGCGCGCCTTGTAGCGATATCCCCAGTAGCCCCCTCCCACCAGAGGGGGTAGCCATTGCTCGGGTTCAACACCGCCAAAATGACGGAACTGCTCCCTTACCGTTACTTGCTTGAGCTGCAACTGAGCCGCCGTGCTCAAATGTTGCAAGCTACACCCCCCACAAACCCCAAAATGGCGACAGCGCGGCTCTACCCGGCTTGGCGCCGGTTGCAATACTTCTAGTACACGGCCTTCGTCAAATTTACCGCGCCGGCGGAGATAGTGAAACCATACCGTTTCGCCAGGCAGGGCACCATCAATAAAAACAGTTTTGCCGGCTACGTGGGCAATACCACGGCCCTCATGGGTTAGTGCCTCAATGGAAGCCTTTTGAGGCTCTTGAGAGAGAGGTTTTCGTTTAGGATGATGCGCCATTGCCGAGAGATAAATAAAGAGTAAATCTAGAGGTTACAAGCTAACCCCCCGCTTTAAATATTCCAGAGGGCCAAAAATTCCGAAAAATGAGTTTTGTTCTCAGCCCCTATCACCTCCCGCACCCGTTGACATTCCTGCTGATAGGTGGCTTTCTCAAGCTGTCCCCGTATGAGTTCAAATCGCAAGAAGACAAGGTAGGTATTCAGTACATCAGTTTCACAGTAATTGCGAATTGCCTCAAGCTCACCGCTTTGAAATAAATCCCATACTTTAGCGCCACTCATCCCCATTTTACCGGGAAAGCCAAGTAATGTCGCAATTTCATCCAACGGGGCCACGGCTCGAGTCTGGTAGCCAGACAACACATCCATCAAATCTAAGTGGCGCTGGTGATAACGATTCAGATAGTTATTCCAGCGAAAGCTTTGCTCCTTCTCGCCGATCTCCCAATAACGCGCGCCCCCAATACCATGAAGCAAAGCGCGGTAGTGTATCACCGGAAGATCGAAGGCGCTCCCATTCCAAGAAACCAGGGTGGGTACAAATTTTTCGATTCCATCAAAGAAACGCTGTATTAACTCTTCCTCCGGAGAGGCAGGATCGCCTAATGACCAAACTTTAAACCGGTCCTGGGAACGGAGCGCCACGGAAATAGCGGCGATGCGGTGCAAATGTAAACGCAAAAACTCCCCGCCCCCCGTCTCCTGGCGACGTTTAGAAAACATAATTTCAGCCACCGCGGCATCATCCAAACCCTCCAAGCCATAGAAACGGCGCGCCCCTTCTACATCCGGGACCGTTTCGATATCAAAGACAAAAACGTTCATTGACAAGGTGGTTAACGCTTTTGCGCCCATTGGCCTTGGGCATTCTGATACCACCATCCTGAAGGCGCTTTTTGAATCCAGCGGCGGGCAAAAGTTTCCCGAAGTTGAGCCTCCCATTCAGGGTGGCCATTGGCTCTGGCAATCTCTCCATAAAGGGCATTACGATCATTGTTTTCAGTGGCAAGCAGCTGATTTACCTGAGTCCGGTCCCTAAGGGGGACTTCCTGGGCCTTTCGCATTGCCACCAAACCATCATGGGTAAGCCCGATAGCGCCACTTTGAAAATAGGGTTTAAGTTCACGATAGCGCCTTTCCATAGAGACGGTAATACGTTTAATGGCGAGACTTGAGATATCCAGATTGGGTTCGGCCGCCACCACCGGCGTGATTAAAAAATCAAGCACTCGGCTCCAGGCAAAGCCCGGCAGAGAAGAGAGCTCTTCTTGCTCGGCTGGGGAAGTCGGTGCGGCTGGCGTGGTGGTTGCATCTTGCTCCCAAACGTCCTCGATGATCTTGTCCGCAGCCTTTTCTGCCGCTGCTGCAGGAAAATAAATATTGATGGTCACACAGGCAGCTAGTCCTATTACCGCCAACAAACTCGACCAACGTAACCGCTTTTTCATTGCGTGCTCTCTAATTAAATTCATTCCCTCACCGAGCCATCCACCGAAGTCACCCTCTTTAGCCGTTTTATAAACACCGGCCAATCCACCCGGCGGGTATAACCAATGATATCAATACGAGGAAATCCGCTACCACGGACAATATAATATCCTCCATTAATGGACCCTAATCCTCCCATCTTGCATACTTGGCGGCGAAGACGGCAACTCAAGCCCATTTTGTCATAGGAAAAATCGTTAAACAGCCCTAAAAAACTCCGGGAGACCAAACCGCTGGCGCCTCCACCTAAACGCGAGAGACTCTCCACCGCTTGCTGGCTAATACGGTGCCGCGAAGGATCACCTTCCGGGGTCGCCAGTTTCGCATCAAATTGAACCGGCTGCCAATCAACCAAGCGGAGCTTCCGTATTTCGCCACTGAGCTGGCCTTCGATTTTACCAAAGGCAAAAGTACGGGTCATGGTTTCCAAGTCCAGGCGGTTAATATCAATGTCCGCCTCAAGCCGTGGAATTATCCCTAAGGGGTCTTCTAAGCGCAGGTTCTGGATAACCAGTGTGCCATCGAATAGCCGTACCAGCAAAGCACCGCCAACTTCCACAACGCCTTCCCGATACCGGACCCGAGGGATAACCCCGGATAATTTCCCAGCCAAGGCGGGCCAACCCAGGGCCTGACTGAGCCTTTCCATGGAAAGAGGACTTAACGCCCCTTCCAGCCCCCAATGAGCTACGGAGGTTCCTGGATCTTTTAGAACAAAATCATTAATAAGCAACTGCCCATCGAGTACAGGTAGCCGCAACGGTTGACGAAGCCCCAAGCCATTATTTTTACTCTCGGCAAGGAAGTGCGCCGCCCCCAAATTCAAGGCATAAATACGCCCCCCTTGCCAACTGAGATCCATCATTAAGGGAGTAGCATGAGTGCTCCAACCGAATTGCCCCCCAAGGCCTGCAAGGCTAAATCGTCCTTGCTGGTCAGCAATATCTACCTCATCAAAGAATCCCTTGAGTTCCCACTGGCCAGGAGAACGATATCTCCAAGCAAGGGTAACCTTTCCGCCACTTGTTAAATTCCCCAAGGCCGTCCCCGCCAAAAAAGGTTTCAACCAATGCCGATACAAGGCGGGCACTCGGGCTTGCGCCAGTTGGGCCTGCGCTTCGGTTATTCCTTGCCGGGTCCACTGGAGCGCCCCCGTAAGCGCCATAACCCCAGTTTGCTTCAGACTGAAGTGGGGAATTTTCCAATCCCCCTTGGCCTTCCCTGGCTCTAATTCTAACTGGGCATGAAAAGGGGTTTCGGAAAATGCGAAATATAACGGATGGAAATAGGCTTCTCCTCCATTTAATTTCATCTCTCCAGTCATCTCCCAACCCTTGTGGGTATTTTGCCCCTTGAGCTGAAGTTTGCCGGCTACCGCCTCACCCACCTGGAGAGCGCTTGTATCGGAGAAGCCTATTCCATCGAGCTGAAGTCCAAGGCAGACAGTACGCAGAAATTGGCCTTGCCCTGCTAATTTTGCCTCTATCCCCAGCACGCCCTGGAAGGAGAATTCCGAGGGCCAAATGGCTGATTGCAGGCCCAAAGAAGCTATTAGCTCAAGAAAAGAGGCTAGCTTGAGAGACTTTCCAGAAATGGATAATTGCCAGCGCGCATCTTCAAAATGCCCTGCAATAGTCCCAGACCCGCCAACCAAGCCCAATGATTTAAGCTCGAAAGAAAGCGCTTGAGTCTCTAAATGATAGCTAAAACTGAAGAGACTGCTACGTACAAAAAAGCCTTCATAGGTGAAATTCACGGTCCCCTCCGCACACCGCAAATGAGAGGAGAGCAATTCAATATATTCGCAGTGGATAACCACTTGCTGCAAGCGCTTAAAAGGGGAAGGGAGTAGCAAGCGGGCGATATGAAGCTGAGCCGAACCCCGATTGGCGGTTTGGAACTGAAAATCAAGGGCTACCTGTTCCGCCCGCCAGCCGGAGCCGCCTAGATCCCCAAGGTGGAGAGTATATTTATCAACCGGACGCACGTCCGATACAAAGAACACACCCAGGCTCAATAACAGCCACCAGCGAGCACTGGCGGGACGCCTCAAGCACCTCGCGGAAGCAGCTACCTTAGCAAAATTCGGAAAAACGCCAACGGCTCTCTTTAGGCGGGGAAAACAGGGGTGGAAAGATATCGATCGCCTCGATCACAAATGATCACCACAATCGTGCTATGTTTGACCTTCTTGGCTAATCGCAGCGCTGCCGCAACCGCGCCCCCGGAAGAGATACCGGCAAAAATCCCTTCCCGGGCAGCGAGTTGCCGAGTCGTCTCCTCCGCCTCCCCTTGCGACACGTCAATAATTTGATCTACGGCCGCCGGATCGTAGATCTTGGGCAGATAGGCTTCTGGCCAACGGCGAATTCCGGGAATGCTGGCACCTTCCAGGGGCTGGACGCCAATAATTTTAATGGCTGGATTTTGCGCCTTGAAATAGCGGGAGACGCCTACAATCGTGCCGGTAGTGCCCATAGAACTGACAAAATGGGTAACGCTGCCACGGGTATCCCGCCAAATCTCGGGACCCGTTCCCTCATAATGGGCGCGGGGATTATCAGGATTAGCAAACTGATCCAGCACCCGGCCCTTGCCCTCAGCCTCCATCTCTAAAGCCAGGTCACGAGCCCCTTCCATTCCCTCTTGGGAGGTTACCAAAATGATCTCGGCCCCAAAGGCTTTCATGACCGCCCGCCGCTCTACACTCATATTCTCGGGCATTACCAACACCATCCGGTAACCCTTGATAGCGGCAATCATAGCCAAGGCAATGCCAGTGTTACCACTGGTCGCTTCCACCAGGGTATCACCCGGCTTAATTTCCCCCCGTTCTTCCGCATACTGAATCATACTGAGCGCCGGCCGATCCTTCACCGAGCCCGCAGGATTATGGCCTTCCAGTTTCACTAACAGGGTATTGCTAGTCTCACCTGGCAGATGCTGAAGCTGTACTAAAGGAGTATGCCCCACAAAATCTTCAATAGTAGGATAATCCATCCTAATCATAGACATTCCCCATTAATCGGCAGCTACCTCCGCTGCCGCACCGGAAGAAACAGCGAAGGGGGTGATGACCGCTCAGTCGTATTCCTCTAATCCGTGACCCCATTACCATTACCCGATAGTTTGAGTGAATTTAGCGCTCTTTCCAAACTTAAGCCCGGCTTGGCGCCCTCTCTTTCTGCCAGTAACGTGACAAAAGCCAATGCATACTCTTTTTCATCTGCCAGACTGAGCAGCCCTCGACTAACGCCTAAGATCCGGACCAGCTCATTTGCCCGACCTTGCCATTCTAAGAAAGGTTGTCCTCGTTCAGTATGACCCACCCCAATATGGCAGGGGCGTAAGCCGCTGCCAAAGCCGGTGCCTAATGCCTTGGCAGCAGCTTCCTTAGCGGCAAACCGCTTGGCCAGAAAATACGCAGGTTGCTTACTGACAGAAAACTTCTTGAACTCATCCCCGGTAAGAATACGCCGGGGAAACCGCTCCCCATACCGCCCAAGCAGTGCGGTCATCCGAGAGACCTGAACAATATCAGTGCCGATCCCCACAATCACTCCCGAGCCTCTCTCATTAGACGTTTCATTTCCCCGACGGCGGATTGCATTCCTGTAAACAAAGCGCGAGCTATAATGGCATGGCCAATATTGAGTTCGACAATATCAGAAAGCGCCGCAATCGCCGCTACATTCTGATAGTTCAGTCCGTGCCCAGCATTAACCTGGAGACCAACTTCCCGCCCCCTTTTCACCGCCTCGACAATCCGCTGGAATTCTTTCCGCCGGTTCCGCTCATCCCTGGCATCGGCAAAATGTCCAGTATGAATCTCAATGACGGGAGCGTTAGCTTGGGCCGCGGCCTCCACTTGACGAGGATCGGCATCAATAAACAAAGAGACTCGGGTTCCCGCCTCCTTTAGACGGACGCAGGCTTCGGTAATCCGCGCTAACTGGCCGGTCACATTCAACCCTCCCTCCGTAGTTAATTCCTCCCGCCGCTCCGGCACCAAGCAGCAGTCTTCCGGGCAATATTTCTCGGCAATGGCTAACATCTCCCCGGTTACCGCCATCTCCAGATTCATCTTGCTGACTAAAACGTCCCTTAGCAAAGCTACATCCCGCTCCTGAATATGGCGGCGATCTTCCCGTAAATGGAGGGTAATGCCATCCGCCCCGGCCTGCTCGGCTTCAATGGCGGCCTGGATGGGATCGGGATAGCGGGTTCCCCGCGCCTGGCGCAGGGTGGCCACGTGGTCAATATTAACTCCCAGTAAAATAGCGTGACTTGCAATCATGGGCGCTCTTCTTTTCTGCTTACATTCCCCAATCGCCGTAACTCCTCCAACAAGCCCCGGCTTTTCAAAGGCTTATCCCCGAGATGAAAGGCAAGCAACCACCGTAGCAGGCGCTTGGCCTCACCCAAACTCGCCGGGTCAGCCAAAGCTCCCCGGGCCAAAGCCTGCAAGGTATGCCCCCTAACCTTCATCCCCTCTAAGTCTTCTGACAAGAGACGCACAGGACCCTTCTCCAGTTGATAACTATACCATTGCCCTGCTTCTATCGGTCGGGAGGTACCGGCCTCGTATTTTAATATTAACCCATACCCCAAATAGGCCAGCAAATCCCGTTCGAACAAGCGTAAAATCTGCTGCCGTTGCTGGGCATGGATTAATGACGGTAGCGAATGGGCATAAACCGAGAACAGAGCTTCCAAAGGATCGCGGCGTGGCAGAAGACGCAATAACAATTCGTTCAGGTAAAAAGCGCAGATCAACCCTTCCCCAGTAAGAACAGGTATCGGACCCGCTGCTTCCGCTCCCGTTAAAGTGACTAAATCACCCCGGCCCGTCCAGGAAAGCAACAAGGGACAAAACGGCTGCAACAGGCTGAAGCGATGGGTACGCTGCCGTTTCACCCCCTTGGCAACCAGCCCTACCCGCCCATACTCCGGGGTGAAAACCTCTACCAAGGCGCTAGTTTCCCGATAAGGACGCGAATGAAGTACATAGGCCGGCTGGAGGACAACTCTCATTACTCAAGCCAGAAATTTACCGGCCTGCCCCCACAGCCACATCGGAGAAAGCAGCAAAATATCGTACCCTCTTCTTGCTTTAATCCGGCTCGATATTCCGCTAAAGAAGGTAGACCTAAACAAGCTAAAACCCACTTTTGAGGCTTGCCTCGATAAATGAGTCCAAATCACCATCCAATACCCCTTGAGTATTCCCTACTTCAATTCCCGTGCGCAAATCCTTGATCCGGGACTGATCCAATACATAGTTGCGAATCTGGCTTCCCCAGCCAATATCCGCCTTGGCCTCCTCCGCCGCCTGTTTCTCGGCTTGGCGGTTGCGCATCTCCAACTCATAGAGCTTGGCGCGAAGCTGGGCCATAGCGTGGGCCTTATTCTGATGTTGGGACCGCTCGCTTTGACACTGGACCACCAGACTGGAAGGCAAGTGGGTAATTCTCACCGCCGAGTCGGTCCGATTAACATGCTGTCCACCTGCGCCGCTGGCCCGGTAGGTATCAATACGCAAATCTGCTGGGTTGATCTCAATATCTATCCTTTCATCCACTTCTGGATAGACGAATACCGAGGCAAAAGAAGTATGCCGGCGGTTACCCGAATCAAAAGGTGATTTACGCACTAGCCGGTGGACCCCGGTTTCAGTCCGCAACCAACCAAAAGCGTATTCTCCCTCGAAACGAATAGCGGCACTCTTGATCCCGGCAACCTCCCCTTCAGAGACTTCGGTCAGCTCCGTTTTAAAGCTATGCTTTTCTCCCCAGCGCAAATACATTCTTAGCAGCATATTAGCCCAATCCTGGGCTTCGGTCCCGCCAGAGCCGGCTTGAATATCTAGATAGGCATTGTTAGGGTCCATTTCACCGGCAAACATGCGCTGGAATTCCAACTTTGCTAAACGTTGTTCCACAACGTCTAGTTCAGCGATTATTTCCTGGGCAGTGTCTTCATCGCCTTCTTCCATGGCGAGCTCAAACAATTCCCTAACCTGGATGATTTCCCCGCCCAATTCCGCCAATGGAGCTACCACCGACTGCAATTGCGCGCGCTCTTGACCTAGCTGTTGCGCCCGCTCCGGTTCGTCCCAAACAGAAGGAACGGCTAACTCCCGGTCAACCTCCACTAACCGTTCTTGCTTTGCCGCGAAGTCAAAGATACCCCCTCAGGGCTTCCAGACGCCCTTTGAGATCACTCGCCCGCTGCAATACGGCACCTTGTTCCAGCATGTTCCAAACCCTCATAACAGATTAATAAATAAAGAAAATAAATTATATACGAAATTCCCATAGCCACCCCGGCATGCCTCTAGAACGCTAGGATAGCATTCGGACCAACCAGGCTTCACCGGAATAACTATTCAGGCAAATAGCGCAAGGGGTCCACGGGCTGCCCATGATGGCGAATCTCAAAATGCAGCTTAACCCGATCAGTCCCACTACGCCCCATTTCAGCAATCTTCTGTCCGCCTTTTACGGAATCGCCTTCTTTGCTTACTAGCAACCGGTTATGGGCATAGGCGCTGAGAAAGTTAGCATCGTGCTTGACGATAATTAGCTTCCCATAGCGGGGCAGTCCCCGCCCACTATAAACGACCTTACCATCAGCTACTGCAACCACTGGCTGGCCTAATTCCCCGGCAATATCTACCCCTTTACGACCAGCTTCGGTGCGGGAGAAGTTCTGAATAACTTCCCCCTGGGTGGGCCAATACCAGCGAATACCATGAGCGACCTTAGTTGGCCTTTCCAGGGACAATGCTTTTTTAGCTGGAACAGCTTTAATCTTGGTTAGTGGGGGTGAGGCTGTCGATTTGGTAACAGACTTCTTATTCTCGGATGCTTGTTTCGGCTTGGCTGCGCTCTTGGAGGGAGAGTTTAGACGTAGTTTTTGCCCTACATAGATCGTATAAGGAGGGCGAATAGCATTCCAATGGGCAAGCGTGCGGTAATGCACCCCATATCTCCAGCCAATGGAATATAAGGTATCTCCCCGTCTCACCGTATAATGGGATGGGCGGGGGCCCACATGGGGAACAGCGCCAAGATGATGAACGGGAGCTACCCTCCCACCGCTGCTACAAGCAGCCAAAAAAGCAATCATAACTAAGGCTGGTAAAAACAACCGCACTGAAACTAAACTCCAGTGGTTAAAAATTCAAGAACGACACCCCAACCCTTCCTGGGGCAATATAATTCACTGCATTTATATAGGCTATCGATTACCGCGATAACAGCAAGTAACCTGCAAACGCTACTAGCACCGCTATCCAACCCATTAAATCCACATATTTCCGAAGTCCAGCTTCCATCCGAGCGCCTCCCCAACGCATCAAGGCCGCTACCAGAAAAAACCGAGCTCCCCGGCCCGCAAGAGAAGCCATGATAAAAAGGGCAAGAGGCATAGCCGCTACACCAGCGGCGATAGTAAATACTTTATACGGGATAGGAGAAAAACCCGCTAGCAGCACAGCCCATCCTCCCCACTCCTCAAACCATAGACGGGCCTTTAAATAAGAGTCCCAATAGTCCCATTGCTGCAACAAAGGCTCTATCAAACTAAAAGCCAATGCTCCAATCCCATATCCTAACAATCCTCCGAACACCGATGCCACCGTAGTAAGCATGGCATAATACCAAGCCCGGTTTGGGGAGGCTAAAGCCATAGGCGCCAGCATGACATCGGGAGGCACCACAAAAAAAGAGGATTCGGTAAAACTGACCAATACCAACCAACGAGTAGCGTGGCGGTGCCGTGACCAACCCATAGTCTTGTCATACAATAGAGTAAAAAGCCTTGCCAAATTTACTCTCCTACAAGCGGCACGAAACTAACCCGCTCTAAAGTTTTCATTTCAAAATCATCAGCCGTTCTAGTCACAATCATTAAGGACTGGGTACCAGACGATGCCCCTACCGGAATTACCATCCGCCCCCCGACAGCTAATTGTTTAAGCAAAGTCTGAGGGATTTCCCTAGGCGCCGCGGCCACCAATATCCCTTGATAAGGCCCATAGGCCGGCCACCCCCAAAGCCCATCGGCGCATTTAGCCCGGATATTGCTTATCCCAAGATGCTTAAAGCGGGCCTGGGCTTGCGTCAGCAGCGGCTTGATTCGTTCCACCGTATAAACCAGACCTGCCAAGCCCGCTAAAATAGCTGTCTGATAGCCAGAGCCTGTACCCACCTCCAACACTTTCTGGAGCGATCCTCCAGCAAGGAGAGCTTCTGTCATACGGGCCACGATATAAGGCTGGGAAATCGTTTGTCTAAAACCGATAGGAAGCGCGGTATCTTCATAGGCTCGGCTAGAAAGCGCCTCATCAACAAAAATATGGCGGGGCGTTTCCTGGATTACCTTGAGCACAGCAGGATCACGAATACCCTCTTCATGTAATCGCTGAATCAACCGCTCTCGCTCTCGAGCCCGCCGGGAAGTCATCCCCATATCAAACAAGTTTCTTTCATGAACGAGGGATTCGCTGCAGCCATCCGGCAACTTGGTCAAGGGCCGCGTAACGAGTGAGATCCACCTGAATCGGGGTAATAGAAACGCTCCCTCGGGCAATTGCGTGGAAATCCGTGCCAGGTCCCGCATCTTGACTTTCACCAGCCGGACCCACCCAGTAAATGGGACGGCCGCGGGGATCGGCATCTTTAATAACGGGCTCGGATCGGTGCCGATGGCCGAGGCGGGTTGCTTCGAAATCTGTTATTTGGGTCCTAGGCAAATTGGGAACATTGACGTTGAGTATGGTATCAGCAGGCAAGGGATCTTCCATAAGACTGGTGACCAACCGACGCGCTACCCAAGCCGCTGTATCAAAATGCTCCGGCTCCGCTGACGCCAAAGAAACCGCAATAGCGGGCAACCCCAAGAATCTCCCCTCCATGGCGGCGGCCACCGTACCCGAATAGATAACGTCATCGCCGAGATTAGCACCCCAATTAACCCCTGAAACCACCATATCAGGCTCTTTTTCTAAGAGTCCGGTAATCCCCAAGTGAACACAATCCGTGGGTGTCCCTTCCACTCGATAGAATCCATTTTCCCCAAGAGTAGCCCGCAACGGCGTATCCAGGGTTAAAGAATGACTGGCCCCACTTCGATCCCGGTCCGGCGCCACCACAATAACTTCCGCGATTTTAGCCAAGCAATCAGCCAGCACCCGGATTCCAGGTGCTAAGTAACCGTCATCATTACTAACCAATATCCTCATATTATTAGAAATGCCTTACTTTAGGTTGCCAACCGGATCACTACCAGTGCTTTAATTGCAGGCGGGAAAAATCCCACTCGAGATTATAGCGCTCCAAACAAAACGGCTGAATTTTATCTCGCCTGCTCTAGAGATACCATATGTCCGCTAGAAGAATTACCCGAAAATGGAACAATGGTACCGACTCCGACCACCCCTGTCGCTCCAGAAACCACCTGCCCATCAGCATTACCGATGCGGTAGTCTTTCATTAGAGGTAACACCTGCCTGCTTTCTATATCACTTCCTTGCTGTGTCCCGGTTTTTCCACTTTTTTTAATACCTTGCGCTGTGAAATAGCTCCCATTAATTTCCCTGAACTTTCCATCAAGACGGCCGCTACAGTCTGTAATTGAAATCGTCGCACTCAGACGCGACACATCTTTTATCACCCCATGTTGACTTGTCATCTACAGGAGCAATGTATGCCATCTTGTATACCACACCAAAGAGAGCGCGCTGTTTCACCCACCCCAGCCCTCTCTCTGTTTTTTTTACTAACAGCGATCCTATCCCTATCCATTTCCCCGGCCCAAGCCAATCTCGCTGCAAAGTCCTGGGCGCCTGGTCGTCTTCTAGTACAGCCTAAAGCCGGATTATCAGATGTGGAATTTCATAAAGTGCTCGCCCGCACCGGAGCCACTCCCGCCGGTCGCATCGGCCCACTCAATGTCCGTATCGTAAGGGTGCCCGAACAAGCCGAAGAAGCCGTGGCTCGAGCTCTGGCGCGCAATCCCCACATCAAGTTCGCTGAAAAGGATTGGGCCGTGGAGCTGAGCGAAATAACCCCCAATGATCCGAAATATGCAAGCGCCTGGCATCTGCCAAAAATCGAAGCTCCTTTCGCCTGGAATACTTCACTGGGCGATAACATCACGGTGGCTATTTTGGACACGGGTATAGATGATACGCACCCAGACCTATCTGGAAAAGTCATCCCTGGTTGGAATACCGTCAGCAATGACAGTAATACTTCCGATATCCACGGCCATGGCACCAAGGTGGCCGGCACCGCCGCAGCCAGCAGCAACAATAGTCAAGGAGTGGCCTCTATCGCTTGGAATGCCCTTCTTATGCCCCTTCGCGTAACCAATTCCAGCGATGGCTGGGCCTACTGGAGCGATATTGCCGAAGCCTTGACCTGGGCGGCCAATCAAGGCGCTCATGTCGCCAACATCAGTTATGATGTTACCAATAGCTCAACCATCTCTAATGCCGCCCAATATTTTCGAAGCTTAGGGGGAATCGTAGTAGTCGCCGCTGGCAACAATGGCAGCAATCCCGGTTACAGCAATAACCCCTATATGATTTCGGTTTCTGCGACCACCAGTAGCGATGGCAAAGCCAGCTGGTCCAACTATGGTAATTATGTGGATGTTGCCGCCCCCGGTGCTGGGATCTGGACCACCAGCCGGGGCGGCGGCTATGGCTCAGTCTCAGGTACATCCTTTGCCAGCCCCGCTACCGCTGGGGTCGTTGCGCTAATTCTGGCAGCCAACCCGCTCCTGTCGCCGGGAGAAGTGGAATCCATTTTGACGAGCACAGCCGATGACCTCGGCGCCGCCGGCTGGGACAGTTTCTACGGCCATGGCCGTATTAATGCGTACCGTGCCGTGGCAGCCGCTAGCGAGGCAGACACTACGGACACCCAAGCGCCCACAGTAGCCATCCTCTCTCCCAATGGGGGGGCCACGCTATCCGGTACCATTGCCATTGACGTTAGCGCCCAGGATAATGGGGATGTGGCCCGAGTCGCGCTATATGCCAACGACCAATTCATTGCTGATGATACCACTTCGCTCTATGGTTTTAGCTGGGACTCCACGTTAGCAGCTGATGGTTCGGTCTCTCTTGTGGCTTATGCCTATGATAGGGCAGGCAACGAAGGTATCTCCTCCCCGGTAAATGTGTTGGTAGATAACAGCCCTGACCCCATCGACACCACCCCCCCCAGCATAACCATTACGGAGCCTGCGGATAACAGCGCCGTCAGCGGTACGGCCCATATCCAAGTCAGCGCCCACGATAACATGGCACTTGCCGCTATTCGCCTCTCTATCAATGGCGTGCTCAAGAGTGTAACCGACACCAGCCCCCTCTCCTACAGCTGGAATACTCGTAAGGAAGCTCAAGGCTTCCACAACATTAGTGTGGCTGCCGAGGACAGTGCGGGCAATACCAGCACGACCTTTATTACGGTTAAAGTGAGTTCGGGTAATAAAAGCACCGGGGGTAGGAAAGGAAAAGAGAGTAAAAACAAATAACAGTAAATTTATTTAAAAAACTTACCTTTTACAGACACCGGCATATGCCGGTGTCTGTTTTTTTTTACATAAAATTTATTCAGGCTTAATGCAGACGATAACGCCTACAGAAACCCAAGCCTAGAAAACCAACGCCAAAAAGGGCGAGGACGCTGGGCTCAGGAATTTGTTGCAACCCTCCACCGCCTTGATTCCAAGTTACATCATGGGATCCAGGGTTATTGGCCAAGGAGGTTCTAAACCTGCCCCCGCCTTGCTGACGGGTTTCCAGGGCTAGCACATCAAAATGGATCCAATCCAGGCCACTGGCGCCAGCGATGGTAAGGGTTTTGATTTCCCCATCCGCTGCCCCCGTTTCATCCGCAAAATTAGGGACAGCCCCGCTATTTTTAGCAAAATCGCCAATATCATAAAACAGGAAATCCGAAATATCATCTTTGAGGGGATCATGGCGGTTAGGGAAAAGACTGCCCAGATTCGGCAACCTAAAGAATGACCCTAAACCATTAATTGTTAAACTGGCATCAGCTGCGCTCAGGGTGCCGTCAGGAACCGCGGCTAGCAATACGGCTCCACGAGTATCAAAACTGCTGTCATAGCCAAAATCACTCCAGTTATCCCCCCCTGAAAACTGTCCTCCTAGAAATCGCGTATTGGGCTTGTAAACACCCGCCACAAAAAGACTATTTCCATTGGTAATGGCGGTGTCTTCTTCTACCGGATTGAATGTGCTTCCCTGATAATCCCCATACGCTCCTTCACCGACGCCGCCGGGAACACCGACTTGCAAGGTCGGAACAGCATGGACGGTAGAAGTCATACTTAACGCCATTAAAATTATTGGAATTCTTAGTTTACTGAGCATTGCTTTTCACCTGAAAATGATGGTTTTGTAAATTTTACTTCAATGTTATTGATGCAAAATAAATGCCCGCTTTCAAACCCATAAAATTTGGTAAATTTTTCCTGGGAGGTACCCCTTTTAATTCAAGCATCTGTCTCGTTTTATTACGATTTAATAATTATTTCTTGTGAGTTTACAATAAAAAATTTATATATTAATGACTTGTAAAAGAAAGCATGAAACATACATATTGTAAACTTTATGGACAGTTTTGCTTGAAACCACGCATGGCTTCTTTTCGCCTTAACCCCCTCTATCAATGAATACCCGATAATTCTCTCCCGTAAGCGTAATAAAACCAGCAATAAAATACGCTCGCTGAATACTGTCTAGGGGACAAAGGCAATAAAGAGGCAAGACCTTACATTAGGAAGCCAAGATAGAGGAGATAGCCGCGAACAAACGGGAATATTTTCTAATTATTAAACGCTGCACTCCCTAATGAGGGATATTATGCTCATTCGCGGCTTCTTTAAATTGGGTATTCACTGAGATTTGGCAGGCTTAAAATCGGCAGGATCCAAAGTATGACGTTGGAGAAGCTTATAAAAATCGGTGCGATTACGCCGGGCTAACCGGGACGCCCGAGTCACATTACCATCGGTAATTTTAAGTAGACCCGCAAGATATTCCTGCTCGAATTGCCTCCGCGCATCAGCAAAGGAAGGAAATTGGCCTGACTGCTGACGCAGCGCTTTTTTTACCAGTTTGGCGGAAATGATAGGCGTGGTTGACAAAACCACGGTTTGCTCCACCACATTACATAACTGACGGACATTGCCCGGCCAAGGGGCGCTAACCAATAGCTCAATTGCCTCAGCCGAGAATCCTCGAATGTTTTTTTTGCTTCCACGCCGAAAGGTGTGTAAGAAATGATTGGCAAGAAACAGAATATCTTCCCGCCGTTCAGCGAGAGAGGGAATTTCCAAGATCACAACATTAAGCCGGTAATAAAGATCCTCCCGGAAGTTTCCATCCCGCACCTCCGCATCCAGATCTTTGTGGGTGGCCGAGATAATGCGCACATCCACGCTTACCGTAGAGGTGTTTCCTACCGGCCGTACTTGCTGCTCTTGTAGTGCCCGCAGCAATTTTACCTGGAGCGCAACCGGCATATCGCCAATTTCATCTAAAAATAATGTACCACCATGGGCAGCCTGAAATAATCCTGGATGATCCCGGGTGGCGCCAGTAAATGCACCCTTGGCGTGACCAAATAACTCAGATTCCAACAATAACTCCGGAATCGCCGCGCAGTTAACGGCAATAAAAGGCTGCTTACTGCGCGGGCTCGCCTTGTGAATAGCTTTAGCCAGTAATTCCTTACCTGTTCCACTATCGCCCCGTAAACAAATGCTGGCCTCGCTTTCGGCCACCAGTCGGGCCTGGCTGAGCAGATCCTCCATCAACGGGCTGCGGGTGACAATTTCCTCGCGCCAACTCTCCGGGGTGGTTTCTTCCAAGTCGCGGCAAATACCTGAAACACGAAGTGCCTTTTCCAATTGACTCAATAGCTCCCGGCTATTATAAGGCTTGGTCAGAAAAGCAAAAACCCCATTTTTAGTAGCCTGCACCGCATCGGGGATGGAACCATGGGCGGTAAGAATAATCACCGGTAATGCCGGATTTTTCCGGTGAATGCAATCCGCTAGCGCCATCCCATCCATGCCTCCCATTCGCAAATCCGTGATCACGGCTTGGGGACGGGCCAGCTCTACCTGGGCTAACGCTTCTTCTCCGCTTTCCGCTCGAACAGGTTCATAGCCACCGTTCTCTAAACGAATGGAGAGCAACGACAACAAATCACAATCATCATCTACCAATAAAACTCTGTTATTTTCAGTCATTTGATTCATTCTTTTGCTCAGGCAGCTGCAAATTCTCCTGGGATTGATTCCGGTACTCGAGCCGCTTTTCTATGGTTTTGAGGGCTTCAAGCTTTTGCTCTAATGTTTCCGCCCTTCCTCGTTCATTTTCTAATTGCTGCTCTAGGCTATGAGCCCACTCTTGCTCTTGCTTACGGCGACCATCAAGATACTTCAACCCGCTTCTCAAACGCTTCACCTGCTCCTGCTTTTGTTCAAGTTGCTCTTGAAGCAAGCGGTAACGCCGTTTCTGCTGGGCTTCTTCCATAAGAAAACCTTGCAGAAAAAGGGCTAAATCATAAAGCCCTTTGGCTCCTTCATATTCTTTGGCACCCTCCAACTCAGTCTTTAAAAAAGATCGTAGCATAGCCCGGGCTTGTTCCAAGTCTTGGAAAGGTACTTCGGGCAGGGAGAGAAGCAAAATGAGCTGCAAACGATCAAAGGCCGTGGGTTCTTTGGCAGTAGTCTGCCACGCTTGCTCCAATTCCCGCTGTAACTCCGCTTCCGACAAGGCATGCAAACCCCGATAGTACTGCAATAAAAGCTCGGAGTCTCCAGGTTCAGGCTCTAAGGAATTGGGTGATGGAACAGACAACTTATAGGCAGGGGACGAAAGTTCATAAACCGGAATTGGAGACCCTGGCTTCAAACCAGTGCAGCCTCCTAATAAAAAAAGAGCCAGCATAGCCCAGCCTACCCCTAGTACTGCCCCATAACCCATCAATGCCCTCATGGACGCCGCTCCTCTACCGCCAGGGGCAAGGTTACCCGAAAATGCGCGCCCTTTCGGCTTTCCTTGACAAGCTCGATATTGCCCCCGTGGGCGAACACGATTTCCCTCACAATTGAAAGCCCGAGGCCAGTCCCCTTGACAGGGCCTGATGGCTGCGCTTTACCTTGATAAAAGGAATCAAATATCCGTGCGCTATCTTCAGGGGCAACACCAGAGCCTGAGTCATGCACCTCCAGGCAAGCTTGGCCCTCTTCCTGAGTTAGTTTAATTTCCACTGAACTGCCAGGTGGTGAATATTTAAGAGCGTTAGAGATGAGATTATCAATGATAATTTTCAAACGTTCCTGGTCACCAAAAATTTTTACCGGATCCAAATCCACGAGAAACTTAACCTGCTTTGACAGGCTAGTCGGGATGTGATCACTCAATACAATTTTAATCAACTGATCCAGCCGCACTACTTCGGGGACACGCTCGATTTGATTAGTACCAGCCAAATTAAACCGGAGCATATCTTCAATTAATTTCTGTAAACGCAGGCTATTACTGCGCAAAATCCGGGCTACTTCCAGCTGCTGCGCGCTCAAACGACCAATGACTTGATCGCAGAGCAATTCCGATCCTTCACGCAGGGCTGCCAGTGGTGTTTTAAGTTCATGAGAAACATGCCGGAGAAATTTTACCTTGGTTTCTTCTAGCTCGACCAAACGGCAGCGTAGCCAATCCAGCTGTTGTCCTAGCACTTCCAGATCCCGTGGACCAGTTACCTCAATAGGCGTATCGAAATCCCCATTACCAAGGCGCCTGATAGATTTATCAAGTTGGCGAAAATACCCCCTAATCAAGAACGTAAATAAAACAGCCAACAACCCTGCCGCGGGGATAAGACCTAGAGCCTGCCAAAAAAGCGATTTCTGAGCCTCTCGCGCCGTCTCTTGTAAAGCATCTACCTCCTCGCCTACCAATTGGTTGCTGTCCGCTAGCAAAGCCCGGGCCTGCCGCGCCAACCCCAAAAACTGATCAGCCGCTTGTTTGCCAGCCTCAGAGTTTAATGTATAAACACTCAAGACATCGTAAATAGCACTTTCCTCCCGCGCTAGGGAGTCAAACCCCTGCCGCTGCGCCTCGCTAAGCGGTAATTCTAACATTTGCTCTAGTATATCCCTGAATTTACGCCGATTAGCCATATAAGCCTGATACAGCGCGGGATCATCTAGCACCTGGAACTGTCTTGCAGCCCGTTCCATAGCAATAAGCTGCTGTACCAAGATCCTGCTTCCTTGAGTCACCTGGACGCTTTTATAAACAGCTACCGCGCTTTGGCGCGCTAAATATTCCATTTGAACGGCCGCAAAAATAAGGCCAGCGGATAAGGGTACCGCTACAAGCAAAAATCCACCCAAAATCAAAGTAATAAAAGAGTTTGGGCGTACCCAATAGAAGCGTCCCGGTCGGTATGTTTTAGCCCGCATTGATTTGATCAATTGCTGCCCTAAGAGGACAATTCTAAAATTCCAAGAGATCCGGGCGCCTTTCCTAGCTCTCTCAAAAGGCCAACGGATCGATAGTTAAACAGTAGCGGTTTGACCCTCCATTTATGAAACTTAGCGCCTCGCCCTCTATAATAAAACAGCCACTCGCCGCAGATGATGATTACGAGAAAGCCCTTGAACCTATCGCTGCATCCTCTGGCATGGCAAAATTTAATAGGGCCAGAACGGTAATAATTAGTATGAGGATTCCAACCAACGTTACAGCAAGGCTTAGCTTAGCGCTTATGGCTTTTTTCTTGATAACCTTACCCATCTGGGCGGGCAAACCACCTCCTTTCATCCCAGAGCTCGTCTCCGATAGCCCTACAGCAAGCGCAGGATTCTACCATCTAAAATGGCAGGGAAGCGATTTATCGGCATTAGCCTACGAACTTCAGGAGGCCAATGACATGGAATTTACTCAACCTACAACAATTTACCGGGGGCCGGACCAAGGAACGCTGATTAGCGGGCAAAACAACGGTCACTACTTCTACCGGGTCCGCACCTTAAAGCAGGGACAGTCAACAAGCTCTTGGAGTTCTCCCCTAGTCGTGACCGTGCAGCACCACTCTCTTGCCCGCGCTTTTGCTTTCTTCAGCGCGGGCGCCACGGTGCTCTTTGCCACCCTCGCCCTTATAATTTCCGGGGCCTGGCGAAGCCAAAAAGAGGACTCCTAAATTATGAAGACGCCTCTTAGGGTAAATTTTAAGCGGCTGCAAGCGGATGTGGAAACCCTGGCCCATATCGGCCGGCGGGCCGATTACGGTCTTTATCGCATGGCCTTTAGCAAAGGCGATCAGGCAGCCCGTGAATGGTTCCAAGAGCGCATTCATGAGGCAGGGCTGGATCTTTATATAGACGGCGCCGCCAACATTCATGCCCGCTTCAACTGGAACGGAGAACGCCCCAGCGTCATGACCGGCTCCCATCTCGATACCGTCCCTGGTGCTGGCCACCTGGATGGAGCCCTGGGCGTATTAGTCGGGCTTGAATGTTTGCGCCGCTTCAAAGAACTCGACCTCTCTTTACGCTATGCAGTAGAGGCGATTGCCTTTACCGATGAGGAAGGACGCTTTGGCGGCCTGTTGGGATCCCAGGCTATCAGCGGCCGCCTCACCCCGGAAGCCATCCATAATGCCCGCGACTTGGACGGAATCAGCCTCTCCCAGGCCATGACCGCCCAGGGACTAAATCCCGCGGACATCCTGCGAGCAAGGCGCAAACCAGAAAGTCTCATCGCCTTTTTGGAACTCCACATTGAACAAGGTCCCATCCTTGAGCGGCAAGGCGTTAGCGTGGGAGTCGTCGAAGGAATCGTGGGCCTGTTCAAATGGGAAGTCACCCTTAAGGGCACCGCCAACCATGCCGGCACCACACCTATGGATATGCGCCAGGATGCCTTGCAAGGTCTGGCCGAATTCGCAGGAGAAATTACCCGAGTTCTGGAAGAAAATGGCGGTCCCCGCAGCGTGGCCACTATCGGCCGGGTAGAGGTTTTTCCTGGCGCTGCAAATGTAATCCCAGGAAGCGTCAAGTTTTCTCTGGATGTGCGGGATACCGAGGCAATCATTCTCAAGGATTTGACCCACGCCTTCCGCCTCGCCCTCTCGGCAATCGCCCGCCGCCGCGGGCTCATGTTCGAATTTGAAGTGTTGAGCGAAATTGAACCGGTTAAGTGCGATCCTGGCATCATGGAGACCATCTTTAATGCGGCCCGGAGCCTCGGGGTAGAGCCTTTGCAAATGCCAAGCGGAGCCGCCCATGACACCCAAATCATGGCAACCCTGACCCGGGCAGGCATGATTTTCGTTCCTAGCCAAGGAGGGCGCAGCCATTCTCCAGCGGAATGGACTCCCTGGGAAGACATTGAAACGGGCGCAAACGTGGCCTTGAATACGCTCTATCAATTAGCCCATTAACCTTCAATTAGGATCATCATGACCCATTCCAACGCACCCTTAAAGGAAAGTTTTGATCCACTGCGGGCCAGCTACCGGGAAACCGTTACCGAAATTCCCGCCGTGGTGGAATCCCTGGAAAAGCGCCACACTGCACTGCTGGTGGTAGACTTACAATACCTGGATGCCGCGCCTGGCTATGGGGTTTTCTCCCATTTATCCAAGGGGAAGGTTTCTAAAGACACCCCCGAATTTTATTATTTCGATCAGCTCGAGCGGATCGTCCTACCCAACGTGCAGCGTCTGCAAACCGCCTTTCGGGCCAATAACCTGGAAGTGATCCATACCCGTATTCAGTCCTTGACCAAAGATGGCCGTGATCGCGGCCCGCAACACAAACGCTTGGGGCTCCATGCCCCCGCTGGTTCCAAGGAGGCTGAATTTCTGCCAGCAATCGCCCCCCGGGGAGATGAGATCATCATCAACAAAACCGCCAGTGGCGTTTTTAATGCCACTAATTTGTCCTACATCTTGCACAATCTGGGAATTACGGGCCTGTTTGTGGCGGGAGTCTATACCAATGAATGCGTCTCCACGGCTATTCGCGACGCCTGCGATTTAGGTTTTTTCACCACCCTGATCGAGGATGCTTGCACGACCGTCACTCCAGAGCTGCAAAAGGCGACCCTGCGTGCCCTGAAAGATCGCTATGCCCGAGTCTTGTCTACTGACGAGGCCATTGCGGAAATCAATCAGGTAGTGGCCGCGTGAACTCAGTTCATAGCGCTATCCTGGACCCGCGCCTGGGTTGGATTACCCTAGCCATTCTCAGCATGGTTTGGATTTGGCTCGGCTGGTTTTGGGGGCGCAATGCCAAAGCTCTGGATGAATATGTGCTTGCCGGGCGCCGGGTAGGACTTGCTCTAGGCACCGCCACCGCCATGGCCACCTGGGTCACTAGCAATACCACCATGGCCGCTCCCCAACTAGCTTTTCAAATGGGCATCTGGGGCATGTTGGGTTACTCTCTAGGGGCGGTGGGACTACTCATGTTCGCTCCCCTTGCCCAGCGGATCCGCAAACTTATGCCCAATGGCTACACCAGTGGCGATTTTATCCGCTTGCGCTACGGGAAGGTGGCCTGGCGGATTTTTCTTGCTATCTCCCTGTGCTATGGTCTGGGCTGGCTGGTTAGTATGGGAATGGCGGGCGGAATTCTTATCAATGCCCTGACGGGAATCCCCTACCATTATGGGATGACGGTTATTCTAACTATCTGTGTCGGTTATACCTTGCTAGGAGGATTCCGCGCCGTTATCGGTACCGACTTTATCCAATCACTCCTGATTCTATCCGGGCTGGTGGTTATTGCCTGGCTCGCCATCGATAAGGTCGGTTTTGACCGTATCCATGCCTCAGTCGCCGAGGAGCGGCCCCAATTGCTTAACCTCCTCATGCCTGCCGCTTTAATGTTTCTTTTCAACAACTTGTTGTTTGGAGTGGGGGAAGTATTCCATTCCAATGTTTGGTGGAGCCGAGCGTTTTCCTTTCGGGAAGGCATAGGATTTAAGGCCTATTTCACCGCCGGTATCCTATGGATGCCAATTCCTGTCGTTGCTGGTTTTATTGCCCTGGCGGTTCCCGCGCTGGATCTCAATATCCCGGCGGCCGATATGGTAGGCCCCATGGTTGCCGGAGAATTGCTAGGGGTTACTGGCGCGGTCCTGGTGCTGGTTATGGTGTTCTCAGCCCTCTCATCAAGCCTGGACTCTTTATTGGCGGCAACCAGTATCCTGGTGGTGGAAGATCTCTATCGGCGCCACTGGCGGCCCCATGCCACGGCTTGGCAACTTCGTAAAGCAACGGTGATCGCGATTATTGGTCTTGGGATCTTAACCTGGCTCCTGTGCATCCCCCGTTTAGCGACGCTGGCCGAATTACTCTATTTCACCGGCGCTTTCGTGGCCAGCACCATCTGGCCCATCGCAGCGGGACTTTATTGGCGCCGCACCAACCCCACTGGTGCTGTGGTAGCCATGGGTCTAGGCAGTATGGCCGGTCTCATAGGTTATTTTGCGATTGGTTTCTATGTCGCCGCCCTCATAGGTGCCTTCGTATCGATGGTCATTGTGCTGCTTAGCACCTGGCTTTGGCCCAGGGATTTTAACTGGGATAAGCTACATGAATCTCATCCACAAGGGGAAAGTCCATGCTGATATCGGCTGAATGGTTGACCCGATTAGTGACGGTGGCCTTGATCATTACTACCACCGCGCCTTTTATTTTACTGCTATTACTACTTCGTGATTGGCTGAAGGGACGGTTATGGTGAAAAAATTTGATCCCTTATTAAGAAAACCCTTACAACCGAAGGATGATACAGCGGGGATTGAACGGCCCTTGGCTTTAATGGAGCAAGTGCTGGAAGATCCCGCTCCGTTAGTGGGGTTGGCTAACCGCCCCGTGCTTAGCGCCCGGCAATTCGACCGGGATAAGATCATTCAACTGAGCCGCTTGGCTGCCCTTTATGAAACCACCCCTACCTGGTTACAGCTCCCCCTAGCCGGGAAAATCCTCATCAATGCCTTCTATGAGCCTAGCACCCGGACCCGCCTGTCATTCGAAAGTGCCTGGCATCGACTGGGAGGCGATGTGATGCCCATCACCGATCCGGCTACCACCGGCATCGCTAAGGGCGAAACCTTGGCCGATGTAGCCGAAATGTTCAATAATTACGGAGACTTGGTCGTATTGCGGGATAGCAGCGAAGAGGCCGTCTACCAGATGCTGGAGTCCTTGCGCATTCCTATCATCAATGCCGGTAACGGTATCGATGAGCATCCCACTCAAGCCTTAGCCGACCTGTATACGCTGTTCAAATGGCGACCGCAGCTTATGGCGTCTAAGGTTTCTGCCTCGGCCCAAATACGAATAGGCGTTGTGGGCGCGCCCCGCTACATGCGCACGGTGCGCAGTCTACTGTTGTTCCTAGCCCTATTTGCACCGGCAATAAAAGAGGTAGTCGTTATCTGCCAGCAAGAAGAAGTATTTGCAAAAGAGCAACGAGAAGAATTAGCCCTTTCCGGCCTTACCCTTCGAACGGCTCGCCAACTCAATCCTGAACTTCCCGCCCTGGACGTGGTATATATTAATTCCATCGCTTGGCGGGGGGATAGCTTCGAAAAAATTGGGGAAGACTTGAGACTTTGCCGGTCCTCTCCCTTCAAACCAGGGGCAATTATTCTCCATCCTTTAGCCCGGGGAAAAGAACTCGCCACCGATTTGGATAACACAGAGCATAACTGGTACTTTGCCCAGGCTCGGGGCGCGGTCTTTATGCGCATGGCCCTGCTCACGACCCTTGTTCAACGAATCGATCAAGTAATGGATACCCCCATGCAAAGCTAATCTCTTTCAATCCCGGAGAATGATCTCTCCCAAATTATTGACTGATCCAACAGTAACACTCAAAACTCCCTACTTGGGAATCACCGCTTCCCACCTCCTTACGGCTGATTATTAACCCACAAAAGGAATGAATTTATGTGTGGCATTGCTGGCTACATCCACCTAAACCCTAACCACCCTATCGACCCCCAAACGCTCGTGGCCATGGCCGCCATTCAACACCATCGTGGTCCTGATGGCTTCGGTTATCAACTCATCGACAATCAAGGGATCGGCTTCAGCCACGCCCGCCTCTCCATTATCGATCTGGAAGCAAACCGGGGCCGGCAGCCTTTTACCTCCGAAGATGGCCGGTTGCTGCTTACCACTAATGGGGAATTTTATGACTATAAGCGGCTGCGGGCCGATTTCACCTCCCGCGGCGCCCGTTTTCGCACCAAAAGCGACTCAGAGTTAGTACTCCATCTCTACCCCCGGCTGGGGCTGCGAGGGATGTTGCCCCACTTGCGGGGAGAGTTTGCCTTTGCTCTCTACGATCAGGAAAGGGACCGATTAATGCTGATCCGGGACCGCTTCGGCATCAAACCCCTCTACTGGACCCAGGTCAATGGCACCTTGGTATTTGGTTCCGAAATAAAAGCCCTGTTTGCCCACCCCGAAGTGCCACGCCGCTTCAGCCCCCAGGGCCTGTTTCACCAGCTTATGCAAACCATGGTGCCAGGCAGCACCGCCTTCGAGGGCATTCAGCAGGTCAAACCAGGGCATGTGGTCATTGTGGAACGCAAGCAGGGTAATTTCCAGATCCGGGAAGAGAAATACTGGGATTTGGATTTTCCCCGGCTCTCGGAACGCACCGACTCCCTCCCTGAAGAGCACCATATTGAAGGAGTCCGGACTCAGCTTACCGAAGCAGTGCAACTCCGACTAGAAGCCGATGTCCCGGTAGGCTGTTATCTCTCTGGCGGCATCGACTCCTGCATCGCCCTGGGCCTCTCGGCCGCTATCCAACAAGCGCCGGTCAAAGCCTTTACTATCGGCTTTGATGATGTGGACTACGATGAGACCCCCATCGCCCAGGAAATGGCGCGAGCCACAGGGGCTGATCAAGATATCATCCATCTTAGGGCTGATCATCTCTATGACCACTTCGCCGAAACCCTCTGGCACACGGAACGAACCATCTACAACACTCTCGGTGTCGCTAAACTGCTCATGAGCCGTCACGTTCACCAAACCCAATACAAAGTCGTGGTGACCGGGGAGGGCTCGGATGAATTATTTGGGGGCTATCCCTCCTTCCGCCGGGATATGATTCTCCATGGGCTGGAGACTCTCTCTGCCCAAGAACGTGTCCAGTGGGAACGGGGTTTGGCCGAGAGCAACCAGCTTTTCCGGGGAGCCATGCTAGCCGAGAACGAGACCCATAATACCGCCCTAGAGGCCCTGATAGGTTTCACGCCGAGTTGCCTGCAACCTTGGCTCCACGCGGCTGAACATGTCCCCGCCTTGCTGAGCGCCCCCCTCCGTGAGCAAGTTAAAAGCTATGATCCAGGCCAAGCCATTGCCGAGCATTTGGATGCGGATATGCTGGTTAATCGACACCCCTTGGATAAGGCCCAATATATCTGGATCAAAACGATGCTGGAAGGGCAAATCTTGACCTGGGGAGGAGACCGGGTGGATATGGCCAACTCCATGGAAGCCCGCCCCCCCTTTCTGGACCATCACCTAGCCGAGTTCGCCACGGGATTACCCCCCGCCATGCGGATCAAGGGGCAAAAGGAGAAGTATGTGCTACGGGAGGCCATGCGGGGACTCTTGCCCAAGGTGCTTTATGAGCGGGAAAAATTTGCCTTCATGGCGCCACCTGCCCATACCGATCCTAAAAAATGGGCGGCCATGAACCAATTAGCCCAAAAATACCTAACCGCGGAGGCCATTGCCCATACCGGATTACTAGACGCGCAAGGGGTTAAGGATCTGTTTGCCTTGCACGAAGCCAAACAGACCCCCCTCTCCACTAAAGTCCGGCTAGATGCGGTCATCAACCATCTCCTGGGGGTACAGATCCTGCATCAGCATTTTATCGCCACTGATATCCCGGCGCTGGCCCGGCAGCGGGCCCAGGAATTGGGCTGGCGCGCTTAGTAAACAATCCTATGAAAGCGCCAATTCCAATGCCGTCCGCCAGCTTGGCAGTTGAATGCCAAAGGTATCCCGTGCCAGCGTATTGTCCAAACAGGAGAAGGCGGGACGCCGGGCGGCGGTCGGATAATCCGCGGCAGAAATAGCTTTTAGCTTCGCTACCGATCCCGCCCCTTGCGCTAGGCGCGTCAAAATAGTCTGCGCAAAACCATGCCAAGTCGTCTTTTCCCCACAGCTTAGGTGGTAAATACCTGTCTGTAGGGGAATATAGTTCTGCCTATGACCCCAGGACTGGGCAATGATTTGCGCCGTTCCTTCCGCAATCAAGCGGCTCCAGGTAGGTGCGCCCCATTGATCATCCACCACCCTAAGCACTTCCCTTTCCCGGGCCAAACGCTGCATGGTCAATAAAAAATTATGTCCCCTCAGCCCATAGACCCAACTGGTGCGCAAAATTAAATAGGCTCCACCCACGGCGACAATAGCTTGCTCTCCCGTCAGCTTGGTTTGGCCGTAAACATTCAACGGCCGGGGAGTATCACTCTCGCGATAGGGGGCGGCCTTTTTTCCATCAAACACATAGTCGGTAGAATAATGAATAAACGCCGCGCCCTGCTGGCGGGCCGTTTCCGCCAATACGCCAGGAGCCTTGCCATTAATGGCCAACGCTTGCTCCGGTTCCTCCTCTGCCTTATCCACGGCGGTATAAGCTGCGGCATTGACGATCAAGGCCGGCTGGGTCTCGGCAAGGCAAGGGCGAATACTGTCCAATTGGGCCAGATCCAGGCGCTCCCGCCCCGGAGCAAATACTTCCCCCAAGGGCGCTAGGGTCCGCTGTAACTCCCAACCCACCTGACCTGTGGCGCCTATTAAAAGTATCCGTCTCTGAGTGCTGTTCACGGAAACAGCTCCGCCTCGTTAAAAGCACAACCGGCTTGATCCTTGGCGGAAATGAGCGGCCTTCCATCCAAGGGCCAGTCAATGGCCAGATCGGAATCATCCCAGCGAATGCAGCGCTCGTACTCCGGCGCGTAGTAGGCGGTGGTTTTATACAAAAATTCCGCATACTCGCTTAAAACCAAAAAACCGTGGGCAAATCCTCCCGGTATCCAAAGCTGGTGCCTGTTTTCCGCCGAGAGGCGGTAACCTACCCAACGGCCAAAGCCAGGAGAACGGCGCCGCAGATCAACGGCTACGTCAAAAACTTCACCGGCAACCACCCGAACCAACTTCCCCTGGGGTTGGCAAATTTGGTAGTGCAGGCCCCGTAGAACATGCTGGAGCGAGCGAGAATGGTTATCCTGCACAAACTCGACCTGGGTATCGGTTGCCGCCGCAAAGGCGGCCCGATTATAGCTTTCAAAGAAAAACCCTCGCTCATCGCCAAAGACGCGGGGTTCGATCAACAAAACGCCAGGGAGCGAAGTTGAGGTTGCTTTCATGGAAACCAGGGACTCTTTTTAATACACTTTATCCTGTAACAAGCTTAGCAAATAGTCGCCATAACCGCTTTTTTGCAGCGGCCCAGCTAAACGCACTAGCTCTTCAGCGCCGATATACCCCATCCGGTAGGCAATTTCCTCGGGACAGGCAATTTTCAGACCTTGCCGTTTTTCGATAGTGTGAATGAACAAGGCGGCGTCCAACAGGGAATCGTGGGTGCCGGTATCCAGCCACGCCATGCCTCGGCTCATGACTTCCACAAACAACTGTCCTTGCTTCAAGTAATACCGGTTGATATCGGTAATCTCCAACTCGCCCCGTGCAGAGGGGGACAGAGATTCAGCTATTTCCACCACTTGGGCATTATAAAAATACAGCCCTGTTACCGCATAACGGGATTTAGGCACTGCCGGTTTCTCCTCGATGCTCAAAACCTTGCGGCCATCTTCAAATTCCACCACGCCGTAACGCTCTGGATCATGGACCGGATAAGCAAATACTGTAGCGCCCAAATCCCGCTGAGCGGCCTCCTGCAATAGGACAGAAAGATCATCGCCATGGAAGATATTATCCCCCAATATCAAAGCACAGGGCTCCCCCCCAATGAAGTCCTTGCCAAGGATAAAAGCCTGGGCGATGCCCTCGGGCCGGGACTGCACCCGGTAAGAAAAGCTCAACCCCCACTGGGAACCCTCCCCCAATAACTGCTCGATACGGGGCAAATCCTGAGGGGTGGAAATGACCAAAATCTCCCGGATACCGGCCAGCATCAAGGCCGAGAGGGGGTAGTAGAGCATGGGTTTATCGTAAACGGGCAGAAGCTGCTTGCAAACCGGCTGGGTAACAGGATACAGCCGGGTTCCCGATCCCCCGGCAAGAATAATTCCCTTACGCATGGGCTTGACCCTTGATGCCTAAACGCTCCCGGCGATAACTGCCATCCAATACCCGCCGGCACCAATTCTGATTATCCAGATACCATTGCACCGTCTTGCGCAACCCAGTCTCGAAGGTTTCCCGGGGCCGCCAATCCAGTTCACAGGCTATTTTTCCCGCATCGATGGCATATCGCTGGTCATGGCCGGGCCGATCCGCTACAAAGGTAATGAGGGAACGGTGAGGCCGGTGAGGGGATTGGGGAAGCAGTTCATCAAGAAATTGGCAAATGAGTTCTACTACCTCGACGTTGGTTTTTTCATTGTACCCGCCAATATTATAGGTTTCTCCCGGCTGTCCCTTGTTAAGGACGGTTTCCAGCGCCCGCACATGGTCTTCCACATACAACCAATCCCGCACATTATCGCCAGCGCCATACACCGGCAGGGATTTGCCCTCCATGCCATTGAGAACCATCAGGGGGATAAGTTTTTCCGGAAATTGGCGGGGACCGTAATTATTGGAGCAATTAGTAATCAAAACCGGCAATCCATAAGTATGATACCAGGCCCGTACAAGGTGATCCGAGGCGGCCTTGCTCGCGGCGTAGGGGGAATTGGGCTGATAGGGAGAGTCTTCCCGGAACAGCCCCGTTGCGCCCAAAGAACCAAACACTTCATCGGTGGAGATGTGGTGAAAACGAAACCGGGCTTGAGCGCTTTTATCAAGCTTCCGCCAATAGTCCAAGGCTGCTTCTAGCAAAATATAAGTCCCGGTCACATTGGTGTCGATAAAAGCTGCCGGGTTATCAATGGAGCGATCCACATGGGATTCGGCAGCCAGGTGCAGCACCGCACCCGGCTGGTAGCGGGCAAATATTTGCGTCATAGCCTCCCGCTGGCAGATATTGGCATGGACAAATTCATAGCGAGGGTGAGAAGCAAGGTCTTCCAGGGACTCCGGATTACCGGCATAGGTGAGTTTATCCACATTAATCACCCCCCGCTCCGTGGCTGCAAGAAAATGCCGCACCACGGTAGAACCAATAAAACCGGCGCCCCCGGTAATCAAAAGCGGTTGTTGAATCATAGGCCTTTATTTTTAAAGAGTATTACGCCAATGCTGATCCTCACGGTCAAATAGACGGGAGGTTTCCGGAGGCCCCCAACTACCGGCTCCATAGCTATGGATAAAATCCCGCTCACTGGCCCATACTTTAAGTATGGGGTCCACCACCCGCCAGGCCCAGCGCACTTCATCATAGCGCAAAAATAGGGAATTATCTCCCTCCACAACATCCAAAAGCAAGGCTTCATAGGCATCCAATTTCATCTCTCCCTGCCGGCAAAAAGCAGCATCCAGGGTGGTGATCTCCGTATCCATTTCCAGCCCCGGTTTTTTGACATGCAGCTCAATCCGCATGCATTCATCGGGCTGAATGCCCAATAAAAGCCAATTAGGCTCGATACGCTGGATGGGAGTGTGCCGAAATAACTGCTGGGGAACCCGCTTGAAGCGGATCGAAATTTGAGAGGTGGTCGTGGCCATCCGTTTACCCGTGCGCAAATAGAAGGGTATATGACGCCAGCGCCAGTTATCAATATAAAGCTTAAGGGCCACATACGTTGCCGTCGTACTGTCTTCGGCGACTCCTTCCTCGGTCAAATAGCCAGGCACTTTTTTATCGTTGATAATGCCGGAGGCGTATTGGGCACGAAAAGCATGGGCGTTAACAGCACGGGCCGGAATGGGGCGGATTGATTTCAATACCTTGACTTTCTCATCCCGCAGGGACTCCGGGTCCATGTTAGGGGGAGGTTCCATGGCCACGAGGGCAAGCATTTGCAGCAGATGGCTTTGGATCATATCCCGCAGGGCGCCGGTCCCCTCATAATATCCTGCCCGTCCCTCCAGCCCCCGGGTTTCCGCATGGGTAATTTGAATATGATCAATATAATTACGATTCCATAGGGGTTCGAGCATCAAATTAGCAAAGCGGAATACAAACACATTTTGCACTGTCCCCTTACCCAAATAATGGTCGATACGGAAAATTTGGGACTCCGCAAAATACCGGTGCAAACGGGATTCTAGCCTCTCGGCGCTTTCTAGATCGTAGCCAAAGGGCTTTTCCACCACTAACCGCCGCCACCCCTCTTGCTCCGAATTGAGGCCCACCGCCCCGAGATTATCCGACACCACGCTAAACTCTGCCGGACGAATAGACAGATAGAACACGCTATTGGAGGGGAAATTCTGAGTTTCCTTCTCTAGGTAGTCTTTAAGACGCTGGTAGGTTTCCGACTCTCCAAAATCTCCCTGAAAATAATGCAACCGCTGCTGGAAACGGGCTAAAATCGCTTCATCCAGACCCCCTCTTGCCTTGGGCCCGATATCCTCAGCCACCCACTGGCGCCAATGCTCATTATTCCAGTCCCGGCGCCCAAGGCCCACAATCGCCATTTTATCAGGCAGCCGTTGTGCCAACTCCAAATGATAGAGGGCGGGCAGTAGCTTATTGCGACTCAGGTTGCCGGTAGCACCGAAAATTACAAAAGTACATGATTCGACCATATCCACCTCACCTAGGAAACCCAGCAGCCACGGAGAATCTCTAACCTGATGAGAGCACTAAATGAAAGTTAAAATTTTTCCATGTCCACCACAAAAGTATAAATCCCGCTTAAAAGCAACCATAATATTTATTTATATTCAAACCTTATGGTCGGGGCAACATCACTACTCAAAACTGAGCCCCTTGTTAGCCTAGCCTATAAAATTAAACATTGGTATATTAGTAAGCTTTTATTAAGGTTAAGCTCTAACAATCTTGGCTTTCTCCTTTAGGGGTAGGAGCTTGCCGTGCCTAGCTTAGTTTCTTAGCTTGCTAAGCTTTAAAAAAGCAAAAATAATTATTTTAAAATTAATGATCTACGTTTTATCGCCTAATAAATTTTCTGATTTTTTGAGCGCTTAAAGTGTATAAAATCCTGTTTGCCACCAGCGAAGCGCATCCACTCATCAAAACTGGCGGTTTAGGTGATGTTGCGGGTATTTTACCTATAGAGCTCGCCCGTTTAGGACTAGAAGCAGGTATTATCCTACCCGCCTACCCCGCCTGTAAAACCCATCTTAAAAACTTAAAAGAAGTCGCCCGTTTACGGCTGCCCGCCGCGCTAGAGCCCGTGCGTATTTTAAAAGGCCAACTGCTTGAGGGACCCAACCCGGTCTGGCTGGTAGACAGCCCCGCTCATTTTGACCGTCCAGGCAACCCCTATCTCAACGAGCAGGGCCAAGATTGGCCGGATAACGCGGCGCGTTTTACCACTTTCTGCCGGGCTGTTGCCACCTTGGCAAACAGTCCAGAGTTTGACTGGCAGCCTGATCTCATCCATTGCAACGATTGGCAAACCGGATTGATTCCTCCATTCCTTGCCCCCCTTAGAAGCCGTCCTGCTACCCTGTTCACCATTCATAACCTTGCCTACCAGGGAGTATTTTCCCGGCAACAGTTCGACGCCTTGGAATTACCTTCCGCATGGTGGTCACCCGCTGCTTTGGAGTTTTATAACCAAATTTCTTTCATTAAAGGAGGCTTGGTATTTGCTGATTGGCTCACCACCGTCAGTCCCACCTATGCCAAGGAAATTCTTACTCCGGAATTTGGCTGCGGCCTGGACGGGGTGCTTCGCGGGCGCTCGAAACGCCTGACCGGCATTCTCAATGGGGCGGATTACCAACGTTGGGACCCCCGCCACGATCCCTTTATCGAAAAACGCTACGATCAAACCTGTTGGTCTCATAAGGCGAGCAACAAGTTGGCACTGCAGCGCCGCTATGGTCTCCCCGAAGACGACACCCTCCCCGTACTGGGCTTTGTAGGGCGATTGGTGGAACAAAAAGGGATTGACCTTATCCTCGGCGCTCTCCCGAAGCTGCTTGCTGAAAAAATTCAAGTGGTTTTCCTGGGCGAGGGGGAGGAGCGTCATCAAAATGCCCTGCAACAACTTGCCTCCCGCTACCCAAACCAAATAGGGGTGTCCATCAGTTATGATGAACGGCTCGCCCATGGCGTTCAGGCCGGCGCCGACATTTTTCTCATGCCTTCCCGCTTTGAACCCTGCGGTCTAACCCAGCTTTATGCCTTACGCTACGGTACGGTACCCATTGCGCGCCGCACCGGTGGCCTCTCCGATACTATCGTAGATGCCACCGAAAAAAATCTCCGGCAAGAACTCGCCACCGGATTTACCTTCACGGAATCCTCTCCCTCTGCCCTGCTGACCGCAATCCAGCGGGCCCTGGCTTGCTATGCCCAGAGCCGTCAATGGCGCCGGCTCGCCCTTACTGGCATGGCGCAGAATTTTAGCTGGCAGACTAGCGCTAAAGCCTATTTTGACCTTTATCAGCAGCTCGTTTCCCAGGAATTCAGTTGCAAAAATAACGTCCTCTAACCAAATCAGGTGCCCGACACCCAGCTAGGCAGGTTATAATGACATCTATGAAGCCACAAACTCCTGAAACCAACCCCGCGCTCCAAGATCAGACAGGGAATACCACTCCCTGGCGGGATAAGGAACTGCGCGCCCGCGTCAAACTATTTGGCAATCTCCTAGGCCAGGTCATCCAAAACCAGTCCGGGGAAAAAGTATTCGCCGCTGTCGAGGCCTTGCGCAAGGGCTATATTAACCTGCGCAAAAAAGAAAATTCTGACAAGCGAATCCAGTTGCTGCGCCTTATCGACACGCTGAATGTGGAGAAGATCACCCAGGTCGTGCGGGCCTTTAGCATCTACTTTAGCCTCGCCAATATTGCCGAAGAAGCTTACCAGCACCGGCAACGGCAACGCCGCATCGATGCAGGCGGACCTCTTTGGCGAGGCTCCTTCGAAGAGACTCTACGAGAACTCCGGAAGAGCGGAATTAGTCCCGAGCAACTCCAGATTATGCTGGATAATCTAGCTTATATTCCCGTCATTACCGCCCATCCCACCGAAGCCAAGCGCCGCACGGTGATGGAACATCTCCGCAAAATCTTCCTTGCCAGTAAACTTCTGGACGAGACGCGCCTCAGTCAGCGGGAGGAAGAAACCCTCCACCGCCAATTAGAACGGCAAATCCAGGTCCTGTGGAAAACCGATGAAGTTCGCGCCCACCGGCCCCAGGTCCAGGACGAAATCATCAACGGCCTATTTTATTTCAAAGTTAGCTTGTTCCAGGCCGTACCCGAAACCTATCGCCAACTAGAAGAAGCCATCAACAAAGTCTATGGCGACATGCTGCCCGAGAGCACCACTCTCCGGGTCCCCAGCTTTTTACACTTTGGCTCCTGGATTGGCGGAGACCGGGATGGCAACCCCAATGTCACGCCGGAAGTCACCGCCATGGCCGTACGGCTGCAAATGCGGATGGCCCTACAGCATTATATCGCCTGCATTACTAAATTAACGCGCATTCTCACCCATTCCATTCCTCTCATCAGGCCCTCAACGGCCCTGACTGAAAGCATTAACCAAGATTTGAGCGATTGCCCGGAGACCTTTCGAGGCGATCCCGACCGCTTTAGCCGCGAACCTTACCGGCGCAAACTCTACCTGATGCGCTACCGCCTGATGGATAACTTACGGGCCGTGGAACGATATCTCCTGCCAGAAATCCAGCCCACCCCCCCTCAAGGCGTCGGTTATCCTTCCGAGGAAAAATTTCTTGAGGATCTCTGCCTCCTTCGCGACAGCCTGAGCAGCCATGGTGACGGCAACATTGCCGCAGGGGAATTGCAAGATCTGATTCGCCTAGTAGAAAGTTTTGGCTTTTACCTCCTCAAACTGGATGTTCGCCAGGAATCAGGCCGTCATACGGAAGCAGTAGCGGAATTAGTCAAACACCTCGACCTGCATCCCAGCTATCTCGATCTTTCCGAAACTGAACGGCTAGGGCTCCTTTCCGAACAACTCGCCCGCGAAGAAGAAACCACCATCCAGCGGGAGCGGCTTACCCCCGCTACCCGGGAAACACTGGATCTCTTTCACGTCATGGCGCAAATGCGCCAAGAGGTCAGCCCCCGAGTTTTCGGTCATTATGTGATTTCCATGACCCATGCCGCCAGTCATGTCATGGAGGTCATGTATCTAGGCTATCTTGCTGGCCTCGCTGGACGTCGGCGGGGTCAATGGCATTGTGGTCTGCAAATCTCTCCCCTGTTTGAAACCATCGAGGATTTAGAGCATATCGAGCCGGTCATGACCGCCCTGCTTGATGATCCCAGCTATCGAGCCTTACTACAGGCCGCCGGCAACCAGCAAGAAGTCATGATTGGCTACTCAGATTCCTGCAAGGACGGCGGTATCCTGGCTTCCTCCTGGAAACTGTATGACGCCCAGAAAAAGGTAACCGGGCTCACCGATAGCCGGGGGGTGGATTGTCGTATCTTCCATGGCCGGGGCGGGACCATTGGCCGGGGCGGTGGCCCAACTTTTGACGCTATCCTGTCCCAACCCCAGGGGACTGTCCACGGTCAAATCAAGTTCACGGAACAGGGAGAAGTCCTCTCCTCCCGCTACAGTAACCCCGAGACCGCGATTTATGAACTCAACATGGGTATCAGTGGCCTGATTAAGGCCAGCACCTGCCTCGTCCAACCTCCCCAGGAAGAAAAGCGTGATTATCTCGGTATCATAGACTCTTTAGTGGAAACAGGGGAGCAGACTTACCGGGAATTCACGGAACAAACGTCCGGCTTTCAAGATTATTTCTATGAAGCCACCCCGGTCAATGAAATTGGTCTGTTGAACATTGGCTCCCGCCCCCCCCACCGGAAAAAAGGAGATCGTTCCAAGAACTCAGTCCGGGCTATCCCCTGGGTCTTTGGCTGGGCCCAGGCCCGGCATACTTTTCCCGCCTGGTATGGTATCGGCAGCGCCTTGGAAAAATGGCGGGCTGGCGCGCCCGATCGGCTCGCAAAACTCCAAACCATGTATGAAGAGTGGCCCTATTTCCGTGCCCTGCTCAGCAATACCCAAATGTCCCTGGCCAAGGCCGAGTTGCATATCGCTCAGCAATATGCCGGCTTGTGCCTAGATCCAGAAACGGGACAGAAAATCTTTGCCCTGCTCAGCGCGGAGTACCAACGCACGGTCACCCAGGTGCTCCATATCGTGGGGGCCCACACCCTGCTGGAGGAGAACCCTCCCCTGGCTCTGTCCTTGCAACGCCGGGACCCCTACCTGGACCCCCTCAATCATATCCAACTCACTCTTCTTAAACGCACCCGCGATCCACGAATCACTCCCGAGGAGCGGGAAGCATGGCTTGATCCTCTGCTCCGTTCTATCAATGCCATCGCGGCTGGGATGCGCAATACGGGCTGATTTTAAACCGGTCCGGTGGTCCCGCTACTACTTCTCAGCGGACCACCGCCTCTCCCACACCCCGCGGATCACTGGCCGCCTTAACCCGCTTCCGCGCCCGGTCCCAAAATACCGCCTGCATATTCCCCCAGGGCCGTTCACGGGGCGACAGGGAATGCCCCAGAGCTTGCAAGTCTTTGACAAGCTCTCCAGCAAAAGCCTGGGGTTCATATTCCACCTCATCAGGAAAATACTGATGGTGAAAGCGAGGCTGGGAAACCAGGTGGGTTAAATCCGCCCCCGCCACGTGCTCCAGAACTCCGAGTAACACCATGGTGATAATACGGCTCCCCCCTGGCGTTCCCAATACCAACACCCCCTGTTCGTTCTCCACGAAGGTGGGAGTCATGCTCGATAAGGGCCTTTTCCCCGGCGCTATGGCATTCGCCTGGCTGCCAATCAGGCCATAGACATTAGGCACGCCAGGTGCGGCCGCAAAGTCGTCCATCTCATCATTGAGCAGAACTCCCGTGCCGGGCGGCATGAAACCCGAGCCGAAAGGGTAATTGATACTGAGCGTGGCGGCAACCCGATTTCCTTCCCGGTCGATAACAGAAAAATGCGTCGTATGGGGTCCACTATCTTGACTCTGAATACCGGGAAGATCAGCACTGGACGTGGCCCGATCCAGGCGAATACCGGCCCGCAGGCCAGCGCCATAATAGGGATGAGTCAACCTTTGCACAGGAACATCCACAAAATCCGGATCGCCCAGATACTGCGCCCGGTCCCGGTAAGCCCGGCGCATGGCCTCGATAATCAGATGGGTGCGAGTAGCGGCCGGCAGGGTGGAAAGATCCTCCTCGGCCAGAATATTCAGCATCGTTAATAAGGCAATGCCCCCCGAGGAAGGCGGGCTAGCGGAGATAATTTTAAAGCCCCGGTACTGGCCCCGCACCGGCGCTCTTTCCACCACTTGATATTGAGCCAAATCTTCCCGACTCCAGATTCCGCCCGCGGCTCGCACCCCCGCCACCAGGGCTTCCGCCACCGGCCCCTGGTAAAAACCCGCCGCGCCCCGTTGGGCAAGGGCTTCCAGGGTCGCCGCCAAAGCCGGTTGCTTAATCCGCGCCCCCAGGACGGGGACTTTTCCATCGGCCAGGAATACCTGACCGGCGGCGGGCCAGCGTTTAAGCACCGGGAGTCGAAAAGCCGCCCGGCGGCGGTAAGGCTTATCTACCTCAAATCCTTCCCGAGCATAACCCATGGCCGGCGCCAAGGTTTTAGCAAGGGATAAACGGCCATAATGCTCCGCCAAATGGGCCAAAGCCGCCGGCTGGCCAGGGATGGCCGCCGCTAGGGGTCCATCGATGGAGGCCCCCTGAATCAATGCGCCGGTTTCATCCAGATACATCCGGGCGGTTGCCGCCAAGGGCGCCCGCTCCCGGCCGTCAAGCATGACATCGGTGCCCTCCTTGGCAAGATGAAGCAACCAAAAGCCACCTCCACCCAATCCCGAACTATAGGGCTCCACCACCGCCAGGGCTGCGCTGACCGCCACAGCCGCATCAAAGGCATTCCCTCCCGCCGCCAGCACCTCATGGCCTGCCTGGGTAGCCAGGGGATGGGCGCTGGCAATTGCCGCCGCCGGCGGGCCCTCCCGGGCAAGCCCCAAACCGCCCCCAAAAATCAGCCAGACAAACAGCGCAATACGGAAGTAAATCGTCATTATCAACTAACTCCAGATAATTTTGCGTAGGGCGGGAAAGCGAAGCGCATCCCGCCATCAAGGTCATTCCATGGTCAAATCACATACTTTCTCGCTTGCCGCCCAATTCAACGGATAAAAACCCCGTTGCACAAAACGCTGGAAACTGGAATAGGGCCAATCGGCGGCTTTTTCCGTATGGCCATGCTTAACCGGGTTATAATGAATGTAATCCCCATGAAGCCAGAAATCTCGCTCATCGCGGATGACGTGCTCCCAAAATCGTCGCTGCCAGATGCCCCGTTCGCTCTTTTTCAGGCGGCGTGCCGAAAGCCTCTCGCCTGGAGGAATCCGGGCGGAGAAACGGGCTTTGATATCGTGCCAGCGCACCGAAAAATCACTATCGCCAGGGGGAAGCGTCCAGAGGCAATGGAGATGATCGGGCAGGATAACAATAGCCTCGATGGTAAAAGGCCGACGCCGACGCGCATCGGCGAAGGCAAGGCGTAAATCGTCGATATGCTCAGTCAGCAGGTGGCTTTGCCGCTCCAGCAAGGCCACGGTAAAGAAGAAAGTCCCGCCGGGAACGCAAGCGCGGAGATATCGAGGCATAGGAGCAGTATAATTAAATTGCGCAAGGTGGCGAAAGGCGGCACGGACTCCGTTACTTATCCATGGAATAACCTTAAAGGCGGGATGCGCTAACGCTTTCCCGCCCTACGGATTGAGAATTTAATGGGCGGAAGGTGTTGGCTTCAGCTTTTGCCAGGCTTCCCGATTCATCTGGATGCCTTCGGCATTGCGGATTTGATTGAGATGAGTTTGCACCACCTGGTTCAAGTGGGTTTCTCTAATTTTCTCCACCAATCTTTCCTTAACCTCTTCAAAAGATTTCGTTTTTGGGGCTTGCCGTTCCTCCAGGCGGATAATATGAAATCCAAACCGGCTTTTCACGACCGGGCTAATCTCTCCCGGTTGTTCCAGGGCAAAGGCGGCCTCCTCAAAGGGCTTGGTGGTCACGCCCTTAACGATAAATCCTAAATCCCCTTTATTTTTTTCAAGAGAAGGGTCTTCCGAATACTCAAGGGCCAATTCCGAAAAGGGCTTTTCTTCCGTGAGGGCTAGTTGGCGGACTTTCTCCGCCAGTTTCTTGGCTTCTTCCTCGGAACGCTCTTCGGTCTTGATTAGAATGTGGGAGACTTTTACTCGCTCCGGCTGCTGGTATTTTTCCGGGTTAGCCTGATAACGCTCCCGAGCCAGGGTCTCGAAATCCGGATTGTCCGCCAGGGCTTGCTGTCGCAACTGCCGGAGGCGGGCCTTGCCTAGAATTTCTTCCTTCTCCAGCTTGAGTTCCTGTTGGACTTCAGGGTTTTGGTCCAGACCCTGTTCCTGGGCTTCCCTGGCCAGCACCCGGTAGACGAATATTTTGTCCAGTAATTGGTGAATACGCTCCCCGCTGGCGGCCACATTGGCCCGGTATTGTTCCGGTATCGTTTCCAACTCCGCTTGAAAATCCGCCGGTGTCACCACCACATCCTTATACTGAATCAGTACCTCTTCCTCTGGCTCCGCCGCCCTTGCGCTGAAAGCCACCAGTGCGGACAAAATTAGGATTGATGTGATTCCACTTTTAAATCCAACCTGCATAGACATTATCACCCTTGGTTGTTAGCTTTTATTCAATTTCATAATGCCTCATTTTACTGCTAAACCCAAGTGGCAGCCCTTCATGGCGGGATGCGCTACGCTTTCCCGCCCTACTCACTTTATTGCTCAGAGATTTTTAGCTAAACATTATTGGGATAAAAATCCCTGTCTAGCACTTGTTCCAAGGGCCAGCCTGTTTGCTCGAAGGTGCTAGGGAAGGTGGTTTCAGGCTTATTGGTTTCTGCTACTGCTCTAAGCACGGCGCTTTCATAAGCTTCCGCGTTGATTGTTGAGAATTGAGACTGAAGGCTTGGATTATCTTTCAAGAGGCGTGTTACCCGTAACCGCTGCTCTTTAATCGTTGCCCGCCCACTATGGCCTCGCCTATCCGGCTGATACCGCCACTTGAGCAGGTGCATTAGCAGCACACTTAAACGGCTTTCAATCCCCCTACGCTCGCTTCTGCCCATGTCCTCCAGTTCCTCAATCAAAACCTCCGTGTTCACTTCATTCAATCTCCCTTGGCGTAGCTTCTCGATGGTCTCTTGCGTCCAAGCGTAATAGTCTTCGTTAGGGTGAGTCATAATAAACCGCCGTGGGAATATCAGAGGAAAATAGTTATCAAGGACTGGAATAGGACTTCTTCCTCTGCCAGCCTGGAATTATTTATATTTTAACCTGCTATAGTCGGTAGAGAAAGCGTTGTAGGGCGGGAAAGCGCAGCGCATCCCGCCGAAATCAAATTCTATTCATGGCGGGATGCGCTCCGCTTTCCCGCCCTACGGCTCTAAAAAACTTGTGCATAAAAAAACCTGCCCCAAATACTTGGGGCAGGTTGTTGACAACAGGGACAAGGAGTGAAAGAAACTCTCTACTTACCCCGTTTTTTCCAGAGACTAGGGCCGGACATACAAGGCGCAGGTCTTACCCTTCGGGCAAGAATCTCGCCCAATTGTCATATCAAAATGGCGGATATTGAAATAATAGGTTTCGCCTGGCTCCAGGCTGCAAACCTTGGGATTCCCCTTGAACCGCCCGGTGAAATCCACCAAAATCCGATCAGTCAAGGCTTCCTTACTACAACCCGGTACCACCGTAAAGTCCCCTGGACAACTGCTAATTACCGCCCATTTAACAGGACTAGGGCCTTGAGTATTCTCTGTAAACTGTATCTGTCCCCGGCCGTGACGGAAATGCTGCTCATCAAAAGCCAGGGCAACAGCTTGATTCCGTCTGATTTTAAAAGTAGTAAGGACTTTAGGTATGTTTTCCTCCAACACCGTTAATCCCGCAGGAACGGGACAGTCATTGGGAACAGGCGGCGTATTAGGGTCCGGGTCCGGGGTGAAAGGCGGATCAACCGGCTCTGTGGGTGGAGTTGGTGGGGTCGGGGAAGATTCATCCGCCACAATTTCAATATTATTGACGCCTCGGTATTCGTCCCCATCCAGAATCACGGTAAACCCACTGCTGCTCTGGGCCGCTACCAAGGCCGCCAGAGCTAAAAAATAGCGACTTTTCATCTTATCATCTCCATGATAACGGGCAATCTCAATTTATCGCCCTCATTGTCTCAAAAACCGTACATCTCTTGCCGGATGATTTTATCATCCCATATGAACCATGGGACCGGCATGGTGATCTCCTACTAGCCCAGGTTAGCGGCTATGGTAGCATTTCCTTAAGGCGAAAACCCTAGCCAATCTCTCACTTTTCATGACCCAAGACTCCATAAAAAAATGGGCGGACCTGACCGGCCCGCCCATTTTTCGTTAAAACAGCAACAAAAACGCAGCTAGGCTGCTAGGATTAAGTTCCCGAGCCTGAAATCTGCCGGCTAAAGGCATGGTCAAACATACCCCCATAGTTAATCAGCACACCCGCCTGATCCACCCCATTAACATATTCCTGGGTGGCGAAGCCAATCGCCGGCAAGCCGAAAAAGGTATTGCCTTCAAGGCTGGCTAGTTGATGGTCATCATCAATACTATTAACAAAGGAAAGTCGCATCCAACCATCAGGTCCCACCGAGGAGGTATCCACATTCAACTCTAACGCGGAACCCAAGACACTACTATTGTTAAAGGTAATGACATTAGTTTCCCAGCACAGGGCATTGCCTCCCGGCGGCTGGGGCGAAAAGTCCAGCCCCCCTGTCTGGGCTCGCTCTTCCCGGTTCCAAATGGCCAGCCCCACCGGCTCACAGGCGCCATCCGCCGTGAAAGTTTCGGTAAACGGAGGGGTAGGGATTGCAGTCTGGATATGGAAACGCTTGGTGGGGAAGGTGATGACCCAGTCGGTGCCCGCGCCAATGGACTCATTGGTCACAAAATAGTTCATGACCGCATTATGCATCAGCACTGAACTGGTGGCATCAAGCCCATTAACCCAAGTTGAGTTTACTACCGTGGGTACATTGGTGGCCCCCTGCTGGGACACAAAAACAGTGCTAACGGTATCCGCAGTTTGAAGACCGGGCAGTAAGGTTCCTGGATCAGTGTGGAAAGGGAAACCAAAATCAGGGTCAAAAAAGCAACACTTCTCCCAAGCCATCGGGGTTGACATTCACCGCCTGGGCGGTGTTCAGCATACCGGCGGAACCGGCAATTGCCAGCGAAACGGCCGTGGCCAATTTCGTTTTTCTCATCGCATTCTCCTTTTCTATATTTAGTGTCAAATAGCACCGAACAGGACTGATATCGGAACTTAAGAAATTAGCTTAATACTTTGCCTAAAGCAATTGATTTTTCAAAATTCTCCCCATAAAATCAATAAAACCCTGCAGCCTTTGATTTAATCTTCTGGCAGCAGCCACCACTGATCTTCCGTCTGGGTCCATTTTTCCTTAATGGGTCTTTCTCCTTCGTAGTGACTACCCGTGGGCGGGGTGGCATAGCGGTAGCGGAGGGTAAGCGTGACATCACAGGTGTTATCAGCGCAGGCAATCTTCTTCACCGTGGCTCCCTTCCATTGGACCTTATCGCCGATACGGGCCTGGTAAAGTTCCAGCGAGTTCACCGCTCGGTACCCCGGACTCAGATAACTATAGGCTTTCTCCATATCCCTCTGGGCAAGGGCCTGCCAGCGTTCAACGGCCCGCTGCCCTACCACCTCTTCAGGGGGAGGTGAACTACAACCACCTAATCCGGCGATCACCCACGTAAGAAAAAACAGCGTTAACCCGGTATTTCGACTGGAGCGGGAAAATCCGCCAGTCCAATAAAATAAAACTTGCAAGAACTTAAACGCTCCCTCTGTTATTGTAGTTTTTCCTTTTATCATCTAACTTGGATACTTGGAGTTTCGCCATGACTGGTAGCAGTTTTGTGCCTACAAAACTTCATCCGCCTGGAGAATTCGCGGTTCCTCGCAGCCGTCGGCGAAGGGGTTTCCTTGGCCTCCGTTGGTTTGCTGCTCCTCGCGCTTTCACTTCGGGTGCTCCCCACCCTAGGTTCCGTGAACAAGCGCATGCTAGCGCGAATTCATGGCGAAACGCAAACAATCTTGGCCCTCGCGCTTGATGCGCCGTTTCACTTCGCACAATTGCGAGGGAGTCATTCAACATCTATGTTTAATTCCAAAGAGTTAGAAGTCACTTTTTATCCTGAACGCTAACTTTCGCCTAGCAGAGGATAACTCCCTTAGCAAGCAACTTCAATACTCAATTGTAAGCTTTTTTTGTTAAAATGAAACAAAAAACACAAAATGTTGCACTAGAACAACAAAATCAAATGATTGATGGCTACCAGATAATTAATAAGCACTATTCATGCCATTTACATTCCTCCCCACTCAGCCACATTCCAAGATCTCTCGAAGGGCCAAGGAAGCCGAAGGAAACGCCTGGGGACTAAGGCTATCGCTAGGTTCATATTCCCGCATAGATTGATAATTTCTTCCCACAGGCTGTTGGTAAACCCAAAGCCGCTGCCCTGGAAGATCCACGATCCAACTCTCTACAATACCGGCTTCGGCATAGCGGGGCAACTTGAAATCCCGATCATACTCTAGGGAGCTTTCCGCCACTTCCAAGAGCAGCCACACATCTCCCGGACCCGGATGGGCGCTGGCGTAGAAATCCGGGCGTGGCTTGAGCAGAACCAAATCGGGCTGGGGTTCCGAATAGCGGGAAAGCCCTATGGGGCTTTGGACCCGGACAATCGCCCGCCCTCCCAGTTCCCGACTCAGCCAAGCCGTAAGGCGATCCACCGTGGCCGCATGACGGCTCCCAATAGGACTCATCTCCAGAATTTCCCCATCCCACAATTCTACCCGGTCGTCTTCCCGGAGGATACCGACCGCAGCCATCTGATGGTACTCCCAAGCGGTAAAAGCATGTCGTTTATGAACCTGCATTGCAATCCTGCCTGTCTGTCAGATGGGTGATCATTATCACCCCTTCAGTTTTTTTCCGCAAAGAAAAATCAAGGTTTCACGTCATTTTTGTCGGCAGAAGGCGACGGTTTTTCCTTATTTTCCTTTCGGGGAATAGCTATAGGGGCGATCCCTCCCATTTCCTCCGCCACGTCCGAGGCATTCCTCAGCTTCTCGCGGAACTCCTCGGTCACCAGGCGGGCTTCGTATTGATTACGTACCACCCGGGGAGTCATCAACACAATCAGCTCGGTGCGCGACTTGCTTTTTGCCGTAGCGCCGAAAAGAGGGCCGATGAGGGGCAATTTATGAAGAAATGGCAAGCCGCTGTCAGAAAACCGCTCATTGTCCCGGATCAAGCCCCCCAGCACAATAGTATCGCCGCTTTGCACCGTCACCACACTCCGGAAACTTCGTTGCAAGAAAGTCGGATTGTTGCCTACCGTTTGATTATTATTATCATCATCGCCGTCGCCCGAGGGAGCGGCGCTGGTAGGCAACTTAGTACCCCCCACATCGGTCACTTCCTGGGTAAGTTCCATGGTGACCCGGCCACCCGCATTAACCCGGGGGGTAACGGTCAGCAATACGCCCGTATCCCGGAACTGTATTCGGGTGGTTGAATTACCTCCTATACCAATGGTTGAACCTGTTTGTATAGGGATCTGGTCCCCTACTCGTATTTCCGCCGTTTGGTTATCCAGAACCAGCAATTGGGGCGAGGAGAGCACCTTTACCTTGGTTTGACTAGACAAAGTATCGAGCACAATACGCGCCGCGCCCGCAGCATCGAACAACCCATAGGTAAAGGTTGACGTTCCCGGGATCGCTGCTGTCAAAGCACCCCTGCCAAGGTAGTCCTTAACTCCCGTGTTCTCGAAAAACCAGCGGACCCCATATTGCAGATCATCCGTGAGGGTCACTTCTGCAATGGTAGCCTCCACTAGCACCTGGCGGGGAGGAATATCCAACTGATGGAGGGCTACCAGTATTTTTTCGTAAACAGGCGGAGGGGCGGAAATCAGTAAGGTATTATTTTCCACGTCGGGGATAACCCGCACCTCGGGTTTCTTATCCTCATCATCCTTAGCGCCAGGAAGCGTAAACTTAATACCCCCGGCCGCGGAGCCAGATGCCTGGGGGGATTCAGTCGCGTTTTCGGTACTCGCCTGAAACGCCCGCAGCTCTTCCTCCTGAGAAGCGTCAGGAGCTGCCCCCCGAGACGCCTTGAATCCCCTCAACCCGCCCATCTGGGAGGAACCAACGCCGCCCCGTGATGAGCCCAGGGTGCCGCCACCAAACCCCCCACCACCCCGGGATGACCCGAAACCCCCGCCGCCAAAGCCGCCACCCCGGGATGACCCAAACCCCCCGCTGCCTCCCCGGGAAGATGAGAACAATCCCACTGCCTGCTGGCCCGGCGCCACCCGGGCCGAGGAAATCCCACCCCCGCCTTCCAGCCCAAAGGCGGATTGCAGCAAAGCCGCTAGATGATCCGCCCGGCCGTGCTGAACCGGATAGACATAAAGCCGTTCGCTCTCCGTATCTTCTCCCTGGTCCAGCCGCTCTATCCAGGTTTTGGCTTCCTTCAGATACTGGGACTGGGAGGTGACCACTAAAATCCCGTTGAGACGTTCAATGGGTATAAAACGGAACATACCCGCCAAGGGGGTTGTTGCCTCGGGCCCCATCACTATATTTAATTCATTTACCAGCAGCTCGGCATCCGTATACTCTAGCCGATAGAGACCAACGGACATCCCCTCTAGCCAATTGACATCAAAGATATCGATGGTCTCCTGCCATTGGTCCAACTCTTTTGCCGTGCCGGCCAGGATAAGCAAATTCCGGGCGGGATCGACCCGGACTAACCCATCTTTGGGGACAAAAGGCTCAAGAATCTTCTCCATCTCTCCAGCCCCAATATAGTCCAGGGGCATGATCCGCACGTCGTAGCCCACAGTAGATTTCGCTCTGCTTAGGCGGGGCGAGAGGTTGCCTTGAACAGCCTGATTGAGGGGCACTATTTTATTCAATCCCTCGGCCTGGATTAAGGCTGCATTGTTTAGCCGCAGCAGCGTTTCCAGAGTCGGCATTAAGGCGTCCTTGGGCAGAGGGCGGCCAGTCTGGACGGTTACCGTTCCCTGCACCGCTCTATCAATGACGTAATTTTCCTCCAAAATATCGCCCAGTATGGTTTTGACCACCTCGCGGATATCAGTATTCTCAAAGTTGAGGAGAATAGCACCTTCCCGCACCTGGAAAGTCCGGGGCTTGCTCGCCGCCTCGCGGTTAATGAAATGATTACTTCCCGGATAGACTTCATCACTCTCCGGCTTCACCTCTTCCTCTTCGGCGGCTGGCGTTGCTTCGATCTTGGCGCTTTTGGCCACAGACGGAGCATCTTCCGAGGCAGAAATGGCAGCGGGGGAAGGCTCATTAGCCGACCCGGAGCCAGATGGCTGAGTCGCGCAAGCAACCAGAACACCCGCCCCTAAAAGGATGATCCACCAGGCCCATGTGGGCTGTCCGCTTTTTTTCTGTTCCCGCAACTTAATCCCCCTAAGTAACTATTTTCCCGCGCTGTGGCAGACGAGCTTTCTATCTTCTCCGCTGACAATTCGTCTCTATTGTATTGATGGGAACCTTCCCTAGTTTAAAATGTAAGCTCACCGCCTATGCTTTTTTTATGACCGCAGCAAACCACCGGACTTATCCGCCCATCTCATCGATGGTTTGAGCGCCGCACCGCCCGTCTCCGGCGCGGGGGCTTTCGCTCTGTTGACTCAAAATTCCGAATGAGTTCCAAAGTTTCCGAGCGGCCATCGTCCCTGAACAGCACCCGGTTGGGGAAAATTTGCTGCACTTTCCAACCTTCCAGTTTTTCCCCTTCACTCACCCGCAGGCTTTTATTATTTTTAATATCCTGTAGCAACGCCACGGTTTTTTCGGCCGTCACGACTACTCCACTCAAGATAAAAAGATCCTTGACATGGCTTTTTAGCCGCTCGGCTTCTTCCATGGCTTTCTTCCGGGCTTCCTCAGCCGCGGCTTTCTCAGGATCGGGGGGACGCCGACTAGGCCGGAAAAGGGGGCGGGCTACGATTTCTTCGTAGTTACCCAAAGGGGGCAGGGCGATTTCCTCACCCCGCTCCTGGGTAGGCACCAGATCCGCCAAATTTGGATTGGCAGGAGCGATTCTCTCTTCCTGCTCAAGTTGGAAGGGATACCTGGCCTCCAGGGCAATCACCACCACCACCAAGAGACATAATCCAGCGAGCAAGAATGCCAACGCCCGGTGATTAGGCGCCGCTGACCGCACTATTCCCCCGCATATAGCCGTAGAGCTCGAAACTAATCGTTAACTGGGTCTCTTCAATGATGGTACGCCGATCATGGCGGCTGCGGCGCCGGATCTGGCGGCTACGGACCTGAAGATCATCCACGAATAACAGGGGCCGGGAAGCTTCCAAATCATATAAAACTTTCTGCAAAATTTCGGTATCGCCGGTCATTCGAACCCTAATTCCGACCTTTGGAAAAAGTTCATTTTCAACCACCGGTAAGCTTTGCGTGCTAGTGAGCACGCCCCCACTGGACTCCACCACCGCCTTAACCCGCCGGCGCAGCTCAGTAGCCGCCAGGGGAGCAGACTGTTGCTCCAAATAATAGGCATTGGCGGCTTGCTTTCGCTGCAATTGCTTTAGTCTGGCTTCCAGGGTCGGCCTGCTAGCGATAATCTGGTTGTATCTTGCAAGCCGCTGTTGCATGGAAGCGATATTTTCATGATAAAACCCATGCTTGGCAATGACGGGCTGAATCAAAACAAAATAAGCCATCAATAAAACCAACAATAATAATCCCACAGCTGCGGCGCAATGCCCTTTCTCCGACAAATGAAGGTTCATGGCAAAGGCAGTCCCTCCAACTTAGGGATCTGGGCGGTAATATGGAAGCGGTCTCGCCCCGTCCTGGCGTTGGTGGTGACGGGGGAACGGAATTGAACGCTCTGAAAATAAGGAGAGACCTCTAATAAGGCAATAAGGGCCGAGGCCTCAGCGGCTTCCCCCCGGATATCCAGTTCCGCTTTCCCTCTTGAAAAAGTAAGCTGCTGAAGCCACACATTATCCGGCAGAATACGGGTAAGCTCATAGAGAAGTTCAACCGCTGAGGGGTATTCCTGTTTTTCCTTCCCTAAAAATGCCGAAGCCTCGACCACTTTCTCCAGTTGCTGGCGAATAGCCATCACGGATTCCGCCTTTTGCTGGGCGGCTGCAACCTGGGGCATCAGCTCAATCACTACCGTGCGTGCTTGCCATAGGGGCAGCAGGATAGCCCCTGCCACCAGGAGAAGTAGCACCAAACCGAGCCCCATATTAAGGCGCGGCAAGGGCCTGACTTTAGAGGTGCGTTTTTCTTCTGGCAACAGATTAGTTTGTCCCCTATCTGCACCTGCCACATCGACCACAGCAGGCTGGAGTCCCCAGTGGGATAACCGCTCCAGCCACTCGTCCAGGATACGCCGGGGCACGACAATCAAGCTGACGGTTATCCGACGCGCGGCCAAATTACGTTCCCTGATTGCAAAATCGTAGTAAACTTGATTGGCGGTAAAAGGCGTGTGGCGTTCCATTTCAAAGGCCAACACTTGGCGTAAATTCTCTTCCGCCGCGCTAGGCAGCACCAGAGACTTGGACAGTACCTGCCTTGGTGGCAGGCGGAATACCAGGACCGTATCCTCCTCCCCAAGGATTTTATCCCACTGGGCCGCACCCTCGTAAAAGCCGAGATTTTCCTTGGATTCGCCTCGCTCCCGCTGAACCCGCACACCACTTCCCTGGGGCTCCAGCACCACGCTCGTGGTCTCGCGCCAAAACCACTGTCGCACCCGCCGGGGGAGGCAACCTAGTAATCCTTGTCCCCACCAATCGAGGAAACTACTAATATTCAGAGACGACACTATCTCTTTAGAAAAGATCTGAGTGCCTTTCCCTTGGTGCTTTGCCTGGCGCTTGGTGGCGCTCATCGGGATATATCCTTACCCATGGCTTCCTTTTTTAAAAGCGCTTGCTGATAAAAACAAAGCAGGCAAGCAGATCTTTAGACTCTTCGTGCATACAACACTATTTTCCGCTTCACGGGAGCGGTTGAACCGCACGAAACCAGCCCTGTTCTTGCCAAAATTCTTATTGAAATATGTTCCTGCATAGTGGCCTCTGGCATCGTTATACCGCCAGGAAAAACATTCTGTTCTGAGTATATTCGGCAGGGGATGCTCGCACTTGAAACCGATCTCAATATCAGGATAGTTATAGGTTTTCCCGCCATTGGAGTATGGACGAATTAGGGATAAAACCTCCCGCACCGGAACCGAGAGCAATCACCGCTTCTATAACGGCGGCGCCTCCTTCTTTTGGTTTAGCTTCAGCGCGCACACTATACGCCAAACCGCTCGCCTGGGCCAAATATCCCCCGCCAATAGGCGGCAATGGCGGCGGTATGTCTCCCCTGACCGCCGTCACCCTTCGTTCCTCAAGATAAGATTCAATTAATTGGAGATCTACCCCTGGTATCGCTAGCAGCACTTCTCTTGGCGCTACCGTGGGATCGATCCCCGGTTGCCCTGAATAAACCGTTAATGACGGCGCCATGCGCTGATACAAGGCCGACGAAATCCCTAAAACTTGCTGCAATTCCGTAACGTCATCAAAAGGGCCGTCCTTGGCGCCATAGGGTAATCCCGCGGCAAGGTAATCCTTATCTTCCGCCCCCTCCACAAGAGGAATATCATCCGGATCACGCCAATCCTCGATGGCATCCAGCAAGCGGTTCTGCCCATCCGCGGGCACGCCCGCCGCCATCAGTAATCCGCCTAACAACTCCCGGCTGGCAGTATTCAGATCAATCAAACCGGCCACATCCCGAACAGAAATCATGACGGTTTCCGTGCCAAATTTCCACGGATAAGGGACACCATTAGGAGGAAAACGGCGCAAGGGGAGAGGACGAAGCATATCCAGAGCGGCATAGGCAATACCCGCCTCCGCCAGAGCCCGGGCCTTCGCCCGCCCCACCACATTAACGGCCAGGGTGGATTCAATGCGTAAGGTGTAAGTAAAACTGCCAGCGATAATAGCTAACAAGGTCAGCATCCACAACACCATAATCAGGGCAATTCCATGTTCCCTACACATGGGTTTACTCCGGGATAGGCTGAGCATCGCCAGGAAACGAAGAGTCAGAACCAAAATCAATCGCGGGGTGTCCGCCCATCCCCAGGCCACCTCCTATTCCGCCCTCGGAGGGCTCCGTCCGAATAGGCACCACCAGCTCGGGCCACGCCCCGTTCTGGGTATGGACTTCCACACGAACCAATTGGGGTGGCTCCTGGGGATTTTCCCAGTGCCCACGCCACTCAGGAATTGTTCCCCCGACCTCCCGGCCAAAATAGGAAAAGGTGGCTGTTTCTACAGCTTTCAGCAATACCTCCTCCTCTCGCTCCTCCACTTCTTGTTGTCCCGCTGGCCGATAAGGCCACCAACGCATGACCAGGCGAGACTCGCCGCCCTCCTGAATAACCTCAAAAATTATCCAATAAAGCCCACCAAGACCTAAGCGGGTTAGGAGAGGCGCCACAAATTGCATGGTGTTTGGGGTACCCGCAAAAGTCGCGACTTGGCCCCGTTCAGGATCGCTGTAGAAAAGCAATTTCTGCTCCCGAATCTGACGCCGGAACAAACCTTCTATGGCTCTTACTTTCTCTACCGCCGCCAGCCTTTTCTCGGTAGCTTCCCAGCTTCGGGTCGACAGCCGCAGAGCACTGAACAGAATGACCAAAATCATCCCCACCAAAGTCATGGCAATCAACAGCTCCACCAATGTGAATCCCTGACGGTGGCGCAATATCCCACGCTCCGGCCGAAGCCGGGATAAAACCGCCCTGGAAGGAGATTCTTTGAGGAACGCCGCGCACATGCTATGACTCCGCCTAATATAAAGGTTAATATAATCCACGTTCGGAGCAGAGATTTGAAAGCACGCAGGCGGAAAACGTGGCGCATCCCATCCCGCCCTGCCTTTTCTCCTAACAAGCTCTCGGACCACTATCCAAGATTGACGTTAACATAAGCAAATTAAAAAGCCCACACAGGAATATTACTCAAGAAATGGGCATAGAAAAGCTGCTAGCGAAAGCCCGTCAATTACAGGCCGCAAACCGAGTTCAGGAAGGCACCCAAATCTACCGCCAAATCCTGGCCAAACACCCTAATCACTCAATTGCCCTCCTGGGCTTGGGCAATGCTGCCCTTCAAAACAAAGATTTTACCGCAGCTATCCAATGGCTAGAGCGTCTGCTTGCGGTTATCGGCCCCAAAAGACAGCTATTAACCACCCTGAGTATGGCCCACAGTAATTGTGGCTCCCGCCTGTTCGAGAACGTCATGCTGCCCCAGGCCCATGCTCATTTCCGGCGCGCCTTGGAACTCGATCCCCGTAACCGGCTTGCCTGGCGCAATTTAGTGCTCGCTCAACTCCAGCAAGGAGACAACCAAGCCGCAGTTGCCAGCGCCCGCCAGGCAAGCATCCTCGATCCGCGGGATCATGAAATCCGTTTGCTGCTAGCGCGGGCCCTCCTCGCTAACCAGCAACACCCCGCGGGACTGGGATTGCTCGCTATCCTAACAAATATTCCCCTCCCTGATGAGATTGCCCTGGGTGTGGCCGAACAATGGCTGCTTTACCATCAACCGCAACGTGCCTGGGCGTTGCTAGAGCGGCAACAAAATATTAGCGCAGACCCCAAGGCATTAATATCTCGCATTATGATTCTCGCTCGCCGCCATGGGGAAAACTGGCAAGCAGCCCAATGGCTGCGCCGCTGGCTTAAGCGCCACAGCGCTCAGGAAAAACAATGGTTAGCTTTTGCCCGCGTCCTCGACCGGGCCGGCGAGGCCCGAAAAGCCATGACCGTCTACCAACATATTCTGACGGCCAACCCCGATGCCTGGCAAGCACGGCTAGGCGCGGCCCTCACCCTGCCGGTTGTCTACCATGATCGCCAGCACCTGGCCACCACACGGAGCCGGTACCGAAAAGAACTGCAAGCCCTCAAGGAGTGGCAACCGGCAAGTCCACCGTGGCTAGAAGATCTGCTCTGGTCCAACTTCTTCCTGGCTTACCAAGGCGGGAATGATGCTTCCCTACAGCGAGATTACGGTGATTGGCTCCATCATTGGGCCAGCCATGCCCTGGATGCCCCTAGCCCAGTTCGCTGCAAGCACTCCAGGCCGCGCCGTATCGGCCTAGTGTCAAGCGCCTTTCGCGACTGCACGGTAGGCCATTACTTTGGTCGCTGGCCGGAGGCCCTGGGGCGAGGGGGCTTTGAAGTCATCGTTTACCAATTAGGCCCAAAGCGGGATCACCATACCCGGATCGTGGCCGATTCAGCCAGTAAATTCCGCTACCTGGACGGCCGCCTTGCCTCTTGCGCGGCCCAAATAGCGGCGGATCGGCTAGATGCCCTCATTTACCCGGAGCTGGGCATGGATGCCCGGCTGCTGGTGCTGGCCGCCCTTCGCTTAGCCCCGTTTCAGGGCTGTGCTTGGGGCCATCCTGTCACCAGCGGACTGCCCACCATGGACATTTACTTCTCCTGCGCCACCATGGAGCCGCCCGAAGCTCGGACCCATTACCGTGAGCGATTGCTGTCCCTGCCGGGACTAGGCACTAGCTACCCAGCCCCACCTGAACCCCCTCCCGCCGACCGGAACGACCTTGGCCTGCCAGAGAAACGCACTCTCTACCTCCTGCCCCAGTCGCCCTTTAAAATTCATCCGGATGCCGATGCCCTGGTAGCCCAGTTGCTGGCCGAGGATAGGCAGGGAATGTTGGTACTATTTACCGGTCAGGATCGCCGGGTTACGGACAAACTGCTGACGCGCCTGGGGGCGGCCTTAACCCAAGCGGGAGCTGACCCAGAACGCCAACTGCTGTTGCTGCCTACTACGTCTCGCGCGCGCTATTTGCAAATCAACCGCTGCTGCGATCTCATGCTGGATACGCCCCATTGGTCGGGGGGCAATACTGCCCTGGATGCCCTGGGTTCCGGGCTTCCTCTCATTGCTCTGCCCAGCACCTACATGCGGGGGCGGCAAAGCGCAGCCATGCTAAATTTGCTGGAACTTCCTGAGTTGGTTGCCCAGGATGCCGGAGATTATGTGCGTAAAGTCCTCCAGTATGGCCGGGACAAAGCAGCCAACCAAGCCTTGCGAGTGCGGATTCTTGCCCGGCGCAATCGTCTCTTTGATCAGCAAGCACCTCTTGATGCGTTGACCGCCTTTTTTAAATCCTTGAGCTAATAAACCATCGCTACCCATGATCCTTTTTCAACTTTTAACCGCTCTCTTTCTCCCCTGGCTCCTTGGCGTAGCCTGGTTAAGGATCGGCTGGCCGCGGACCGCGCGTGGCGCTGGTCCCCTGGTGCTGGGCTATGCCTATCTATTAGGCACACTGGCTACCACATTCATGATGCGTCTTTGGGATGGAATAGGGTTAAAACAGGCATTTTGGCCCCTTGCGGGTCTGCTCCTAGCCTTAACTCTATTAGGATTTTGGGTGAGCCGCACAAAAACCAGGAAAGATGATGGCTATGTGGATAACAGCGCCGTCCATTCCTGGAATTCCTGGCAAACAGGGCTTTTTGCCCTGCTAATTGCCCTGCTTGCTATCCGCTTTGTTAACCTGGGACTGGAAATTCTTTGGCGTCCCTTATATCCCTGGGATGCCTGGACCACCTGGGCACCCCGGGCCCAAGTATGGTTTGCCCTAAAAGAACTGGTGCCTTTCGTCGATAGTGCCACCTGGCTCCATCACCCCAGCAGGGACATCTATACCTTGCCGGCCTGGTCCTATCCCGAAACCGTGTCCCTTATCCAGCTCTGGATCAGCCTGGCCCTGGAGCAATGGGACGACTCCTTAATCAACTTGCCCTGGCTATTTTGCGCCGCCGCGCTGGGGCTCGCTTTCTACGGCCAGCTCCGGCTTTGGGGCCTAGTACCCCTGGCGAGCCTGCTCGGCACCTACCTGCTGCTTTCCCTGCCGCTACTCAATATCCATACCGCCCTTGCCGGCTATGCCGATTTATGGCTCGCAGCCACCTATTCCCTGGCTGGAATGGCCTTCTTGCAATGGCTGCGCAACGGTGATCCCTGGCAGGGCGGGCTGGCGCTGCTGCTAGCCCTCGCCTGCCCCTTCATCAAACGGGAAGGACTCATCTGGATGCTCACTTTTCTGCCTCCCCTTCTCATCGCCTGTCTCCCTTGCAGGACACGGCTATTGGCCGGGGCGGGAGGAGTAGCGCTGCTTGCCATCTGGTATGTGAGCGGGGGCATTCGGATAGGGGAATTCCAGCTTACCCCGGAAGTCATCCAGATACCGTCCCTGGGACATTTTGAGATTTCGCTTCAGGGAGGGTGGGAGCCGTTCCAGCAAAATCTGCTGGTGCTGGATAACTGGCACCTTCTCTGGTACTTAGCCATTCCGGCAATGGCCCTTTCCATACCCCTTATGATCGCCCGGCGCCAACGCTTGATTGGCCTCACCTTTATCGGCAGCGGCTTAGTGGTTATTTTCGGCACTTTCTTTCTGACCGACAATGCTGCCTGGGCTGAATCCTACACCAGCATCAACCGGATATTATTGCACTGGGTTCCCCTGCTGCTATTCTATGTGCTGGTGTTACTGCAAGCCTGCATGTTGGAGCCTCGCCGTGACTAGCCGCAGTTAGGAATATGGAGCACACCGTCCATCCCGCCGAAGTCAATCTCCATCTATATAGTGGGATGGGCGACACTTTCCCGCCCTACCTCACTGCCTCTACTGGCCCTGATTGTCGTCCCCTCCAATATCCTTTTCCTTCTCTTGAGCAAGCTGGCTCTGATGGACTTTTTCCAACAACGTCTCTAGCATCGCTAGCCGCTGAGTCAACCGGCGCAGCTTGCGTTCCTGCCGGGAACGCTCCAGGTCCATGGTTAGCATTTTAATCAGAAGTAGCCCCATCCCCAACACCACCGCCAGAATAGGTGGGTAAGCCACGCCAAACAAAGGCGCCACTGTATCGAACAAGCGGGGGAAAACGCCCAGCACCACGACCATGGCGGCCACCACCAACCACCACACAGCATAGGGACCATGTAAATGATCGCGGCGCACTAAGAAGAGAATCAGGCTGGCAATCAACAGCCCAATCAGGGTGGAGGTCCATTGGTAATCAATCATCGCTGCATGGCTACCCGCCGCTTCCCATTCATGCCTACCTTGGCTAGGCATAGAAGACTGGTTTGCAACATGTATTTCCCCACCACCAGCCAGGAAGGGAATACCCGTGAGCCGCCATGGTCCCGTTCGCGCATGGGCACTGGAATCTCCTGAATGCGCAATCTGGCATAGCGCAGCAGCAGCAACACTCCCACATCCTGATAATCGAGCAATGTAGCCTCGGGGGCGGCCAACACCCTCATGGCGGCCTTGTTATAGGCGCGAAAACCGGAAGTCAAATCCTCAATCCCCAGTCCCGTTAACTTCCGAAAATAGCCCCAAGCAAGCTGCCGGGCACGGCTACCCCGCTCGGTACAAGCGCCGATCACCACATCTGCCTCCCCCGATACTAAGGTTGTAAGCAGTAAAGGAAGATATTCCGGGAGATGCTGGCCATCAGCATCCATCGTCATTACCTGCTGGTAGTTAGCTTTCAGCGCATAACGAATCCCTGCTTGGGTCGCGCCCCAAGCCCCCAGATTGCAACTCAGGGGTAAAACGGTAGCACCAGCAGAGCGGGCAATTTGGGCGGTTCCATCCGTGCTGGCATCGTCAATCACTACCACATCTCCACCCAAATGCTCTTTAGCCGCTCGCACGATGCCATCAATGGTCGCTGCTTCATTATGGGCCGGTATCAAAACCGCAAGCCTTGCCGGAACAGAAAATGATTGAAAATTTAGGCACATAAAGATGATTTGGCAAAAAAAACGCCAGCATTCGCTGGCGTTTCTCTCCTGATATCAGAAAAATCGAATTTTTTTACTTGAGACTGCCTATAAAGGCCGCTACATTAGCGATGTCCTCATCACTCATAGAAGCCGCATTGGCGTTCATAATAGCGCCAGGCCCTTCGCCTTTCCGCTCACCACTTTTGAAGGCATGGAGTTGCTCAGAGACGAAAGCAGCCTCATCGCCCGCCAATTTTGGGAACATGGCGGGGTTAACGCTCTCCCCTTTCGGCCCGTGGCAAGCCGCGCATCCGTGCTGGGCATAGTACGCCTTGCCGGCCTCAACATCACCATGACTCTCGGCCATCAATAAGCCCGAGGAACAAATCAGAGCCGCGCTAGCTACTGTTAACAGAGCTTTTTTTAGCATTTTTTCTTCCTCCACAATTTATCTTAAGAAACTAAAAAATAAATCCTTATAAGTTTTATTGCTATTAGGTGTTCCAAATACACCTATAGAGATTTTCCCCGAGAGCGACGCCAATGTAAAGCAGCCGTCTCAAAACTTACTTATTCCCTAGGGTTAAAGAAAACATGGTTCATCATATCTTTATATCACTAAGGGCACACCAAACAGAGTCGCCTGGACCACTTGGAGTTTCGCCATGGCTAGCTGCGGCTCGATCCATCCTCACCTGACTAGTCTGACCAATTCGCATTTCTCAGCAGTCCTCGAGCGGCGGCTAGGCCGCGGCCCTTGGGGTTTTGACCGCTCCACGCGCTTTATCAGCGGCATGAACTTCTGGACAATCCCACACACCGAGCACGTAGGGCGGGAAAGCGTCGCGCATCCCGCCGAAGTCAGCCTTTATCTATGGCGCTTTCCCGCCCTACCCTAGGGCCTCGCGCATTTTTTCCAAAAAGACTTTTTTATCAAATTTCCGCGCCTGCATTTCACACGCCTGCCGCATCTCCAGCGCACGCCGGGGAGTCAGAGCGCGTACCGCTGCGATAATATCTTCCGGTGAGGGTTCCGGGCCGACCAACAGACCAGTTTCCCCATCAACAATAGTCTCCAACAGCCCCCCTCCCGCCGCTCCTATCACAGGTTTTCCCGCCGCCATGGATTCCACCGGAGACATGCCAAAATCTTCATCCTTCGGAACATAAAGGGTAGCAATGCAGTGGCCTATCAATTGATTCAGCCTATCCTCATCCACCAGGCCCGTGAAAGTAATATTTTCCGCCCCCCCGGCAAGACGCCTCAGGCGGTCAAACTCAGGACCACTGGAGGCAATGATTAATCGTTTGTCGCTCATCTGGAGGAATGCCTTGATGATGAGATCCACCCCCTTGAGGAAATCCAGCCTGGCGGTAGAAAGATAGTAATCGTCCTGCCCAGCCCAGGTAAAACGTTCCACATCACAAGGAGGATAAATAACGGTAGAAGGCTTGCCAAGGTAATGATGAATACGGTTTTTGACGTTCTCGGAATTGGCGATAATGATATCCATTTCCGCCACCGCCGCCTCATAGCGAGGTTGCAGATAATCAATCAAAAATTGCAGCGCTGGGCGTTGCCAGGAGGGAATTTGGGCGAGGAAAAATGCTTTTTTATCATAGATGAACCGGGGCGGCGTATGACAATAAAAAAGATTAAGTCCGTTTTGGTGATTCCTAACCGCCAGGGGAGCCACAACACCACTATAAATGACGGTATGGTATCGCGACAGAAATGAAGTCTTGTTTTCGAATGCCTTAATATGTTTTAGGGTGCGCCATCCAATTAAGCGGGAGTTTACTGCAAGATCAAAAACCCGGAGACCCTCCAACACCTCCCGCCCATAAGAAGTTTCTTGCCAAAAACCAAAGCCGATATCCAGTCCCAGTTCCTGGCATAGAAGCAACACCAGCCGCTCGCCTCCTCCTCGAATTTCAAAGAAATCGTGCAACAGAATGAATTGTGGGTGGTTCATGGCAGGCTGCGCTAGTCCTTTGAAGCATTCCGGACCAAGGATAGCAATCGAGTTATCTCGGAGCGTTGCCGCGAATATTCCATTAACAGACCGCGGGCAGGATCATTGAGAGGCAAGCCCTCATAACGGCTCCAAGCGGCATACCGCTTTTTTATTTCTACCAAGGGAAAAAATCCAAAGTGGGCATTAAGGCCCAGCTCATCAAGAACTTGTTCACAGCGATCCTCTATGGTCTGGAACCAGGATTCAGAATATCTCTCCGCCCATTGGCCCGAGGCTTGCGACTGGATCAGCGGGTGCAAATCATCTATTTGCTGAGAATCTAGATACCCTGCTTGGGACAATTTTTCCAGACCTAAACTAGGATTATCCCGGAAATCTGCATCATAGGATAAGGATAAATCACTGCACCGGCGCCCCATAAGGTAACTTAGTTTCCAAAAGTAATAGTGCCGCTCATAGAGGGATTGAATCCCCGGTTCAGCCAGGAAAGGAAAACATTCCGCCAAGGCGACAGACCATTCCAGCAAATCGTATACATGGCCTTGCTCCGGATTATCCGCTGCTTCCGGCTCCAGATGCCGAGCCATGGAGAAATAGGAATCGCGGCTATCCCGATGGAGGTGGATAATCCTGGCCTGGGGAAAATGGGTCCGTATCCAGGGCAGTCGGAAGTCTATCCGGTTAAATTGGAGCACGGGAATCGCCGGCGCCGCGCCTTGGACAAGGGACTGAAGGTAGTGCTTGAGCTCGTCCCAGGATTCATGGGCTTCCAGTAACAACCGGGAAAGACCAAATTCGGGCTGGTGTCCGCTTTCCATAAGGGGTAGCTGATTTTGATAGGCGTCCCAGTAACTTTGGACGCCCTGGTGAGAGTCCATGGGCAAGGTATGGCGAATATGGGCCAGCAAATTATCGTGGCAAGGTTCATAGTAGGCATGATAACCCCTGGCCTGATCAAAAATGTGCCATAGTAAGGTGGAGCCGCTGCGAAAACGGGCGGTAATAAAAAGAGGAGCTTGTCTTGACATAAAAGTCTACGCAACCAGAGTTTAATTCATGCCTGATTACTTTACAGCAAGGGCTGGGCCCGTATCCAATTGAGGGCAATGCCCACCTGGCGCTCGTCTGGGTTGGCCGGATCAAGGGATTGGGGGGAAAGAGTCCGGTTTACCTTGAAAACTAATCGAACGGGGCCAGAGGACTTGTTGGCAATAACCTTGGCAGGAATTAGACTTCGATAACGTCTTACCGTGGTTTCCTTGGTTCCCTCCGTCATTTCCAGTTCAAGGGGAGTGCCATTGGCGGTAACCCGCAAACTATCCAGGATATCCAGTGTTAGGGCATGGACGATCCGGAATTCAAGCACCCAATCCCGACCACCCTGCAGGGGCAAGTCAATAAAAGATTCGGCTGCGGGACCCGACCAGCGAAAAGTTGAGTTATCGGCCGGCGCCCGCTCCCGCCTATGCCATCCAGACCCTAATAAAGGCTCTTTGAGGGAAAGATAAAGACTTTCCTGGGCTAATAAAGGCTGCGCTTCCAGATGATGCCGATAATGGCGGTCGAGGAGCTGGTTGACCAAGGCCGGATTGTTAGCAAACGTTCCAGAAACGACTTCCCCTGGCTGGGCGTAACGCATCAAATCACTCAGCATGCCCGCCAGGCGATCCTGAAAAAGGCGCTCCGCCTCTCGGTACAGGGCTATATCCAATTCATTACAAGCAAGTACCTTCTCCCGCACCTCTTCCGGCAAATCGTCAATATTTGACCCGCCCGACGCTACCCGCAGCTTTTGTACCTGCCCCAGGGGCGGCCAACCAAATGTCCAACTCAGGAGCGCCATGGATTCATCAAAGCGCTCCGCCAAGCCAAACCAGGTGCAGGCATGGAGCATCCTTTTGGCCCGCTCCAAACGCTGCTCGGCGGATATGGCAACCTCATGATCCTGTATCCATTTATCTACCGCGGATCGGGACTCGGCAGATAAAAAAATCGGGCCTGTATCGGGATCGTGCTGAAGATCAAATGAAAGATGACGGACTTGCATATCATTGACCTTTTTCCTCATTTCCGGAGAATCGAGGAAATCAGAAAAAGTCATATTGCGTTCTTTTACTAAGTGATGAACCCGAGTTCCCGGCTCCCGTAATATGAATTTGTAGGTGGAAAAGGTAAGCGGCAGAGGGTGGCGCAACATAGTAAGATAAAATGGCAGTTCCGGCAAAAACGATTTTAAGCCGCCAGCGCCAAAATGCCCCCGGAAAAAGCGGTAACGAGGCAAAGATTCTTGATGCAAAGTGAGTAATTCCCGCCATAGCTGCGCCGGGCAAATCTCATCGGCGTCAAACCGGGCATCCAGCAAGGGGATCAGAGTTGTTCCCGCCGTTTTTGGAATATGGATGAAATAGAAACGATTTTGAGGGACAAGCATAAAGGGTTTAAATGGAAAAATTTTATTTTTTCTGGCTTGAATGGTAATAGAGCGAAAAGAACCTGCACCACGCCCTAAAACAGCATAAGTCTTTGTTGGGTTGGCTATAAAGCGAAGTGTTATTGTACTTCCAGTTCCATTTCCGCGTTCAAATTCCACTGTCTCTTCAGTAAGAATTTCTCTTTCGTAAGGATAAACATTGAATTCAACTAGCTTAACATTAAGCTGCCTACCATCTTCTGCAAAAAGATCTATCTTTATTTCTACAGATCCCGCCCCAAAAAGACAATAGGGTGAATGAAACACAAAATCATTTTTAGTCCGAGAATCTTTTATAAAATTCTCATGTCCTATAATGGCATTAGATTTATCTTTTTCCCCCCGGGTTGGGCTTATGTATTGCCAATCCTTCCATACTTTCTCAATTTGCTTGTTCAATGTTCTTCTAACAAACGCCTTGCTTTTCTCCAATCCCTCAATTACGGGAAAGCCAGGTAATCTATTACTATCCTTTTTCAAGATGAGCATACAGGATGTAAAAATTCGACCATGCCTGAGAAGCGTCACGTGAGGAATCCAATGCTTGCCATAATTAAACCCAAAATCCTCTGGAGAAGGCATGGGCTCATTAAGCATATTCTCTGACAATTTGGCATTAAATACGGGCTTTGCATGTAGCCCAGAACTTTGAATTAAACCTAGCAGGTGATTAATTTCGAAAAGATGGTTATTCGGTATCCGCACCGTCTCATCATTATAGGTTAACTCTGTTGTCATGGCATAAACACCACCCTCCTTAAGAGTACGGTTAACCTCAAGCAAATGCTCAAGAAAACCCGCGTCATCCTCGGCAATATGCTCAAATGCACAAGAAGAGTAGCAAAAATCAAATGTATCGTTAGGGTATTCTATCGAGCGCATATCCATATAAGCTGCATCAAGTCGATCAGTATCGATAGGAAATGGTGCATGGTCTAAAATAAATTGTTTAGGATTACTTGTTCTAGCACCAATCCAATTGGAAGAGGCGCTATAAAGATCCGTAGCAATCAATTTCTTAACTTTTTCACAAATACTAAATAGAAGTCTTTCTGCTCCTGCACCGAATACAATTCCAATAGCATCTTCATGTAAGATTTTTTCTTCTGAAAGCGCCAAGAAAAGCATAGCAAACTCCCACTGTTTTCGATGAAAGGTAGGATAGGAGCGGAGATTATTTCGAATAATATAGTCTATTCTGCTATCAAACCAATCAGTAACATCGCATACCTTCTGTAAATTTTTTGTTAAATTAAAAGAAGATTGCGTAATTTCTGTTTCATTATTTTCCATATTATTTCTCTAACTAGAAATTCATGAAACAAAAATACTGTAATTTCACATTCATAATATCCAACATTTTATTTATTTAAGAAAAATTTCCCGCAGCTAAAACCCCGCTTATCCGCATTATCGGGATCTCCCCTTAGCTCAGCTACCGATAAGGTTTCAAGCGCATGAAAGCTCAGTCTTAAAAAAAAGCCCTTCGGTAGACTGGCCCCTCACTCTGCCCTGCCCTACCCAACCACTACCCATTTTCCTTCCTTTTAACAGAAATAGGACCAGACAGTATATGCACTTCAAATTGGCGCTAGCTCTGCCCTGTCATGAAGAGACTTTCCCGCCCTCTTCCCGGTAGGTATGGGTGCGCCAGTGCAGGTACTTGTTCCATACCCATCGCGCATGACCAAATTTAATTGCTGGCGCTGGGCGCTACTTGGGTAGAGCCTGAATCTATAGGAGTACTGTAGAATGGTAGAACCGTGCCCGATCATGGTCCCAATATTGAACCTATTGGGCCTATAGCAAGCGGCTAGGTGGTGTGTCAACATCATCTAGCTACGCCCTCAATCATACTGCGAATTTTGCCCACCGCAAACCGTAAATACTCCTGCCCTCGCGCCCCATGCGCCACTGCGTTCGCGACCTCGCTGGGGGAGCCGCCGCACTTCCCTGCGCTCCTTTAACGCTGCAACAAAAGATTAGTAAAACCGCAGGACAAAAGTTGTTGACGATTAATGGGGTGGGCACCATTATTTTCAAGGTTAAAGATATTAAAACCAAAGCTTTCAACCATATCAATCAAACCGTCCAGCGACATATGTTTTTTAAATCGGTTGGGTGAATATTCAATAATGATTTTGATATTTTTAGAGCGCCGTATGAGCTGGGACATGCCTTTCAAGGCTAAAGGCTCGGAGCCTTCAATGTCCATCTTAACTACATCCGCGGTAAAATCAGAACCAAGGAATTCATCGAGAGCAACCACGGGAACGGTAATTTCATCCATTCCATCGTTTTTAGCTTTCTTTTCCGGCACAAAAAACGATCCTCCCCCCATTTGATTGGGAGGAAAACAAAACACCATTTCCCCTTCCCGATCCATCACGCCCTTATTGAATAATTGAGCCTTCCCATTACGAAACATTCCATTCACCATGAAGCTCTTTTCAAGCAAGGCGCTCAGCTTTGGATTGGCTTCAAAAGCCATGATTCTGCCCTGCTCTCCAACGAGCGGAGCAGCAATCACTGAAAAATAACCAAGATTCGCGCCAATATCGAGCACAGTATCCCCTTTCTTTATTAGGCTGGTAAAAACCCTGGTAATATGGGGCTCCCATCTCCCTGTGCTGATGATATGAGGCGCAATACCCACATCATCAGTAAACACATACAGTTTCGAGCCATTAGCAAGGAAGGTCAGCGCGGTGTTGTTACCGAGGTAAAAAGTACGGGTGTCCAGCAGCTTTCTTACCTCTCCCCGCAACCGCTTGTTTTCCTCCAAGAGTTGATTAAGTTTGCCTTCGATGGAGTAAGTATCGGTAGGCATTTTGGTCCACGCACGATTCCATAGCTGGAATATTTTTTTCGTCAATTGTTCCACGCTGATATCCTGAATTAGGGATAGGAGATTTTAAGAAGCTGATCAGCTTTAAGATCGGAGTGGGTCGTCAATTTCCCATCAGGCCAGTATATCGTTACCTCCTTAGCTTGTGGAGATTTTCCCAGACCAAAATAAAGACGGTAATGTCCTTGGGAAAAATGGGCGCCCTCTGAAACACCCACCTCGCGAACCTGGGCACCCTCATCCGTTAAGAGTTCCACTCTGGCGCCAATGGCATTCCGGTTACCGGTTGGACCCGCCAATTCAAGCTGCAACCAATGGTTTGCAGGCGGCTGTCCTTGATAGAGCCGGGTATGATACCAATGCCACATGGGCCGCAATGGCCAGGCCACATCCTCACGCGCCAACCGCCATTCTTTAAGTGTTTGGCCCTGTTTCTCCGCCTGCTGCCGTTGCCATTCCCGAAGGATTTTGAAATACTCTTCCGCCGGGGGAATACCTAGGGTCATCAATACATCCCAGGCCCCGTCATTATCGGCGTCGTACCAAGAGCTTACACCATTTCTTGCTCTCTGGGCCGCCTTCCAACCGGTCCATTCATTAGCACTTTGAAAATGTCCGTTTTCGGCTTGATAGAAAATCCCCCTAGGCAAGCAGTGAAAATCCAGCTTGCCATCCAGATCCACATCGACCCAGCTTGCCGAGAGACAGCCCTTGGGAAGACCCCATTGCCGCATATCCTTGGGTTCCAGCCTTCCCTTATTATTCACCAGCAAGAAACTCTCATGGCGGTATTTTTTACGGGCCGTAATGACGTAAACATCCTGATCCCCATCGGAGTCAAAATCCCCCAGGGCAAACCGCATCACGCTGCCTTTAAACGGCCGGGGAATAAGCTTCCGTTTAAACTTCACCTTATCGTTGATGAATAATGCAACCCGGCTATCGGTGTCGGTGAACAGACTAAAGTTAGGGTTTAGATGGTTGCCGTCACCATTGAGATCGGCCAATAAATCACTATCGCCGTCCTGATCCACGTCAAGCCAGACGAATTGAGCCCCTGGCCTCGTCGCTAAGCCGTACTTTTTAGCAACCTCTCTGAACTGTCCCGTTGAATCCTGCAAATAAAGCTGATTGGGACCACCCAGGCAACCTACATACAGGTCCAGGCGGTTATCTCGGTTAATATCCACCCAGGCGGGTTTATAGGTCCGGCAGTCTCTTTTCTGAATTCCCCGTTCAATGGCGACGTCCCGGTAGCGGCTGCCTCCGTCGCTGAGCAAGAGTTCATCGGAAGCAATTTGCGACTGTTGGAAGCGATGAAGGGCTGCCCGCAAACCGCCGGTCGACATAAAGACATCCAACCATTCGTCACCATTCAATTCCGTCCAGGCCACGCCATGACGATCACGCCATCTTAGGACAAAATGATGTTCCTTGGGAGGAAGAGAATGCTGCCCCACCTTCACCTTGTTTAAGGGTAGAGATGAATCCAGCGTCACCTCGAAAGGCAAGGCAATATAGAGGGTATCAAGCACCAACGTACCTTGGGGTGCGATGGAAAATTGGACTTTGGTCCAAGTCTCACCGGATTCCGAAGCCAAATTAATGATATCCGCGCTGGCGTGCTCTGCCCAGTAAGTCTGAATCGGCAAGGGCCTATCGGCGGGAGAAGGCACTAAAATGCGGCCGGAAATCGTTCCCTCCTCGCTCAGCCCATGGGCTCTAAAGATTAATAACCGGCGTCGCCGATGAATGTAAAGGCCGGGTTCCTCTAGCACCGGGTCCGCGTCCATGTCTTCCAAATAGGGAAACGCTCTTGCCTGATCCAAACCCAAGCGAGTCAGGGCATCCGTATAATTTCCCTTGCCATCCCCCAAAAGCAAATTCTCGCGAGTATAATGGCCGGTTGTATAAATATCCAGGATATCATCACCATTGATATCGGCCACACCCATATCAAAGACATCGTGGGGGGAAGCGAGTTTGATCTCTTGATAAGACTTAATCGCAAAGGATTTTTCCGCAACCGATTCATCCAATGAGTTAGCAAGAACCACTAAGCTAAAGAAAAAAAATACGATAAGCGTTAATACCACCAGCGGCTTCACCATATTATTATTCGCCTTGTTTAGAGCTGTAAAACTAATACTGCAGGGTAACACTGCACTCTAACCTTGATAGCTAGGGGTGCGTTAAACTTTCCATTTTTTAATAATTATCACCGCTTCTGTGAAGCCGGGATGGGGTTTAAGATAATTGCCCGTAGCGCAAAACCCCGCTTATCCGTATCATTAGGATCTCCGCCTAGCTCAGCCACCGACACGGTTTCAGGCACGTGAAAGCTTAACCTTAAAAAAGGGTCTTCGGTAGATTGACCATTTACTATCCCCTGGCCTACCCAGCCACTACCCATTTTTCTTCCTTTTAAGGAAATGGGACCGGAAGAAGTATGCACTTCCAATTGGCGTTGGTTCCGCCCTGTCATAAATCGCAATATGTGTATTGTTATTTCATAATCGCGCCGGGGATCGACTGGCGCATCAACGGTGGAAATTAGCTTTGGCCCCGACCAGCGGTGAGGCGTTTCTCCCAGCCGACCATGCGCATCCGACCAGCCTGTCCCCTGGAACGCCATGGAGACATCCCACTCCCAGTTTTCCTGTTGCTCCGCCCGCATACGTCGCCCATAGCGGGACAAACAGGCTTCCGATAAATTGGATTTTCTCTCATTCACATAATCCAGGGCCGCCTCCACCGGCATGGAGGCAATCTCTGGCAGATTAAACTCACTAGCCAGATCATGTACCAGAAGAGTCTTCCCGTGACGGTATAATTCCATATCTAGCTGATTCTCCGCCTCTAAATGTTGGAGCACCTCAGTAGGCACCCGCTTAGCATCTCTTTCTCGTTCTCTTCGCTTGACCGCATCGAGTTCAGGAAGCGCGGCCAGTTTATGGCACAACAGGAGCATGGAGATATCATAATATTCAGTCAATCCAACGAAAAAGAAACCGTTCAGATTCTGTTTGGCTTGTTCTAATAGCAGCGGCGAGGCTAGATCGTCAAAGAATCTATCCGGCGGAATATTCAATACAGCAGGGTGCGCCCAGAGTTGCCCTACTTCCAAACTCCTGCCAATATAGCGGGTTTGAAGATTACGGCATAATTTACGTCCCTGTTTATGGTGCATAAATTCGGCTAATTCCATTTCTCCAGCAAACTGATTTAGCCCTTCAGTAGCTCTTTTACGGACATGATAGTACTGGGATATCACTCTGCTTACCGGCTCCCGTAGAAAGGTTATTACCTTGAATTCCGGGCCAATCATTTGGCTTAAATTAATGCCAAAATGGCCACGAAATAATTTTAATTTTGGCATCCTTGGCTGATATTCAAAAAGTTCCCGCCAGGTGGTTTCAAAGACGATTTGATCTAAATCATATTGCCGCTGAAGAAACTGGGTGACAGAAGTTCCGGCCGTTTTCGGGATATGAAGAAAATGGAGCTTAGGCGCTGTTGTCGGCATGGTAGTAGTTTTTTTCTGAAGATCCTGAAATATTTACTTATTATTTAATAAAAATTTTTTAACTAATTCACTATTAGCAATTTTTGATACGATCCATAGGCACCCCCTTTACTTCCATGGAACGCCATATAAAAAGATAAAATAAAGTTTCTTTTAGACCTATCTCTTGGGGATAAAGCCAAATTTCATAGCCTTCTTGGCTCTCTACCTTCATAATGTTAGAGGGCTTGCCAAAAATTTTTTGAAGAGCCTCAGGAGGGATACGGTACCTTAATTTTTGAGCGGTGATAATGAATGAAAAAGGACGGAGAGCAGGGCAACCCTTATCCCAGTTCCAGTAACCATAAGCATTGTTCATCCATAACCAGGGTCTAGCGTCATTTGCGATAGCCCCCACATAGAAGGGCGTTCGGGCCGTTACAGGATAGGCCATCTGATAGTGGGCCAAACCATGCTTGCCGATTTTACCCTGGGAATGCAGTTCAGTCAGGGCATTAGTAAGCATAGTAAATGCCGGCGGTTTCGCTTGCACCGCAATCGCTTTAGGGAACAATAATAATACTGCTATGGCAGCGGCGCCGCCAATGAACAACTCTCTAAACCGCAGCGGGCCAGTTCCCGAATGCTCGGAAAAAACGGTGCGGTTAATTGCAATCACTAGCACCGCAATGACGAAAGAATAAAAATAATAGTGGGGAGAAAGCTTGCCGGTAATAATCATGGCCACGGGAAGCAAGGCGGTCGTGGTAAAAAACAATACCGCCATGAAAACTTCCATAGGCTGTTCTTTTTTCTTATCATCCGATCGCCTGCTTCGCCGCAACGTAGCTAAGCACACCAGCGCGGCAAGCACCTGGATGGTAAGCAAGCTAAATGAACCAGGATGCATGTACACTTGCCCCAGCGTATAAAATCGGGCAATCATTTCTTCCATGGAGCCGGGAAATTGTTCCAGCAAGTTATCACCGCTATGAATAGCCACGAAAGGCAGTAGTTCCACGATAATATTGGCGGTGCCAGCGATGCCCAAGGAAAGGCCCAGTATCATGCCGCAGAGAACAAAGGTCTGTATATTGCCTTTTCGTAGCAGCGCAAGAACAAGCCAGGCCGCGAATAAAGGCCCACAGACCCACGCCAGAAAAATGAGATCGGCATGGATAGCCAACCCAAAAATTACCGAAAACCCCAATATGCCCACCTCCCTAGCAGCGCGATCATTAAACCGCGCGCAGATGGAAGGGGCGGCATAGAATAATACGGCCAAGGGCAACAGCCCGTTATGGTGAGTAGGAGCCAGCCATTGCTGGGCGAAAAAAGGGCTCACCGCCGCGCAAACAAGACAACCAAGCATAAAAGAGCAGGCGATGGGGCGTCTCCTGGATTCAGCGATTCCATAGGCCCACAGCAATAAAAGGGTCGCGCCATACAGCAGTCCCAGATTTAATAAGGAAAATAGTATTCCCCATTTAGCCGGATCGCCAAAAGCCAGCAGATAGGCAACGGTGGAGATAATGAGATCCGGAAAATAGCGTGGCGCTTCTTGCCAGCTCCAGGCAATTGGAATACCGTCAAAAATCGCTTGGACGATATCCTGCGTATAGCGGAATGCGCCCAAGGCATCGGCATCCATCCCATTTATATTGTTCACGCCATACACTGCAAAGAAGGCCGGGAGCGTCCAGGCCCAGGACAGAATTATCCGCCTGACTCGGGCATATGGGTTATGAATACTTCCTATCCTCTGATTGAATATCACTTCGGCAATAGGCGCTTAAAGAGAGCGTGATAATAATTCGAGATATTGGTCATTCGCCTTCCAAAATCCCTCTACCCGTGCTTGGGTAATACCAAGTTGCCGGCACCGCTCCTCAAATAGCTGACTAGCAAAATCATAGAGCGCAAGATCATAATAATTACGCTCCTGAATACAAGCCAATGTCTCTTGGTCCATATCTTCTTTTTTGACCCGTTTCTCCGAGACGTTCCGGCAGCGATAAAAAATATCCGCCCAGCCTAAAAGCTGCTTCATTATCAAAAGAAGCTCTGTATAGCGATCTTGCAGGCCAAAGCAGGTGAAGCGATGGGCCAGATTGTCCTTGGCGATTTCAAGCGCTTCGTCTCCTAACGACGAGGGTTGATCGATTTTCAGCCCTATACTCCCCGCTAGCCGCTTAGTTTGCCCGTTGCTTAGTTCAAATATATCTACCGACTGGATGAACTCCGGGAAACTTCTCGTGACGGCCTTTTGGTGATGGTTATGATCGGTTTTCCCGAGCATGTAATTATAAAGCGACAGTACCCGTGGCACCGGATGCCGCAGCAAAGTCAGATGAAAAAAAGGCCCCTCAAGCGCCCGGTACAGCAGATGGCCCATATCATAATGGCCGGTAATGACACTTTTTGGCAGCTCCCCCTTTTTATAAAGAAGCCCTGGATTCCGCAGCGCTTCCTTGGCATTCACCTGCAGTACGTCATTGACACGATAATTTTTTGCAATCAAATGCTGCAAGGTGGTTCCCCCGGTTTTCGGCGCATGGAGGTAAAATAAACGATAATGACAAGGATCATGGGGCAGGGACGCCTCCTGCAATTGCTTCCATTGAATAACCCGCGGACCGATCCAGTCCCGGTTTCTTCTGCTCCGCTCGGCGACCGGCAAGGACTGCCAAGCGGCAATAGCTTGAGCGTCGATTCGAATGGGTTCATTGCAATCAAAAATTTTCCCTGCCATGTTTTCTACCAAGCCTGTTTACCCGTCATTCTTTTGTTTCCGGCTAAGATTTTCCCTAGTGCAAGTGGCTAATTCAAGATAGTCTTGCCGGGTCAATGCCCAATCAAATTGCTTTGCTTCCTCCCGGGTGCTCGCCATCAGGGCCGCCAACCGGACTGGATTGCTGAGTTCCTCGATACATTCCCGTAAATGCCCTTCGTCAGGCTCGAAAATGGGAAGGCCACAACGATTCTTGCGCTTGGAGAAACTGCGCACCAGCAAACCGCTCCGCCCGTGGCGGATCACTTCATTGATGGGGGCGATATCATTGGAAATTACCGGCATCCCATAGGCCAGGGCCTCGAACAAATGGACCCCCAACCCTTCCCAGCGGCTCGGGCAGAGGCAAACGTGGCAACTTGAAAATAACCGCCGGTGCTCCTCGAAGGGCAAATCCGCCACTATATGGGTGATTCTGGGATCATCCTCGATGGTCACAGGCTCGGAGGCTTTATCAATGCACTGGCTCTTAATAATCAGCCGAATATGGGGGTTCTTTACCTGCTTGAACGCCTTGAGCGTGGCCTGGATGGGCTTGCGGGTTCCCTGGGTGCCTCCGTGGAAGAAAAAGTAAAGGGCATCATCGGGGCGCTTGATGGGAGAAAAAGCGGTAAATGAGGGCGCCAAACCAAACCGGACATAGGGGGAGGAAATTCCCATTTTCCGGTAGTTCTCCTGCTCGCAGCGGGTCAAAGAATAAACAATATCATAGGCTTGTTTGACCGCTGCCACATAATCCGGATGGAAAGCCTCCCACACGAAACGCCCAATGGTTCGCACCCCCAACTTTCGAATGGCGACAATGGCCTCGAATTGCATATTCATATCGCAAAAAAGCACATCCAGGGCGGACTCCTTGGCCCAAGCCATATATTCCCCGACAGGCATATCATAAGCCGAGCCGTGAGTCAGATGGGGCACCTGCCACTCCTGCCGGCTATCAATGAGATTGGGCATGGCCGCCCTGGCCCGGGTGGGCCGGGCCAGTACGTAGGTGTCATGTCCCGCCTCGGCGAAAATAGCTCGAATCTGGCGGGTCACAATCCCTTGCCCACGATTGCACCAGTTACTGATAAATCCAATATTCATTCAGGCGGTTTGCAAAGCATCAAAAACCTAAAAAACCTATTGGCAGGGGCCATAGCCCGCGGCAATTAGACTATCTACCAGATCAAGCCTCTCATAGGCTTCCAGCCAGCGGGGATCGTCTTGATAACAGGCTTTATCGTTTTCACGGACATGGGCTTCCGCCCACGTCACGGCTTCCCCGCTGACGGAAAGCCCCATGTGCCGGTAAAGCTGAGTCACGGTATTCCGAGGATGGGCACACAGATCTTCGTGCCGCAATACCCGGAAGGCATCCCCAAAAGCGGCGCGGCCATCCTGATAAGCGTTATCAAAAGTATATTTCCATAGCACCAGGCAACGAATCCAATTGGGGGCATCCGCCAGCTCCGGCCTTCCCTGCTGGGCGATGATACCTTCGAAAAATTCACGAAATTTCCAAGCGTTGAATTGATCCCGGATAGTAAAAAATTGCTCCCGGCTTGCAAGCTGCCCTAAACGTCTTTGCCCCCGGCCATAGAGGTAGGAGGCCACTACCTGTTGGGGATGGCGGACTAACAACACGAAACGGGCCTGGGGAGCCAAGGCGGCAAGTTCTCCTACTTTCCGGTACATGCGGGTAAATTTAATGACGCTATGTTCCCTGCGTTCCACCATAAAACGGATATAATCCCGGCAAAATTGGGGCAATTCCCTTTGCAGCTCCAGAATCGGCGCCCGTGGCGCGCCATGGTTAAGATCCACCATGTCCACGGACTCCGGGTAGGAGGCAATGAAAGCTTGCTTCACTTGGCAGTGCTTCACCATAAAATCGGTCTCTTGGACCCCGCTCCCGCCCCCAAGCTCGCCTATTTTGCCCGCGGCGAAAGGCTCGTAATAAAGATCCAAGCGCCTGTCCTGGGACAGCACATCATAAACGATGGTGGTCCCGGAGCGGCGCAAACCCTGCATAAACAACTTCATTCTTTAAGCCTACTTACCATTCGTCTTTCTGCGCCCTGCCAGCATCCACATATTTTTCCCAAGCGGCAAACTCAAGCTGTAAACTTTTTAATTTCTCCGGGTAAATTTCAGCAAGATTATGTTGTTCTGAAAGATCGTTATTAAGATGATACAAACCTATACTTGTTGGTCTTTTTTTCTTAGTAGGCTGCATGAGCAGTTTCCATGGCCCTTTACGGGCTGCTTTTTTACCCTTGCTGCGCCAAAAAACCGTCCTTTCCGAAAGTTTATCGCCTTCACAAAGCAACGGCAGTAAATTAACGCCATCTATTTTTTTTCTAGGCAATGGCGCTCTCCCCATTGCCGCCATGGTGGGAAACAAATCCATACTCATTGCGATTTCGTCAATCACTACACCTGGTCTGATTTTTTCCTGCCAGTAGGCAATGAAAGGCACCCTATGCCCACCCTCCCATAGTTCTCTTTTTTTCCCCCTCAATGGGCCCGCGGAACCAATAGCTGGGCCATTGTCGGATGTAAAGGCAACGAAAGTACTTTCTTCTATCCCTAACGCTCTCACCGCCTTAATAATCTCACCGACACTCCAATCAATTTCCTCAATAGTGGCAGAGTAAAGAAATTTCCTGGATTTTTTATCTTCTCCCTTAATAGCAGCTAGTTGTTCCTTGGAAAATCGTTTTGCGAATCTCTCGGAAACATGCACCGGCTGGTGGGGCATCGGATGAGGCATATAAAGCAGGAAAGGGCGGTCTTTATTCTTGCTAATAAATTTGACGGCTTCCTCGGTACAATACTGCGTCAAGTGATCCAGATCAGGATTTAGCTCGACAATCTCTTCACCCCTCATCAAGGGGAGAGGCGGAAACGACTTACGCCAGGGGTGCATATCATGGCTGTAAGGAATCCCGAAATACTCATCAAAACCCTGTCGAGGAGGCAAAAAAGCAGGACGATCCCCCAAATGCCATTTACCTACCAGTGCCGTGCTATAACCCACCGATTTTAGCGCTTCTGCAAAAGTAATTTCTTCCAGGGACATCGCTTTAGCCATGGCATAGCGCTGATCCTTCGGGATAATATGAAGACCTACTCTTTGCTGATAACATCCGGTCAAAAGCGCGGCCCGGGTGGGCGTGCAAAGCGGGCCGTTACTATGAAAATCCGTAAATCGCGCCCCCTTTTTTGCCAAAGCATCGAGATTTGGAGTTTTTATATGCTGATTTCCATAACATCCCACATCTCCATAACCCATATCGTCAGCGACAATCAAGATAACATTAGGCGGCTGCTTCTCTCTTCCACTAACCAAAGATGAGCTATTAATAGGCCAGGGCACAGCTATCGAGGCGGCAGTAAACCCAAGCGTTTTTAAAAACTTACGCCTCGTATAAGTATATTTATTCAATTTTATTACTCTTTCATCAGCTATATCTAGGATAAAATTTTCCTTAGAAAAAATAGCTAGCTAAGATTAATGTTACAGAACAGACTCTCAATAAAATGAACCTCCCTGATTAAAAACTTCCCCTAAGTTCAGTATACTTTGGAATTAAACTTGGATGTTGAATGACCCCCCAGTGAGCGTGCCTGCCTGTGCGTGTCCGCATGCAGACAGGTAGGCACAAAACTGCTATCCGTCATGGCAAAACTCCAAAAAGCGTGCTTACCCCGCTCAACGAAAAAGATGGGGATGGGTTTGCCTGGTAATCGCAACGTAGACCCCTTACGCCTATTCACCACTTCATGAATCATTCATTTCTATTCTGCATCGAAGCGGGCTATCTGGAACCCCAATCCCTGCTCCTAGCCCGTTCCATCCGACGCTGGGGCGGGCGCTATGCCTGCTGCCCTATTCATGCCTTCCAACCCCGGCAAGGCCCACCCTTGGCCCCAACTACGCTTGATGGTTTACAAGCCCTGGGGGTAGTGCTGCATGAGGAGCCCCTCAACCATGAGCATCGCTTTTATCCCTTCGCTAATAAAATCTATGCTTGCGCCTGGGCCGAGGAGATGTTGCAAGAGGAAATCCTGGTATTCTGCGACAGCGATACGATTTTTCTCGGAGAGCCTAGCGCTTTTGACTTGAACCTCGCCTTGGATGCCGCTCTTCAGCCCGTGGTTTTAGTGGGCCAGGGAAGTACCGGCCCGGGCCACCCCCATGATGATTTCTGGCAGCAGATGTATCAAATAGCGGGGGTCAAGCATACTCCCTATGTGAACACCATGGAACGGGGCATTCCCATCCGTGGTTACTGGAATGCGGGTCTGATTGCGGTGCGCCGCAGCGCGGGAATTTGCAAGCAATGGCTCCAGATTTTCCGGTTACTGATGAAAGTGAACCATATCCCGCCCTCGGGAAATATCAATAACCTGGATCAACTTTCCCTAGCGGCCACCCTGGCTCAATTCCCGGAACGGATAGGCGCCCTCGATTATCGGTATAATTATGCCATTCCCCGGCGCGCCCTGTTTCACGGTCCAATGGGTACGGTTGATTTGGATGAATTGATCCATATCCACTACCATCGCTGGTTTAATCGGCCGCAGTTTCTTGAATTGCTAACACCGCCCCTAGGGCGAGACACCCCTGAATATAAGTGGCTCAAGTCATTTTTGCCTTTTCACCCCACCATGGACGAACCCCTCCATGGACAGATGGGCACTCAAGTCTCCCGCGCTGAGCTGCGGCAGCGCCATGGCACCGCACGGCCACGGTACCAAATAAAAAAGACAAGAAAATCATGACCGCTTCCCTCCCCAATCACCCATTAGCTCAAGAGGGAAACGATTCCTCCATCCCCTTATTTATCGTGGGACTGCAGAAATCCGGCACTTCCTTGCTTAGCCGCTGCCTGCAAATGGATGCCGCAGTCAGCAGCCCCTTCAAGGCCGAAGGCCATGATTTTTGGGGGGATGTCCCTCCCTTTACCCCCACCGCCTATCCCACGGGAACCCTTTATCAGGCCAAGGGGGGAAATCGAGGCCATCTGCTTGAGGCTTCCGATATTGACGCAACCATCATCGCCACCATCCATAGCCGCTGGCATAGTCTTCCTCACACTACTCCCATACTGCTCAACAAAAACCCCTATAATACTCTCCGCCTGGGGTGGTTGCGGGCGCTATTCCCGCAAGCACGAATCGTGGCTATGGTTCGGAACCCCCTAGCCAATACCTACTCCCTGGCCAAAAAATACCTGCCCCACCAAGGGCGGGGAAAAGCGCCTGAAGAAGGCTGGTGGGGAGTCAAGCCTCCCCAGTGGCGAGAGATCATCCAAGAGGACAAGCTTCAGCAATGCGCCCACCAATGGCTGGCCGTCAACCAGCTCTTGCTAGCAAATACCCGGCACGTGGATTTATACCTGACCTACGAAGCCTTCTGCCGACAACCCCGACTCTGGCTGCAACGGATTCTACAACTTTGCCAACCCCGCCGTCTCACTCCTCCGCCTTCCGTGCCCCCCTTGCAAAGCTGTGATAGGGAATATCTTACCGGCGCCCGCCTCCGCTCAAACAATCGCTATTTCCATGAGCGAGGAAATCTCTCCCTGCCGGCCCAAACAGTTACGGAGCTTCCACCACTAACAGCGGAGCAAATCCAACGTATCGAAAAACTGGCCTGGCCCCTATGGCAAGCATTAAGAAAAGCCCGAGAAAACGAAGCTCCTTTAGAAGCAATCAAAAACGGTAACCCCTAAAAAGAGCGCTAAACTCCGCTGTTGCCATCCGCTCCAACACTTTCTTTTTTGCTTTAGCCGGCCACGCCGTTTTATACCGGCGCGCATGGGAAACTGGATTAATAATACGGAGGCAGTTTCCCAGCAAGGGGGGGGGCGCCGAACATCCAAGGAAAGCAAATAACCGCTCCAGATAGAGTTGCGGGTCCAGTACAAAATCTTCATGGCGCAGCAACAAAAATTGTTCCCCGGGCAAGCTAGCCTGAACCTTTAAAATAGCGGAAGCATTCCTGAAATAATGATCTATTAAATCATTATCAATGGTTCTTTGACGCCGGTAAGCCATGGCGCTGAGGTTATCGAAGGGGTTTCTTATGACGCTAATGACATGCAGTTTTTCTGCAAAGCATTCATAGAGTTGATCCAAAAGAGCCGGGTTTTGATTCAAAATCCGGGATGTGCCCCCCCCTTTTTTGTCGCCGAGTACCCGAATACGGGTGTAGTTGCCTTGCCAGGCATTAGGAACAAAGTAGCGATAGCCCGTATTCAGCCAGCCCTCGGGGCAGGAATTTTTACTCGCATAATGTAAAATCAGGGCTTGTAGCTGGTGAGGTGATAACTGAAAACGCTCCACTAACTGCGCTATATTGAGTTCATTGGCAATCACGATTTCAGGATGGGCGTCCAGCAAGGCGCCTACCAGGCTATGGCCGCTATGGCCATGACCCACGAACAACACATAACGCTCGAGGTGGTCGAAAAGAGTTGGGGGATAGTGATCGGCAAGCTTTTGGATCTCCGCTAATTGAATGTCTAACATAAGAATATTATAAAAAAATTCCCCTGACTGCTTGCAGGGATAAGTAGTGACATATCCCCACCCCTAAATTGCTAGGGCCATGGTAGTGAGGGCTTCTTGCGACCCATGCCGATGAACATCGACACCTCTCGCTGAAACACCTGCGCTGACAGGTATGGTTTCAAGGGAACGCTTGACATACACGCTCTGCCCGAGCGCATCAGCTAAAGCTATTTTTTTGATATTTTTGGCAGCATTGATGTCTCTATCTAATGCAGCACCACAAGCCGGACAAGCCCAATGACGAACGCGCAAAGGGAGTTTATCCACTTTGTAGCCATAGGCATTGCGGACTTTAGAGCTTGGCTCAAATCGACCTATTCTGAGAACGTTCTTACCGACCCAGCGGCTTTTGTAGAGGACCAAATCAATACCCATGGTTTGCTCTAAAACAATCGGGGCAGAGGGAGAGGGCGCTTTGGCTTCATCCACCAGGATACTGACATAAAACTTCCCACTGGGCTTGCACTTAATCATGAGCGTTTTAATTTCGCCTTTGAAATGACGGTGAAATTTAGTTTTAATACCCGTTTTGAACTTAGGCAGGTAGAGCAGCCCTAAATCAAAATCAACGCTGACATGCTGAGGGCATTGAAAGGATTGGGTAGAAGTATCTTTCTTCTTGAACTTGGGAAACTTGCCTCGGCCTTTGAAAAAGTTTGTGAAGGCGGTTTCAAGATGGAGCGAGGCAGAGAGCAGACTTTGGTTATTGACTTCCTTGAGCCAGGGTTTATCTTCTTTTTTGCTCTGACCAGCAGGCTTTGAATCTCTGATTTGGACAGGCTCTTTTGTGTTCCTTTGTAGTGTTTATCTTTAAGTTCTAAAGCCCAATTGAAGATATGACGTACACAACCAAAATGCTTGTTCATCAGATCTTGCTGGTCAGTATTGGGATAAATCCTGAATTGGTACGCTTTCATACCTAAACCATACCATTGAATAACCTTCTAAGGCACACTCCAATGCCAATAACAACAGGTTTTCAGCCTGTGCCGCTATCCATCTCCATCTAAATCATAGATTTTAGATGGAGAATTCCGCAACTCTTGTTAAAAAGATCACGATGATAAAGTATCGAGCCATAAAATTAATTGCCTGGAGCGCCGCCTTTTATGGACTGCAGCTTCCCCTGCTGGCCTCCGCCGCCTGCACGGGGGGCACCACTGCCGCCTGGCAAACGGAGGATCCTGGCGGTCATTTGCACGTCAACGACACGGCGGCCATGAAAAACAGCAACTGCGGCCTTGAGATCCGACTGGACGGGACCGACGGTCCTAACGGCAAACGCTATGTTCAAGATTCCACCCCCAGCCAGGAAACCCGTTACCGAGCCCGGTTTTATTTTGACCCCAATGGGGTTGACATCGCCGCCGATGATTCCGAAAAATTAAAGTTTTCCAACCAACAGCAGCAGAGCAACTCCGCCCTCCCCATCGGCGTGGCTCAAATGAAACTAAAACGCGACGCTTCAGGCTATGTCATTCGCGCCTGGGCACGGTGGACACGGCCGGACGGTAGCGGCGGAAAAAAACGGGTGGAATTGCCCCTTGAAGACGGCCCTAACATCATCGAAATCGAGCTGATTATAGGGAAGGGCAATGGCGCTTACCGAATCTGGATCAACAATGGCAATGAAGCGGTCCCGAACTTTGAAGCCACCCAGCTCGATAATGCCGCCTATGGGGGCATTGATCGCGCCCGGCTAGGCTATCTGGGGGGCAATTTTGCCCCGGTTGGAAGTATCTTTATTGATGAATTCGTCTCCACCCGCTCCAGTTTCATTGGTCCCTAACCACAATTAACTTGGGATTCGATAAGGTAGGGCGGGATGTGCTCACGCTTTCCCGCCCTACCTTATTTTCGTTCCATCGGTTCTAATTTAAGGGGTTTTTCGATACCCCCAATAATGGCAATAGTCCGCCATCAGTTCAAAAACCTGTTCCGCTTCTCCCACCAGGGCAGCATTGGTTTCCGCCTGCCAGCGGCGGACACGCTGCGCGGTAATACGCTTGCCATGAAGTTGATACTCAATTCTTTTTCCTGGCTTACCCTTGCTCAGAAACCCGCCAATATCCCCTGTCCCCGGCAAGGGGCTCTTCACAAAGCGTTTGATTTTTTCGAAGGTTTGAGAATCCTGGCATAAATCCTCATAGCGGACAGGTAGGCAGTCTATCGCCGCCGCCATTTCTAATTGTCTTTGAAACTCAACATTTAAATCCGCCGCCACTAATTCTGGATTATAGGGTCCTCGCCATCGCCCATAACCCGCTTTTTGGCGGTAAAAAAGGGAAATATAAATATCCCGCGGGTCCCGGCCCGTAAGAATGACCTTCATCTCGGGAAACTGCTGATAATAGCGCCGCCAGTTTCTGTGCCTGATTTCCTTGACCCCCCATTGCTGAATTAGTGGAGAGAGCTTGGACAGCAACTCTTCTTGCAGGGCAGCGAGAATAGGACGCTCATCCCTGGTCTCTAGCCACTGCTCTCGCAGTTGCTCCAGCTCAACCCCCCAGGGCCTCAGTCTGTCAGCATCCCCCGGCTTTAGGGAAAAATTATTACTGCCAAAATGGGGTTCTCGAAAAATAAACGAGCAAGGTAAAGCCGTGAGCGCCTCGCTCAGCATGGTTGAACCGGTTCGCCGCAAAGCGGCGATATAAATAAAGGGCTGGGAAAAGTCCACAGAAGAAGCAACCATAGCTATGAAAAATAGACAGCGCGCAGATAAAGATACAACTTTCTCAGCCGAGGGCCAAACCAAGGGGTTTGCAGCAGCCAGAGCCGCCATGAAATAGGGCGGCGGAGCTTCTTTAACCGGGCCATAAGCACTTCTTCCAGCGGGGCTTCCCGGGCGGGGGCGAGCTCCACCCCGCCAATAGCGACGCCCACTGCGCGGGGGTCCCAGTAAAAGCGTTCCCTATGCGCCGTCTTGGCTACCCGGAAGGCCAGCCGGATATGCCTAGTTCTGGAGGAGAAAATATCCTGAGGCACAAAAGTCTGATAATACCGAGGGAAGTGGGAACCGCGACCGAAGGAACGAAGCGCCACCGGCTGGCCGTTGACAGTTAATTGCAGACTTTCCAGTATCGTCCGGGAAGCCGCATCTAGCACCAGGAAAGTTATTACGAGATCTTCCGCAACGCCCAAGGGGAAAGCCAGGGTAGACACCCTGCCGGGGCCGGTCCAACGATAGAATATTCCCTCGGAGGGTGCCTCCTCCCGGCGATGCCAGCCACTTCCCGGCAAGGGCTCGGCAAAGGTCATCCGAATACAAGCGCCCGCCGGGCGGACTTGCTTTGGCTGGTGACATCGGTAATGGCGTTTCAGTAACTTATAGAGCAACTGGGGATCAGCAATTAAGGAGTCCGGCATCGTCTCCCCCGCCCTTGCGTATTGCTGCAAATCCTCTCTCATGGCAGCTAGCCGCTCCTCAAATCGCTTTTCCGCCGCCTCATAGAGCGCCAGGTCCAGCGGATTATAAGCGCGAATCTGCGTCTCCAAGGAGGCAGAAAGGGCAGATCCCCGGCGGGAAGCCGGAGGCGCTACCATTAATTTTTGCACGGGTCCCGCCGGAGGCCAGCCAAAGGTCCAGGACAAAAGGGCGATGGACTCATCGAAACGCTCCACCAAGCCAAAAAAAACGCACTCCTGAAGGACGGCAAGAGCTCCCTCAAGCCGCTCTTGCGGAGATGGGCAGACCACCTTGCGGCTATTCACCCATTGCTTGGCGCCGCGGGCAGCAGAAAGTGCCGGCCCCCTGCCTGGTTGGTAACGCAGCTCGAAACCCAGGTTGCTCACCTGCTTGTTAGTTACCGCCAGGCGGGCTTTGGGGTGCTGTAAAAACTCAGCAAAACTCATTTTTCCGGACTTTACTAGACGGTGCAGATGGGTGCCCGGTTCCCGCAAAATAAATTGATAGGTGGATAAAGCCAAGGGCACGGGATGGCGCAGCATGGTTATCCGTAGTGGCGGCTCCGGCAGAAAACAATCCAGTCCCTTGGCCCCAAAATGTCCCCGAAACAGGCGGTAGCGGGGCAATGTCTCCTGGGGAAGCAACAAGAGCTGGGGCCAAAGTTGCGCCGGACAGATTTCATCCACATGAAAGCGGGCATCCAGGTGGGGAATCAGGGTAGTCCCGGCAGTTTTGGGAATATGAATGAAATACAAGCGGTCTTGAGGCTGTAACATCTCTAACGCCTACTACTCGCTAGAAAGTTCAGGCCAGGATCTGGCTATAGGCCGTAGAGAGACGCTCAGCATAACGTTCCGGGCTGAAATACTCGACCCGGCGGTAACCCCCTTCAATCAGACGTGCCCTTAAACAAACATCTTCCAACAGCGATTCGATATGGGCATAAAGCCCATCGGAGTCATGGGGGTCCATATAAAGAGCAGCCTCGCCACATACTTCTGGTAATGAGCTCGCATTGGAGGAAATGACTGGGCAACCATGGCTCATGGCCTCCAGGGCGGGCAGCCCGAAACCTTCATAGAGAGAAGGGAAGGCCATGCAGAGAGCATGGCTATAAAGGGTGCTTAAAACGGTGGAAGGCACATAATCCAGTATTCGCAGGCGCTTGGCTTCATTACTGCCAAAGTAGCGCTTGGCCATCTGGAGTTGCTCTTCCCAGAGCCAAGCTTTTCGGCCTACCACTACCAGAGGGAGATCATGCTGAAGCATGCTCATGGCCTTGATTAAAGTCGCCAGATTTTTTTTAGGCTCAATATTTCCCACGAATAGCACATATTGGCCCGGTGTCAGCCCGTAACTCTTTAGTACAGAAAAAGACTGCCTTTGATGAGTGCTGGCCTTCTTCAGGGACAAGGACTGATAGGTCACAACAACCCGCTCTTCAGGAATATCATAAAAAGCGAGAATATCCCGTTTAGAGCATTCGGAAACGGTGAGCACTAGATCCGAATCCCGCAGTGCATCCCGCACCAGCCGGTAGAAAAATTGCTTGTTATCCAACGTAGTATAAGGCAGGCGCAAGGGAATTAAATCATGAACAGTGGTGACCATCCGGGCACCCCGAATACGGATGGGCAGCGGCGTAGTAGCATGCCAAAGGGCAGGCGGCCGCGGAAATTTGACCCGAGTCAATCTACCCAACCGCAGATAGGTTTGGTTGGCCATCTCATAAAGCTGAGGCGAATTATAACAGCGATGGATAGAAGTCCCGCCCAAGCCTTCCAGGGGAATAACCCGGGAAATATCCACCGGCGTTGCCCTCAGGGTACGACCTGCATGGGAGAGCATCCGCAGTCCCCGCCAAAGCCGGGGATGGCGAGGAGCGTGGTCCATGGCCTGATCAAATAGATGTACTTCATCCAGAATCGGGTAGCGGCTTTTAGGCATATACCGATCCGTCAGCAAGGAAACCTGGGCCTGGCACTGGCTCAAGGCATTGAGCAAGGAAAGCCCATAGGTCTTAATCCCAGAGCCCTGGGGCAACCGAAGGTTATAGGTATCTACCAAGATTTCGTGAGCGGCCAGATTCATAAAGCTGCTGTGTGGTTATGGTTCGTCAAGATCAAGGATTTCCTCTCCTCCCATGGCTTCTTCGTAAGCATCCAGCACCTGATGGACCTCCCCAAACAGCCGGGTCTGGCCATGGTCCAACCATAGGCAATGGGTGCAAATTTGCCGCAGCAAGGCGCAAGAATGGGAAACCACGATCAGCAGTTGGCTGTGCTGAATCATTTCCATCATCCGGGTCCGGCTTTTGGCTTTAAAAGCCAAATCCCCAGGAGCCAGCGACTCATCCAAGATCATGATTTTTGGGTCCAAAATAGAGGCTACGGAAAAACCGAGCCGGGCCTTCATCCCTGCCGAGTAACTGCGCATGGGCTGATCGATAAAATTGCCCAGCTCCGAAAAGGCAATAATATCATCCAGACGGCGATCCACCACCCGGTGGGGAATGCCCAGAAACGAGGCGTAGAGATAGGCATTGGTCCGACCAGTCAGCTCCCGGTTAAAACCGGCGCCAAAATTTAGCAGCGGCGTCACTTCACCACGAACTTGGACCGTCCCGGTATCCGGCGTCAAGATGCCCGCCAAAACCAGACACAAGGTGCTCTTGCCCGCACCATTGTGGCCCACGATCCCTAGCGCCTCCCCTTCATGGCACTGGAAACTCACCCCATTCAACGCCCAATGAACCTGCGCTGATCCCTTGCGGGGAGACAGTAGAACCTCTTTAACCGAGCGGCGTTTATGCTGTTGCAGTTGGTACCAGAGTTTGAGGTTGCGGACCTCAATTAAGGGCGGACTTACGGGACGCGGTCGGCTCGGTGCCGAAGCTTTCTCCCGAGCCTCCTCGGTCATAGCAAGATAATCCCCAGTCATAGCGTGCCTTATAGATTCTTCACTCACTAGAGAAACTTGATGACACGGCGGTCATAATAAAGATAAATACGATATCCCACAAAGAGTAAAATCCCGGCTTCCAGAAAAAGTATGAGCCAAAAATAAAGCGGCATGAACTCCCCATAAAAAATACTGTCCCGGTAACCGCTAATCAGGATAGCAAAGGGATTGAGCATGTAGAGGTTGAATAGCTTACTACCCCACTCGGAACCGAACTCGGCTGTCAAAAGGCGCTGGATAAGGTCGATACCATAGAGCCCTGGCGACAGGTAATAGGCCATTCTAAGAAAGTGGTTGATAAAGGGGGAAAGATCCCGGACCAAGGCCCCTACGCACGCCAGGGGCAGGGCAATCCCCGTGACAATGAGCAACTGCAACGCCATCAAGCCTGGGAGTTGAAGCAGCGGAAGCAGATCACCGCTATGCTGGACTAACGCGCCGGATAAAGCGGCGCCTAGGGCAAAAACCAGGAGCACCCCCATGCCGAATAAAAAAAAACCAAAACTCGAAAACACAACGGCGATCGGCAAAATAATGGTAGGAAAGGGTACCGACTTAATAAGATGATCCTTGGCGCTGAGCACATTGGTAGCCTTGGCGGCGCTCTCCGCAAAATGCTTCCAGGCGATCAGGCCGCAGAAGAGGAAAATCCAGTAGGGTTCGTAACGAATATTCCCCCGGCCAAGGATGATCACCATTACTCCCCAATATACCCCCATCAACAGCAAAGGGTCCAGCAGCCACCATAACCAGCCGAGCCGCATTTGGGCCGTGGAAGACTGCAACTCGCTCAGGGTCAAGGATTTAAGGAGATCCTGACGGGCGATAATATTAGTTAAAGTCGAAAGCATAATGGTGGCGTACTGCCTCGATTTCCGTATGCCGGCTAAAAAAAGAAAGTATAATGGGGGAATATCCTAACAACATCAAGCCGCAGTTTTTTTTGTGGAAGCTGTATATAAAAAGCTTCCCCAGGATATCCTTTAAATATCGCCAGAATAATGGTAAGCCAATGAAAATAAAAAATTTACTTTGTGGTTCTTTCGGAATCCTGGTGTTACTTGCAAGCGGGGGAATATCCGCCCAAAATCTTCCCGGCGCCTCCTTCAAGCTATCCGTAAAGGATAATTTGGTCAGTTTCCAGGGAGAGGGAGCGTTGCTGGGAGAAGTATTAGCAGAACTAGAGCGGCAAACGGATATTAAAATTCATGTCTCCGACTCCGTGGCTGCCGAGACAATCCCCCTATCTTTTGACGATTTTCCCTTAGCCGAGGGCCTAAAACTACTCCTGAGGGGAAGGAATTATATTCTCACTTACCAAGAACCCCTCCCGGCCAAGGATCGGGACTCCCCCCCAAAAATAGCCGAGATTCGGGTTTTGCCCGATGGAGAAGCAGCAGGAATATCCACTGAAGAGCGGAAACCTCCCCCCCTGCAGCAAGCTCCCCCCACCTCTTCCCAGGAAGAGAAGGGTAACCCGAAAGAGATTGAAGAATAAGCAAGAAGGCGGCACGACCACACAAAGACATTTATGAAGAAACTGCTTGGAAAAATAAAGCCTATTAGGCTTACACAGGCCATGATAGCGTTCATGGCCTGTATGACCATTTCAATGGAGGGACAAGCCGCCTCTTCCCCAGACTCCCTTTGGGAAGATGTCGCCCCCCCTGCTATCGCCCGACGGGGCCAAGCAGCGCCCGAAAGCTACTATCGCCTGCTGCGGGTCGATATTACCGCCCTAGAACGGACTCTGGGCCAAGCGCCCTTCGAGGAGCGCCCCGGCGCGGACATTGTCCTCTCCATTCCCATGCCGAATGGGGGGTTTCAGCGTTTTCTCATCGAGGAATCCCCGGTCATGGCCCCGGCCCTGGCCGCCAAGTTTCCCGAAATTAAAACCTACCGGGGCATCAGCCTGGATGATCCCCAGGGCACGGCCCGGTTTGACCTGACTCCCAAGGGGTTCCACGCTATTTTCCATTCCAGCGAGGGGACGGTGTATATCGACCCGGACTCCCCGACTCAAAATGGCCTGCCGGAACTTTACCGCAGTTATTTCAAGCGGGACTTCAAGCCGGCCCAACCCAAGAAGCGGGCGTGTCAGGTGGAGGAAACGGAATCCCCCGCGGACACCCTGGACTTTCGCCCCTCCTCCCTGGCCCTACGATCTTCCGGCAACGAGCTGCGCACCTACCGCATCGCCATCGCCGCCACCGGCGAGTATACCCAATTCCAAGGAGGCACGGTTGCCCAGGCCATGGCTGCCATCGTAACCACCCTTACCCGGGTTGACTTTATCTATGAGCGGGAAGTGGCGGTGCGGTTTCAGCTGGTGGAAGATAATCCTGCCATTATTTATACCGATCCCCAGACCGATCCCTACACCAATGAAAACGGCAGAACGATGCTAACTGAAAATCAAATGAATCTGGATAATGAGATTGGCAACGACAACTACCATATCGGCCATGTGTTCAGTACCGGGGGCGGCGGAGCCGCGGTACCCGCCACGGTCTGCCAAGCAGGCGATAAGGCCAAGGGGGTCACCGGATCGTCTCATCCCATGGGCGATCCCTTTGATGTGGATTTCGTGGCCCATGAAATCGGCCACCAATTTGGCGCTCACCACACCTTTAATGGCACCGCAGGCTTTTGCGGAACCCGTAGGAAACCTAATGACGCCTATGAACCGGGCAGTGGTTCCACCATCATGTCCTATGCGGGCATCTGTGGTGAACAGAACCTGCAACCCCATACCGACCCTTATTTTCATGGTCACAGCTTCGACCAAATCGTGGACTACACCACCCAAAGCAGCTGTCCGGCCATCATCAGCACCTTGAACCAGGCGCCCATCAACGTGGATGCGGGGCCAAGCTACACGCTTCCCCTGGAAACCCCCTTTACCCTTACCGGGGAGGCCATCGATCCCGATGGGGATCCCCTTACCTATAATTGGGAGGAATTTGATCTAGAGAGAGATGGCAATAAGCCCCTTTTCCGTTCCTTTCCCCCTACCGGCGATCCTTCCCGGACTTTTCCCCAGCTCTCGGATCTGCTGAACAATACATCTACCGTGGGAGAACAGTTACCCGCCGAGACCCGTGATCTCACCTTCCGGTTCACGGCCCGGGACAATCGGGCGGGGGGCGGCGGCGTGGATTATGATGAGGTTACCTTGCAGGTCACGGACCTTGCCGGCCCTTTTAGGGTGACCGAGCCTAACAGTCCGGTCACCTGGGCCAGCAACACCTCCAAGCTGGTGATTTGGGAAGTAACCAATACCGATCTCCCACCGGTGAACTGCGCCCAGGTCCATATCCTGCTGTCCATCAACGGCGGCAATAATTTTTCCGAGATCCTTACCACCACCGCCAATAATGGCAAGGCGGTGATCACCGTGCCGGATAAAGCCACCACCCAGGCCCGCCTCAAGGTGGCATGCGCGGATAATATTTTCTTCGATATCTCCGATACCGATTTCACTATTACCGGCACTTTGCCGGATATCATCTTCGCCGATGGGTTTGAGTCCTAGAACTTCCCGCCCTATTGGCTCGCCTGATCTTCTTGCGAGGGGGCTTGGTGCAACCAAACCTGTAACTGGGGCAAGGCGCTCTCATCCCGTACAGGATCTTTGGTGCCATCCACCGCCCCTCCGGTACCTACGGCAAAATCCAGCCACTGATCGCCATTCACATCGGCCGTGGTGATACCCCAGGTAAAGGGCAACCCGGAGGCGGGAAGACTCGTGTCTTGAAGCTTGGTCCAGCCACCCTTGCCGTCACCCCGCAGGATAAACAGCCCGTAGCCGGTTCCCTTTGTTTCCAAACGCCCCCCTACCACTAAATCCAGATGACCGTCCCGGTCTAAATCCCCTAGGGCAATGCCTTCCGCTCCGCCGAGCATGGAGGGCATGACATCGGGGGTTCGCTGCCACGATCCTTTCTGAGTTTGCAGAAAAACCTCGGGGCCATTGATGCTGTTAGCCACCGCCAAATCCAGACGGCCATCTTCATTGATATCGCCCACCGCCAGACCGCGGAAAAGCCCTCCGATCATAGGCCGGGGCAATCCTTCCGAAGAATCCTCCCACTGCCCTTTGCCATTACCCCGCCAGACCCAGGGTCCTAAATAATAGTTGGCCACCACATCTAAATGCCCATCCCCATCTATATCCAGTAACTGCACCTGGTTGGCCCAACCGCCATTTTCCTCGGCTCCCGGTCCTAGGTGCTTAACAGTAGGCAGACCCTCGGCGTCACTTTCTTGCCAGGATTTACCGCTGCCATCTCCTAGGTACACTGCAAATCCGCCTTCATCGGAAGCGGCTACTACCAAGTCTAAAAAACCATCCTCATTAACATCCCCCAGGGCTAAATCCTCAGCCCCGGTCAGGGTATTTTCCCCCTCCTCTTCCAGATTTATCTGGTGCGACAGGGCTGGATTTAGTCTTTCGGTGCTGGCTGTCCACTCCCCTTTACCGTTCCCCAAATACACGAATACCCCGCCACAATGATCCGCTACCGCCAAATCAAGCATGCCATCCCGGTTAATATCGCCAAAGGCCACCCCCCCACCGCAAGAATCGGCAGGACCCAGCCCCTGGGAAGAATCTTGCCACCGGCCCTTTCCATCCCCGAGCCACACCTGAGCCCCGTCACCCACCCGGGAGATAGCGGCTAGGTCTAAGAAACCATCCCCATTGCTATCAACTATGACCGGGGTACTTTTCCAGATAGGGAGGGGAGCCCTGGGGGGCAACCCCTCTACCGCCAGCTGATAACTGAGCAGAGGAGACTCCGGAGAAGAGGGCAATGGTCCTTCTTCGGCAAAAACCAGAGCAGCCATGACCATACCCATGCTTCCACTCAATACTTGCCACAGCTTCATGATTCTCCCCCACTCGGCAGCTCGACATGCCGGTACCACACCCCATCCACCTTGACCCATTCTGCAATCATACTGTCCTCCTCGGGTTGTAATTTGTATAACGTGGGATCATTTAACTTCCGGGAATACACTACGTTGACCCGGCCCTGGTTGCCCCTGACTTCTACCCACTCAAAGCGATGGGTAACATAGACAAACAGGGATTGTTTGCTTAAAAATTCGGCTTTAGAAACCTCGGCGCGATAGCTCGGCTCTAAAAAACGGTAAATAAGATCCCAATTTTGGGCTTCCTTGGCTTTCCAGAATTCATCCGCCCGCCGGGAAAGGGCAGCCTCTTCTTCCGCAGGCCGCAAATGGGGAGGTAGCTTGGGCATCTGCTCCCGTAACTGAGGGGGAACGGGATACCATTGCTTCTCCCGAATTTGCCAAGGCTCCCACATCTCTATCCGATCCGGCGATATTTCTGGATAATTGTAAGGTTGAGCGGTATAGTGCAGCTCTACCCAACCTTTGTCCCCAGCTACCGCCACTTTGCCTATCTCGGAGGATAAATACCGAAAAGGCCCCTTCTTTTGCCGAAAGGCGACAAACTGCTCCTTGGCCGTTTTACTTCTCGTCTCGGAGGGTAAAAAATTATAGACCGTGGCCCAGTCTTCCTGAACTCGTGCCTTCCAGAAAACGCTGGCCCGGTCCTTAAGGGCGGCTTCTTCTCCCTGGTCTTGGGCAAACCCCAGTCCCATAAAGGATAAGCAAAAAAGCAAAACGAAAGAATTGTACCGTTGCTGCATTGAACTGTCCTATCTTCGAGTGAAGCGGAGGTGATGACTCTTTGATTCCATAAAACAAAAAACCTGCTTCACCTTCAATAAGTTACTGAAAGAGCAGGTAAAATAATAAGCTTCTTTTCTGAAACTATCGGCTAAAAAAACCGGATCTTTACCTCGAAGCTAAACATAAATGTTGAGCAACCCCCTAGCGGCCTGCGCCGTTTCACTTCACATCGTCGCACTGGCCATTATGCCCATAAAAAAAGGGCAAGACTGAAGCCTTGCCCTTCCCAAATTTTAAATTCTTCAGTTAGTTTTAATTTTACTTGACACTGAAGTTTAGCGAGAAGGACGCTCCTCAATCTCCTCTGCTGGATCATAGGAAATAAAGCCGGTCCGTTGGCCTAGCATGTGGAGGGTAGAACCCGCCTCAGCTACGCCGCTTGAGCCATTGCCATTATCCCCATCCTCAACAGGGATGATGATGCCTCCACCAAACCCGTAGGTAGTAGACAATACCCCTACGATCCCCGCATCTTCGGTGGTGATACTCTCATCGACAAAAGCGGTTCTTGGTGCATCCGGGCGCTCACAGACGCTGCTCTTCATGCCTTTCACTTTGAAGCGGGCCACATTGGTGCCAAAAGCACTGAAATTACGGCCATTGTTCTGAACATCGCTAAGCAACAGCTGATGCCAGCTATCGATGCATTGGTAAGCACCGGTAAGCTTCACTTCCTGCTCGTTCCAGACATTAAATTTCAGCTTGGTGAAGTGGAACTGCTGGTCCTGGGTCAGATCCTGATTACAGGAGGCAATGGTCAGCTCATTATGGCGAACTTGAACGTCGCCGACAGAAGCGCCAGCAGGGCTAAACTGACCGATGAGCTTCTTCGGGCAGGCTTCGTATTCAGTCCCATCCAGATCCAGCTTGCCAGCATCGGCAGTCACGCACTCATCTCCATTACCCCCGACCAGGCAACGGAACCCCCAGGCACTATATTCATAAGCGGTGCCATGGGAGGTGTCCACGACGGTGGCTGAACCGGCCAGATGATTCCAGCGAATTTCATTGGCGCCCGAGCTATCCACCGCCCAGCATTGCAGTTCACCTGCCGTCTTGGCATTGTCCGGCAACAGCACCTGGCTTGGCGTGACTCCACGATGGTTGGGGCCGCCATTGATGCTATTTTTTTCGGGGCCCTTGTAACCGACCCCGATGTTGTCTAAATAAGCCTGATTGGTGAAGGTGGGAAAGGGAGGCACATTGTAAGTGCCTTTCCCATCCTTAGCGCTGATCCAGATGGGTTGAAATTTGGTCAGTTCAATCTGAAAATCAGTGAAGAACTTGGTGCCGTTCTTCCAATAGCACTTGAGGCTGACCGAATCGGAATAATCATTCTGAATACGGATGATAGTATTCCGATCCCCACTCACATCCACATTCGGGAAAACCAGTAGGCTTCCTTTCTCGGAGGTGTTGCCCCTATCCAGGGCTAGGGCGGAGGTGCTTAACAAAGAAGCGGCTACTACCGTCCCCATAATTACAGCATATCGCATTGTCATTAACTTTACTCCTTAAAGTATTATTTTGGAGTTTTTTTGTTGCAACTCATTTTAATTTAGTTCTTCACAAAACCTCAGCAGGCGAATCAATTCGCGTTTCCCGGCAACCTCTAACCTCTAGTGAAGAACATTACTGGTCTCCGGTTTTTACCGCCTGTTTACCTGTAACTGTAAACAAGCCCTATACGCTTTACCTCGGGCCTTCCCGACCCTAGCCTGCGAGGCCAGAAAAAGCATAGCTCGAATTTAATGCTAAAACAACATATAAATTGAACGTTGCGCTTGGTGCGTCTCTGCTATCATGATTCGCCTTAGGAAACAAGATCATAAAAAAAGGGACCCACCTGGTAGGAGGGTCCCTTGCTAAAGGGTGTGTTCTTTGTTGGTGTTGATCTTATTTTAATAGAGCACTTGCCCTAGCGAGCGGGACGCTCCTCAATGACCTCTTGAGGGTCGTAGGCGATAAAGCCATCACGCTGACCGAGCATGTGCAGGGTAGTGCCCGCCTCGGCGAGGCCATCACTTTCCCCCAACCCGTAGGTGGTGGCCATGACCCCGAGCAGCCCGGCCTCTTCGGTCACAATGCTCTCATCAATGGCGAAGGTTTTGCGGTTATCAGCACGCTCACAGACGCTGCTCTTCATCCCCCTTACCTTAAAGCGGGCCACATCGGTCTTGAGGCTCGAGGCGGTGAAGTTACGGCCATTGTTCTGCACCCCATCGAGCAGCCCCTGATGCCAGCTGTCCATGCACTGATAGGCCCCCGTGTATTTGGCTTCCTGCTCGTTCCAGACATTAAACTTCAGCTTGGTGAAGTGGAACTGCTGGTCCTGGGTCAGGTCCTGATTACAGGAGGCCAGGGTCAGCTCATTGCGATGCACCTGCATGCCCCCAAGAGCGGTCTCGGCGGGGCTGAAATGGCCGATGAGCTTCTTCGGGCAGGCTTCGTATTCGTTGCCATTGAGGTCCAGTTGACCCGCATCGGCCACCACGCACGCATCCCCATTGCCCCCGACCAGGCAGCGAAAACCCCAGGCGTTGTATTGATAGGCCGTCCCTTGGGAGGCGTCCACCACCGTGGCGGAGCCGGCCAGATGGTTCCAGCGAATTTCACTGGCACCCCCGCCATCCACCGCCCAGCATTGCAGCTCACCTGCGGTCCGGGCATGCTCGGGCAACGTCACCCGGCTGGGGGTGGCATATTCACCGCCACCGAGACCTATCTTATCCAGGTAGTCCTGGTTGGTGGAGGTGGGAAAGGGGGGGACGCTGTAGGTCCCCTCACCATCCCGGGCGCTTATCCAGATGGGTTGGAACTTGGTCAGCTCAATTTGAAAGTCGGTGAAAAACTTGGTCCCGTTCTTCCAGTAGCACTTCAGGCTCACCGAGTCGGAGTAATCATTCTGGAGGCGAATAATGGTATTCTTATCCCCGCTCACATCCACATTCGGGAAAACCAATAAGCTGCCTTTCTCGGAGGTGTTGGCCCGGTCCAGGGCCAGGGCGGAGGTGCTTAACAGGGAGGCGGCCACAACCGCGCTCATCATGACTGTGGTGTGTTTCATCAATGTGTGCTCCTTAGCATTCAGTATCATCTTGTAGGCGCGCCTCCCTGCGCTCTGTGGACCCTGGCCACGCCCTCATTTTCATAGGCGTCTTGTTACCGGGTATCCCATGGCGCTCTCCTTGACATCCCCTGTCTGACCTACCCTCTGCTAAGTTCATGCCAAAGGCGCTAAGTCACTGACATATCACACAATAGCTTGCCCCCATCCCCCGGGAACACGCCGCCAACACCTTCCCCCTCTCCCTTCCTTGTTTCAGCTATGTAACACTTCTCCCCTCCTCGGCTAAAAAATACCCTAAATATCCCATCCTTCAAACGCTTAGAAGAATACCCCCCCTGTAAACTTCTCTACACATAGTTCGCTCATATTTTGATGCCTTGAGGTTAAGCTGTTGTTCTCAAGTGGTATCTCCACTTGTTTAAAACCCACGGCACAGTGGTGCCAATTGAAGGAAGGCAGGGGGGGGATTACTAACAAGTCAAAAGTTCGGGGAGTGATTTAAGTCCCATGGCTGCTGCCTGGGGCTTATTGCCGGATCAAGTTTTGTTTAGGGATTTTTTCCCTTTTAGGCCGAACGCCCCAAACGGCAAACGCTTGGGTTCTGAACGCTCCCAACAACTAGCTTATTCTAGCTCCAGTTTTTTTAACCGGTAACGTAAGGCGCGGAAGGTAATGCCTAGAATTTTAGCAGCAGCGGTTTTATTGTAGCGGGTTTGTTCGAGAGCTTGGAGAATAGCCTGTTTTTCTAATCCCGCTAAATGCTCTTCTAAAGAATTTGCAGGAAGGAATGCTGAGGTACTAGGCAATTCTACTTGGGGCAAGCGCAGATCCTTTGCCCCAATGGTTTCGGATTCGCATAGTGTTACGGCCCGCTCCAAAATATTTTCCAGCTCTCGCACATTGCCGGGAAAGAGATAAGCTTGCAACGCTGCCAAAGCATCGGGCGCCAGTTTAAAAGGAGTATCCCCATGGGTCTCGGCGAGCCTGTTCAAGATGTGTCCGGCTAGCTGGAAAATATCACTTGTCCGCTGTCTCAAGGAAGGAACAGCCAATTCAATAACATTGAGCCGGTAGAAAAGATCCTGGCGAAAGTTGCCTTGTCGCACCAAGGTAGCCAGATCTTTATGGGTAGCACAAAGAATACGGACATCAACGGCAATTTCTTTCTGGCTGCCGATGGGCCGCACGCTCTTCTCCTGGATAGCCCGCAGAAGCTTGACCTGCATGGGGAGAGATAAATCGGCCACTTCATCCAAAAACAGGGTGCCCCCATCCGCGGCGTGAAACAACCCCTCCTGATCACCAACAGCGCCACTAAAACTGCCCTTTTTATGACCAAAAAATTCACTTTCCATCAGCTCGGTGGGTATAGCGCCGCAATTGACAGGTACGAAGGAACCCGCCGAACGGGGCCCTTGCTCATGGATAAGCCTAGCAACTAGTTCCTTACCCGTGCCCGATTCGCCACTAATGTAAACCGGCGCTTGACTACGGGCCAGCTTGGCAATTTGGGCGCGCACTCCCCGCATGGCGGCCGACTCCCCAAGTAACCGGTGGCGGGTTCGCCTTTCCATTTTGGGATAGGAAAGAGGAAGTTTTAGCGCCCTCTTGACCAGATTGCGCAGCGCCTGTAAATCCACCGGTTTTGAGATAAAATCAAAAGCGCCAGCTTTCAAGGCCGCAACGGCAGTCTCCACGTTGCCATGGGCGGTAATCACCGCCACTGGCGTTTCCGGGCAGTACTGACTAATCAGCCTAACCAGCTCGATGCCATCTCCATCCGGAAGACGCATATCAGTCAAACAGAAATCGAAGGACTGTTGCTGCAGATGCTGACGGGCCCTGGCAAGATCACTCGCTTTTTGGCAGACAACACCCAAGGGCGCCAGGGTAAGCTCCAGTAATTCCAGAATATCCGGCTCATCGTCCACTATAAGGACCACGGGGCGTCCCTTCATGCCACATTCGCCCCCATCATGCCCAGGGGGGCAAAGCAAAGCCGAAAACAGCTTCCTCCGCCAGGCGCTGGACGATACTCCAGACTGGCACCATTACATTCCGATAGTTCGCGGGCCAAATAAAGACCTAGCCCGGTACCTGTGCCTTGGGTTGTGAAAAAGGGCTCGAATATTTTATCGGCTATATCGTTGGGAATACCGGATCCCCTATCCAGGACCTCCAAAAAGACTTGGCCCATATCCACTGCGCTCTCTACTGAAATTTGAAAACAAGGAATACGGCCCAAGCTTCGGGAATGACGCCGAGCGTTATCGCAAAGATTCCACAATATCTGGTGAAACTGAGAAGGGTCCATATGAACTTGAACTGTGCCGGAGCGAATTTGGAGCGCCACCTCTGTCCGGTCAATTCCTTGGGTACGGCAAAATTCATCCAGAAAATCCAGCAACCATGGCTTGAGGGCTAACACTTTTAGACGGCTATGCTGCTGCCGGCGGCTCAACTGCAAGACATTCTTAACGATCCCGTTTACCCCGGTGCAGTGATTAAGAATAATTTCCAACAGCCGCTGCTCACTTTGACTTAGGGTGGAAGATTCTCTTAGAAGTTGACTGGCATGACTGATGGCGCCCAGAGGATTACGGATTTCATGGGCAATGCTCGCTGTAAGCCGTCCTAAGGAAGCTAGCTTCAATTGCTGAGCTTGGCGAGCCGAAGCCGAAGCGTCCTCTAAAAAAATCAGTGTGCCTGAGCGGGGCCCCAGGCTGATGAATTTAGACAATATCTCGGATTGTCCCCAACGTGACCGGAAAGCTTCAGGCTGATGAGAGCGTAGTCCTTCTCGCCAGCAATTAAGCTGTTTAGCCAGGCATGGGGCTATCCGGTCCAACGATTTTTTTTCTCCTCCCGGCTTCAACCCTAATAGTGCTCGCCCAGCCTGATTAATGAGCCGCAGGGTATCCTCCCTATCTATCACAAGGACTCCAGACTGTAGGTGCTGGATAATGTACCCATTGAGCTGGCTGATATTTGCCAGATCCAAGCTCCGCTGGGCCGCGAGGGCCTCACTCTCTCGAATCCGCGCTGTCAGCACCTGGGCTAGTAGAGCCGTGGCAAATAGGGTGGCGCCTAATAAACCCGCCTGAGTATAGTGAACGGTATCGAAATCACGGAATACGAGAGCATGAGACTGTTCAAGCAACACCGCCAATGTGGCCAGGGCAGCAAAGGCGCTAGCGGTCCGCCCCACCGTTAAAATACCCCCGGCGGCAATCACTACCACCAGCAGCATTCCCAGGCCGCTGAGCACACCGCCACTGGCATGCATCAAAAGCGTAATAGCGCCAATATCCAAGGTTAACTGGAACCACACTTGAAAGCAAAATCCGCCCATCCGAGCTATCGTGGCAACACCTAGGGCAATGGCGGCGGCGGCATAAACCAGACTAGTAATCAAGAATAGATTAGGGTGAGATTCGCCCAGAAAACCGGGGCCAGCACCAGTAATGACGGCCACCAAAAGCAAGGAGACAATTAACAAGCGATAGAGACAAAAAACGGCAAGCGGCCGCCAAGGAGGAAGAGGTCCTTCCGCTATATCCTGGCCATCAATCTCGATGATTCTTTTATCCTTTATCGCTTTTTGCCAATTCACGGTGCTCACGGCAACAAAAATTGTGACTGCCCTCTGTCAGGGCTTCGCTCTCGGGAAGAAAAATCCCACAATGAGCGCAACGAACCATCCGCCTAGTATCTATTACTTGATTCTTTCGGCTAAATTGATAATTCTTTAATAGTTTTCTTAATAAAAAATAGGCTAATAACGCAACCAAACCAAGAAATAATAACCGCATTTCGCTACCCTTCTGCCGCCACTTTGCTCCGCGCGGCCCGTTTCCTTTCGTGTTCCAGCAAAAATTTCTTGCGTAAGCGGATATGCTCGGGGGTCACCTCGACCAATTCGTCGTCATCGATAAACTCCAAGGCTTGCTCCAAACTCAATCGTAAGGGGGGAGTCAGCAAGATATTCTCATCGCTTCCAGCCGCACGGATATTGGTAAGCTGCTTAGCTTTTAGAGGATTAACAACCAGATCGTTCTCCCGCGAATGAATACCGATGATCATGCCCTCATAAACTTCAGTGCCCGGCCCGATGAGGAGCCGCCCCCGCTCTTGTAAATTAAACAAGGCATATCCCAAAGCTTTTCCAACACCGTTGGCTACCAAAACCCCATTCTTGCGATGGGCAATGGTGCCTTTTTTAATAGGCCCGTACCGGTCGAAAACATGGTGCATTAAACCGGTGCCCGAAGTTGCCGTCAGAAATTCGGTCTGAAAACCAATGAGGCCGCGGGATAAGATAGAGTATTCCAAACGCACCCGTCCCTTGCCATCGGGCACCATATCCACAAGATCTCCTTTGCGCTCACCCAGTTTTTCCATTACGGCGCCTTGATGCTGCTCCTCCACATCCACCACGAGCTGTTCATAAGGTTCACACAGTTCCCCCTCGATTTCCTTGGCGATCACCTCGGGCCGGGACACACCCAATTCATACCCTTCCCGCCGCATATTCTCAATAAGGATGGAAAGGTGGAGCTCGCCTCGTCCCGAGACCTTGAATTTATCCGGGTCTTCACCTTCCTCAACGCGCAGGGCAACATTATGGATCAGCTCTCTGAGTAAACGCTCCCGTAACTGTCGGCTGGTTACATATTTTCCATCCCGGCCGACAAAAGGAGAATTATTTACCTGAAAGGTCATGCTCACGGTAGGTTCATCCACCGTTAAAGGCGGCAACCCCTCAACCTGGGCAGGGTCGCAAAGGGTATCAGAGATTCGCAGATTATCGATGCCCGAAACCGCGATAATATCCCCCGCCTGGGCTTCAGGCACCTCAACCCGTTCCAACCCCCTAAAACCCATGACTTGCAGCACCCGTCCCCTGCGCCGCTGACCTTCCCTATCCAAAATCTCCACGGGGGTGTTGGTACTAACCGCACCCCGCTGAATGCGACCAATGCCGATCACCCCTACGTAAGGACTATAATCCAGACTGCTGATTTGCATTTGGAAGGGGCCTTCTAGGTTTACCCGCGGGGGGGGGACGCATTGAACGATGGTCTGAAATAAAGGGGTCATATCTCCAGTACGCACCTCCGGCGACAAGGCCCCATAGCCTTGAAGCGCAGAAGCATAAACCACCGGGAAATCTAGCTGCTCCTCGGTTGCGCCAAGGCGGTCGAACAGATCAAACGTTTGATCCAGCACCCAATTGGGGCGACTGCCCGGCCGATCAATTTTATTAATCACCACAATAGGGCGAAGACCCAGAGCAAAAGCCTTCTGGGTCACAAACCGAGTCTGGGGCATCGGACCCTCTACGGCATCCACCAGTAATAGCACAGAATCCACCATGGACAGCACCCGTTCTACCTCGCCACCGAAATCGGCATGACCAGGGGTATCTACAATATTAATCCGGTAACCGTTCCATTCGATGGCAGTATTCTTGGCAAGGATAGTAATTCCTCGTTCCCGTTCTAAATCATTGGAATCGAGTACCCGTTCAGCCACAGTCTCCCACTCATCAAAAGTGCCAGACTGCTTAAGCAATTGATCGACCAAGGTGGTTTTGCCGTGGTCCACATGAGCAATGATAGCGATATTACGTAGTTTATCGACCATATTTATAGAAACCGACTCTATGAATTTATCTTGATGAAAAAAATAAAATCCCTGAAATGACAGAGGGTAATACCGCTACTCTTTCAAAACACGATGAAGCACAGCCCATAAGCAGCTGCTAGGGTTAAGCAAGAATTATGAGGTAAATTCCTCCGCCAACAGAGGCTGAATGGCTTGCAGGATGGCCTTATGCACCGAAAGGTTTCCCGCCACCACATTGCCAGTAGCGAAGAAATCATGATCCCCAGAAAAACTAGTCACAATGCCGCCTGCTTCCTGAATAAGCAATGCTCCGGCAGCCATATCCCACTCGGCAAGGCTCATCTCCCAGAACCCATCTAAACGTCCTGCCGCTACATAGGCGAGATCCAAAGCCGCCGAACCAGGCCGGCGAATATCGGCGGCATCGCGAAATAGGGCCTTAAAGGTCGCCAGATAGCGATCTAAATAGTGATGCTTTTTAAAGGGGAACCCCGTCCCCAAGAGGGCTCCTTCTAATCCTCTTTGTTGGCTGACTCGTATCCGTCGATCATTCAATTGGGCACCGCCTCCCCGGGAGGCAGTAAACAGTTCCTGCCGTAGAGGCTCGTAAATTACAGCATGCTGCAAGCGGTCTTTGTGTTTTATGGCAATAGATACGGCAAACTGGGGAAACCCATGGAGAAAGTTAGTCGTACCGTCTAAAGGATCGATGACCCAAACCGTCTCATCCCCCGCTTGCCCACCGCCTTCTTCAGCCAAAATCCCATGGCTAGGGTACGCTTTGCGGATGACACTAATAATTTCCTGTTCGGCCAGGCGATCAACATCGCTGACGAAATCGTTCCGTCCCTTTACCGTCACTTCGAGGTGGTCAACTCGGTCTAAAGAGCGCACAATTAGATTACCAGCGCCGCGCGCAGCACGCACAGCAATATTAAGGAGGGGATGCATGAATAGAACCTTTTCTAAAAACGCGGTTTAAAAATCAAATGGCTAGCGCCACATCCAACAATGCGGCGGACCCTGCAAATATTATATATTATAATACCTTGTGAATTTTGCCCGCCGCAAACGGTAGGCAGCTTAATCCCTTCGTCCCCAGGAGGGCGGTGGGCCACGATTTTGTAAAAGAATCTTCTAAATATAGAAATATAATGCTGGCGGTTATTCCTAATTAACAGTAAGTTGCTGCTATAATTGCAAGTCTTTTATTGGACTTTCTGAATTTTTCCTGCTAGTTTTCATGCTGTTCTTTAAATGTAGTGATCATTCTGTTTATTCGCCCTTCTTTACAGCAACTTCTCTTACGAAATAATTAAGGAGTCCACAATGAAAAAATGCTTTCATAACCTCCTAAGGTCCGGTATCGTCATGATTTTTTTGGTGCTGCTCAGTGCCTGCGCGGGTACCTCCCGGGTAGAACAGCTAGAATCCCAAGTCCAAGAGGTAAAAAATGCGGCCGAAGAAGCGCAAAACACTGCTCGTAGCGCCCAAAATGCTGCTGCTTCTGCCTCACAATCGGCGGAAGATGCCTCCATAAAGGCTGACAATGCTCAACAAACAGCCGAGGAAGCCCAACAAACAGCCGAGGAAGCCCTACAAAAAGTTGATCGTATGTTTGAAAAGGCAATGAGTAAATAAGTATGTAGCACTCATCGTCTGACCTGGCTGCTATTACGCTAAAATAGCGAAGCAGTCGGGCCAGACGATATTTTAAAAGTTAAAATTTCCTTGTAACTGATTTCAACTTTACCATTCGTTCCCAGCGTCCCTATCCGCTCGAGACAGGGAATTTCCATCGCCTACTCCACTTACTTGCGTTGCAATCCCGGTGCGATCAGCAGTGGTACGCTTAGCCAGTTCCCAGTTAATTTCAGGAACCGGTTTTTCGGTAACGGCAACGATAGCCGCTACCATGGAGGTCAACCCACCTTGTTCCGAATTCTCTAGTTCTGGAAGAGGGGCATGGGCTTCAAGATAAAGTATGCCGTCCTTGAGCCCAGCTTTAAAAGGCTGATAAACAATATTGACTGGAGTGCCCACCTTCACCTGATTAAATAAGCTCAGAATATCTTCCGGATAGAGCCGTATGCAGCCATGGCTCACCCGCATCCCTACGCCCCAAGGACGGTTAGTGCCATGAATTAGATAACCCGGCATCCCTAGGCGCATGGCAAATTTACCCAAAGGATTGTCGGGACCAGGTGGAACTATCTTTGGTAACGGATCTCCATCAGCTGCGTGCTCTGCCCGAATCGACTCTGGCGGAACCCAGGTGGGATTCTTTTTCTTGCTAATCACTGAAGTCCGCCCCAAGGGAGTAGACCAACCCTCTCGCCCAATCCCTATAGGATGGGTGACGACAGTGCTTGGCTGCGCCGTTGGGGATTCCGGAAAATAATACAGCCGCATTTCAGCCAGATTAATGACTACGCCTTTACGGGGCGCTTGTGGCAATACATACCGCGTTGGAACCACTACTAGACTACCCTCCTTGGGCAACCAGAGATCGACATCAGGGTTAGCGGCTTTAATTTCACTGTAACCAACATCATAGCGGCGGGCAATGTCCAGCAAAGTCTCGGAAGCTTTTGCAGGGACTACAAGATTGCGCCCCACTACTGTCTCTCCTAACGAAGGCAATGCAAAAGTTACTGCCAGGGCAGGAGTAGAAAAAAGAATGGCAGAAGCTATTATACTAGTATAAAAATTTGTGATAATAAGACGCACTATCTTCGATTTAACCATAAAAATATTATTTCTCAGTATAGTTTTTGGTTTTGCTCAGTATCTGCTTTGCTCCTGCCCCCAGTTAGGGTAATCTAACAGCATGTGGTTTCTTAAATTTCTGTCCTTGTGCCTAGTTCTATGGCTTGGAGGATGTGCTTGGCTTGACAAACCTCCCCCCAAGCAGCCGGAAGCTGATTGGACTGTTGAACGCTTCTATGCCGAGGCCAAAACCGCTCTTGATGCCGGCGATTACCAAAAAGCCATCTCTTTCTATGAGCAGCTCGAAGCCCGTTATCCCTTTGGCGCTTATGCCCAGCAAGCACTCCTAGAGTCCGCTTATGCCTACTACAAATTCAATGAACCCGAATCGGCGCTTGCCGCGTTAGACCGTTTCATTCGCTTGTATCCTCTCAACTCTCATATGGATTACGCTCATTACCTTAAAGGGTTGGTAAGCTTTCATCGCGGAGTTGGGCTCGTAGAAAAATATATTCCCCGGGATGAGACCCAGCGAGACCCAGAATCCGCCCGGAATGCCCTCAAGAGTTTCAAGACATTGATTCAGCGCTTCCCTGATAGCAAATATGCCGAAGACAGCGCCCAACGCATCGTCTACCTGCGTAATCGGCTCGCACAACACGAAATTAATGTGGCCCACTATTATATGCGACGGGGTGCCTATATTGGAGCCATCAATCGCGCCAAATATGTCGTGGAAAATTACCAGCGCACTCCCCCGGTGCCTGAAGCACTTACCATTATGGCACGGGGATATGAAATTCTTGGCTTAAATGAGCTAAAGGAAGATACCCTGCGAGTGCTGGAAGCTAGCTTTCCAGGACATCCTGGTATTGCCAAGGCGAGGATGCTTAAAGCAGTAAAATAGAATTGTAGGTTATTTGCAGTAAAACGCCCTCAAGAATCATAACGCCAACCTTCCCCGTAGGTGGCTGTAGGACGGGCCTTCCCTGAAAAAAAGACAATTTCATGCCTCCGTGCGGAAGAAAAGTCCCGCCAGGATAAAAACCCTAGCCTTATTTTTCCCTGATGTCGAGGAGGGCATGCTGCAGGAACAATAACTAAATTAATTGCCACCCTTCCCCACGAAGCCGCTGCCTCCCGGCTGGCGAGCAGTCTCTCCTTCCTCTCGAAATACCGCCCTTAAACCCAATTGACCTTTTGAGGAAAGCGCCACCGCCTAAACGGCATCCATTCCTTCTTCGCCAGTACGGATACGGGTAGCGCGTTCAACGTTGGTCACAAAAATTTTACCGTCACCAATCCGGCCGGATCGCGCTGCCTTAGTAATTGCCTCGATGCAGGCATCGACTTGCTCATCGCCAACCACTATCTCTAGCATAATTTTCGGGAGAAAGTCCACCACATACTCAGCACCACGGTAGAGTTCTGTATGGCCTTTCTGACGGCCAAATCCCTTGACCTCAATGGCTGTCATTCCTGAAATACCGATTTCCGACAGCGCTTCGCGCACATCGTCAAGCTTAAATGGCTTGATAATCGCCTCGATTTTCTTCATTAACTACTCTTTAAAATTTGGAGTTTTATCATAACCAGTCTCAATTTTGCCCCTTACTCAATCTTACCTATCTGATAAATCGCTGTTTCCCCATAATTTCTCTGGGGTAATTTTTTACCGTAACATCAGGAATTTTATCGTTTCTGCTCGACTCATAACCCTCTATGAGAGGGGAAACTCTAGCGCGAATTCAACGGCAAAGCAACATTTCAAACATTGGTTTTATTTCTCTTACCTATCGCCCATGGCCTGTTCCATACACTCTCCCATCTCGGCCGGTGAATGAGCAATAGACACACCCGCCGCGGATAATGCTTTCAACTTACCTTCCGCCGTTCCCTTACCACCACTGATAATGGCGCCAGCATGTCCCATACGTTTGCCCTTGGGGGCCGTCAACCCCGCGATATAGGCAACAACAGGTTTGCTAACATGATGCTGAATATATTCGGCGGCTTCTTCTTCAGCACTGCCACCTATTTCACCCACTAGAATCACCCCCTCAGTCTGGGGATCTTGCTCAAAAAGAGTCAGGCAATCGACAAAGCTCATACCTTGGATAGGATCCCCTCCAATCCCCACACAGGTACTTTGACCCAGCCCTTTTCGGCTCGTTTGATAGACTGCCTCATAGGTAAGGGTGCCTGAGCGGGAAACGATGCCAATCCGGCCCGCTTGATGAATATCGCCTGGCATAATACCGATTTTACAAGCCCCGGGAGTAATAATACCAGGGCAATTAGGTCCTACTAGATAGGATGGGAGACCTGCCAGAGCGGCTTTAACCCTGAGCATATCAAGAACGGGAATCCCCTCGGTAATACACACGATAAGGGGGACTCCCCCATCCGCGGCCTCTAAAATAGCATCGGCGGCAAAAGCTGCGGGAACATAGATCATGGTGGCGTTAGCGCCGGTCGCCTCTACCGCCTCCGCTACCGTGTTGAATACAGGCTGCCCTAGATGCGTCTGCCCTCCCTTGCCTGGCGTTACGCCGCCCACCAGCTGCGTGCCATACTCTAAGGCTTGCCGGGAATGGAAAGTGCCTTGCTTACCCGTAAAACCTTGGCAAATGACCCGTGTCTGCTTATCAACCAAGATACTCATGCCCTCTCCCCCGCCGCAGCGACTGCTTTGCGTGCGGCATCCGTCAAATTATCCGCCGTAATTAGCTTCATTCCGCTCTCCCGTAATAGGGTACGGCCCTGTTTGGCATTCGTGCCTTCCAAACGCACCACGACCGGTAACTGAATCTCTACCTCTTGCATTGCCTGAATAATCCCTTCCGCAATCAGATCACAGCGAACGATACCGCCAAAAATATTGACCAGAATCGACTTCACCTTAGTATCGGTAAGGATCAACTTAAAAGCTTCGGTCACCCGTTCAGCCGTCGCTGTACCCCCCACATCAAGGAAATTAGCTGGCTCGCCCTTCTGGAGCTTTATCAAGTCCATAGTCGCCATGGCCAGACCTGCCCCATTGACCATACAGGCAATATCCCCTTCCAGCGCAATGTAGCTTAAACCATGGGTCCGGGCTTCAACTTCTTTCTGATTTTCTTGGGTAGGGTCGCGTAACGCCTCCCAAGCAGCGTGCCGGAAAGCGGCATTATCATCCAGGACCACCTTGGCATCCAAAGCAAGCAAATCGCCCTGCTCCGTCACCACTAACGGATTCATCTCCACCAGGTTAGCATCTCGTTCCAGAAACAAGCGGTACATTTTCTCCATGATCTGGACGAGTTGCCGACGCTGTTCCGAAGTTAATCCAAAAGCAAAGCCCACCCGCCGACACTGATAAGGCTGTAACCCCACTATGGGATGGACTGCCAATCGGAGAATCTCGCCGGGATACTTCGCTGCTACCTGTTCAATGTCTACCCCACCACGGCTTGAAGCCATGATGACCACCCGCTCCAACTGGCGGTCCAAGGTTGCGGCAAGATAAAATTCCCGGGCTATCGCCGCTGGCTGTTCCACCAAGAGGCTTTGCACCGGCAACCCTGCGGCATCGGTTTGCGCCGTCACTAAACGGGTCCCCAGCAAATGGGAACAAAAGCCCGATAATTCCTCCGCACTGGAAACTACGCGCACTCCACCAGCCTTGCCACGCCCCCCAGCATGAATTTGGGCTTTGACTACCCAGCGCTCACCCCCTAACTTCCGCGCCCATGCGCGAGCTTCCTCCACGGACCCAGCGGGACCTCCGGAAGGAACGGGAATCCCATAATCCGAGAATAGGCATTTAGCCTGAAATTCATGCAAAATCATATTTTGAGCCCATTTGAGTACAATAGTATTATTATGTCCACAAATATGAATTGTAGGCGAAATATTGGATGCTGACTCTCTATCCCGACATCAAGCCTTATGTACGCCATACCCTAACGGTGGACCCGCCCCATGAACTCTATGTCGAGGAATGCGGCCACCCGGGAGGACTCCCCATCCTCTTTCTCCACGGAGGGCCAGGTAGTGGCTGCCAACCCCATCACCGCTGCTTTTTTGATCCCGACATTTATCGGGTAATTTTATTCGATCAGCGTGGTTGCGGCAGATCCCAACCCCATGGCGAGTTGGAGAAAAATACCACTACAGCGCTACTTGCGGATATGGAATTTATCCGCAACCACTTAGAGATTGAGCGCTGGCTTATTTTTGGTGGCTCCTGGGGCGCCGCCCTCGGGCTACTCTACGGAGAAACTCATCCAAGCCGGGTTTTAGGGCTCATTTTACGCGGCATCTTCCTGGGCCGGGAGCAAGACACCCGCTGGTTCCTGCAAGAGGGCGCGCCGCGAATTTTTCCCGATGCTTGGGCGGCCTTGGTAGAGGATATTCCCGCCGAGGAGAGAAATAACCTCATAGAATTCTTCCACCACCGTCTTAAGGGTCCCGACGAGCTGGCCCAGATGGCGGCGGCTAAGGCCCTACATGCCTGGGAGTCCAGTTGTATGCGCCTTGTCAACAGCGAGGCACCTTCCCAATCAGGCCGCACCACACTGCTAGCCCACGCCCGTTTGCTTATTCACTACGCCAGACATCATTACTTTATTCAACCCAATCAGATACTCGATCATGCCCATCAATTAAAAAATATTCCTGGAATCATCGTCCATGGCCGCTATGATGTCATTTGCCCTGCCGGCAATGCCTGGGAGCTGCATCAAGCCTGGCCTTCATCCGAGCTGCAAATCGTGCCCCTAGCCGGCCATGGAGCAACCGAGCCAGCCATCGCGGACGCGCTAATTCGGGCAACGAACCTCATGGCAAGGCGGGTAGGGTAAAACCAACCAGTGATTGCTTTGCTGCAACGAGTCACCCAGGCTCAAGTCACCGTCGCGGGAGAAGTTATTGCGCGCATCGGTCCCGGATTAGTGGTGTTGGTGGGAATCGAGCGGGGCGATGGCCCACCCCAAGCCGAACGGCTCCTAGAACGTCTATTGAGTTACCGGGTATTTGCCGACTCCAAAGGACACATGAACCTGAGCCTGGCCGATGTGGAAGGCGCTCTCTTGGTGGTGCCCCAATTCACCTTGGCAGCCGATACCGGCAAAGGAACCCGTCCCAGCTTTACTCCGGCCGCCCCACCCCCATTGGGTAAGCAAATATTCGAATATCTATTTGCCCAGGCTAAGGCCCGTTACTCTAGATGCGCGGCAGGCCGCTTCGGCGCCCACATGCAGCTCTCCCTGACCAATGATGGCCCTGTCACTTTTACCTTGCAGATTCCGCCAGCAGTTCAAACAGCAACAACCGAATAAAAAATATGGAATTTCCAGAACAAAAACTCCAACGGTTTGTAACTTTTGCCGATAAATTAAGCGCTAGGATAGGCCACCTAGTTGCCTGGCTAGTCCTGCTTTTGGTGTTATTAGTCTGTTATGACGTCAGCATGCGCTACCTTTTCCACAACGGCTCGGTGGCCTTGCAGGAATTGGAATGGCATCTCTTTGCCCTTATCTTTTTATTGGGCGCCGCGCCCACCTTAAAGGATGATGGCCACGTGCGGGTCGATATTTTTCATCAGGATAAATGGTTAAGCCTCCGAGCGCGAATCTGGATCAATCTCCTCGGCACCCTTATCTTTCTTCTCCCTTTCTGCCTCATCATTATTACCGCTTCCTGGCCTTTTGTCCGTAATGCCTTTTTGCAAAACGAAGGCTCTCCTGATCCCGGTGGCCTCCCTGATCGCTATCTTCTAAAAGCGGTCATTCCCCTTGCCTTTAGTTTGCTCGCACTCCAAGGCGTAGCTGATTTTATCCGCAACTTACTAAAGCTGCGGCACATTTCGGAGACCACCCAATAATGGAAGTTTGGGCGCTAGTCATGTTCGCAGTGCTATTTGCACTGCTGCTATTGGGCTATCCGGTTGCCTTCACCCTGGGCGGTGTTGCGCTAGCTTTCGGCGCAATATTCCTGGATATGGATTTCTTCCGGCTTTTGCCCCTACGTATCTGGGGCATCATGACCAATTTCACTTTATTGGCGGTGCCCTTGTTTGTATTTATGGGAGTCATCCTAGAGAAATCAGGGTTAGCCGAAGATCTGCTGGAAACCATGGGTTTATTGTTTGGCCGGTTGCGGGGAGGATTAGGAATCTCCATCGTTGTGGTAGGCGCCTTGTTGGCGGCAACGACGGGGGTAGTGGGCGCTACGGTAGTCACCATGGGGATTATTGCTTTACCCTCCATGCTCAAACATGGCTACGCCAAGGAGCTGGCGACAGGGACTATTGCCTCTGCAGGTACATTAGGGCAGATCATCCCTCCTAGCATTGTGCTGATTCTATTAGGAGACGTGATGGGGGTAGCGGTAGGCCAGTTATTTATGGCGGCAGTCGTCCCTGGAGTTCTGCTAATCCTGCTCTATATTTTCCATATCGCGATAACCGCCTGGCGGCGACCAGAGGCTGCGCCAGCTCTGAATAGGGTGGTATCCCAGGGTAACCCCAGCTTAGGACGGCGGGTAGCGAAAAGTCTTATTCCTCCACTAACCTTAGTAATCGCGGTATTAGGCTCCATTTTTTTTGGCATTGCTTCCCCCACCGAGTCGGCAGCTGTGGGCGCTCTCGGCGCAATCCTCCTGGCGCTCTGGCACCGGCGGCTAACACTGGCTAACTTGCACGCAGCTAGCGCCCAGACCGTACGCCTGACCAGTATGGTGTTTATTATCTTAATTGGCGCCACTGCTTTTGGCCTGGTTTTTCGGGGAATGGGAGGTGACACTCTGGTCTTGGAATTAATGACGGGACTGCCGGGAGGAAGCTGGACTTTCCTCGCCCTCAGCATGTTACTAATTTTCTTGCTGGGATTTTTTCTGGATTTCCTTGAAATTTGCTTTATTGTGGTCCCCATTCTTACCCCCGTGGCTATCCACCTAGGGCTTAACCCGCTCTGGTTTGCGGTATTGATTGCGCTTAACTTGCAAACCTCTTTTCTCACGCCGCCCTTTGGCTTTTCCCTATTTTATTTAAAGGCGGTAGCCCCCCCTGAAGTCCATATCACCCACCTCTATCGCGGCATACTGCCCTTTGTGGCTATCCAGCTCATTACCCTGGCACTCCTGTTGGTCTTTCCCGAAATAGGACTCTGGCTGCCTACAACCATGGATCGCTTGCAGGGGATGGGTGGCTAGAATTTAGGTAGAGCGCACGATTTGATCTGATATTTTGCTGAAAAAAGGCTATTTGCTGGCATGCTCCCAAATAGTCTTGAAATAGAGCATATACTAAGTTTACAGCAGCCAAGCCTGCTATTTCAGGTACTTCTGGTTATCCTTGGAATTAAACATGAATGTTTAATTCCAAGGATCAGATCTCAAGCTCAGTATCCCACCACTGTGAAATCTGGCTTTTCGACACAAACTCCTGATCCACCGCTTGCTCCAGGCAGAGGGCTAATAATGGCGCAATATCATTGCCATACTTATTGGGCGCCTGTCCTGTCTTCCCCACGGCCTTACAGTACGGATGCCCTTCACCTTCGCGCAAACAATCAACCATCGGCTTATAGAGTCCGCTCAATACTATGCTCGGATTGTACCTACGTAGCCTTTCGAAGATCGCAAGGCCCTCAAAGTCTAGATCCCCCCAAAAGCGAATCCAGTCATGACGAAGAAGCGTGTCCCAACTAGGTGGGCTGCCTTTTCGAACCACTGTCCTCGGCGGAATCCGGCTCTCAAGAATCGCGGCAAGCTGCTCACCATGTTGGCTGTACTTCAGACTCAGCCCATAACCATAGGTGCACACCCAAGCCGCTCTATCTGTACCCCGGGCATCGAGTGCACACTCAAAGGCGTGTGGGTTCTCAACTAAGACTACTACACAAGGATCCGGTGGGCCGGCCACCATGACATATCCGGGAAAGGCCGGAAAACGATTGACATCAATGCCGAACTGCCGCAAAGATGCAGTTGGCAAAGCGTCCAGCAACTTGGATGAGCCGAGTAGATACCGGGCACTGACCTCAAACCTAGGTGTGTTATGCAGACGCTCTTGGTCTTGCTTCAACGAGACGAGACCATTCAATAGCCCCGTCATCTCGGACGCATGGAGCCCTTCCATAATTTCACCCAAAGGTTCCAATGCGGCGAATTCGCCCTGTATTTTAGCCGCCTGTTCCAGCACAGCGTGCCAAAGCTTGACCGTTGGGTTGGATTCTTCCGGAAGATTGACGGTTACCTTGCTGAGGGGCTCTTCTCGCAGCCAATCGTCGCATACAAGGATTCCTTCTGCGCGCAGTTCCCGGAATTCGCGAAGTACCTCCGTGCGATCACATTGGAGATCGCGCACAAGCCGCTCAACTAGTCCATTTCCACGTAATGAGGCATTCATCCGGGCTCTCTTTCGCAGATAATTGGTAATGCGGTCGCGCAACGGCATGGGGCTCATCTATCATTCTCGGCCGGCCGCACCTCCTTACGGAGTTCGGCTACCTGCACCGTGTCAGCCAAAGTGCTGGTCTCTTCATTATTCTCATCAATAATGACCCAACCGCCGAAACCATTAAGGCTGGTAATGACCTTGCCCAAGAGCAGTACGGGAAATACATCGAAATCGTTGGTGTATTTCGTATTGTGTATCAAGCCAATCAACTGGAACCGCCCCCGAGTATTACGAATACCGCTCATGGCTTCCCGGATAAGCTGCTCATCAGATAGATCCGAGAACAGCCCGTCAATGAAGAGAATACTCTGGGCCCGCTCTCTCGCACGCCGACGCGCGGAAACGCGCGAGATAGAGCCTTGTAGTTCCCTGGATATAGCAAACTCCGCTAGCCGGATAATCCACTGCAAGGTCATGGCCGTGCGCTGCCCGCTGCTGAGACTCCGAGTTAAGGATCGTGGACGCTCATCGTTTCGAATATGGGGACTCACATACTTAACCGATGGCGATCTAAAAATACGACGATAAGTGTTTTGCCGGATGAGATCACGAAGCCGGCCACGGTATTGATCGCCGCTCTCGGTATTTTCCATCCCCCGCTTTTGGCGCTTCTTACGTGCTGCTTCCTCTTCATCAAGAGTGGAAATTATATTTTCTATCAGCGCTTCGGACTCCTCACGGGAGATCATATCCGCCGACACTTGGAAATGTGCCGACTCATTGCCGTGCTTTGCCCTGGCCACACGTTTAAACAAATCCAGATTGTCCTGTGCCGATTCAATGAAGTAACCAATCCGCTTGGTCACCAGTGAGCGGCTCTCGCTCTCAGCCTCCGCGGCCTGCTCATATAGAGATCGTTCTCGCTCATAGATCTCACGGATATCCCGAGCCATGGCAATAACGAGTTGGGTGCCGCTCAGATCTCGAACCGTCTGCAGTCTCTCTCGTTCAACATCGCCTAACCCTTCATATTTGCTCGCTTGATGGACTGACTCAAGAAATGTATTCCTGTGATTGTCACTCTGATTTTTCAGCCTACGCAACTCCTGCAGATCCCTTTCAATCTCCAACTGACTTAGCAGATCCTGGAGTGTTTCAGCCTGTCGAACCACCTCCGCCAAGTCATAGCCTCTTTCGACAGCCACCCGTAGCGAATCGGCTTGCTGAAAAATCTCATTGGATTCCAACTGTTCGCGATCAATATCCCTGCCCGGCAGATCGAGAGCTACCCTAGACGCTGGTTGAAAATGCTGCAGGGCCAACTGAGCTGCCTGATCGACGGCTTTCATCGCATCGTCCAAGGGCTCGCAGCGCGCAATTAACTCGTCCCGCTTCCCGGACACACGAGCAACCTCGGTCCTCGCCTGTTTGAGTTCGCCCTTCTTTTTAGCGATCAACTCATTGATATCCTCTCCCGCTTGTGCCCGTTGGATTGCAGCCAGATATGTTACTGCCCGGACTAGATTCAGGCGGTACTCCTTGCGGGCATTTGCCCGGTTCAACACTTCTGCCAGTTCCTGCTCCCGGCGTGGTGCCGACTTAAGGAACTCGACACCTCCTTGAATTGAGAACTCCTTCGCCTGTTCCAGTAACACCCGAAGATCAGCAGGGTAAGCTACCTCCAAGCGCTGCTGTGCCCCACTCACTTCCTGTACTAATGCTTCGCGCTGAGTTCTGTTCTGCTCCTCCCTGCGCCGAAGGTCGTCCAGCCGCCGTTTCTGTTCCTCTAGGTTGCGGATGACCTCATCACGTTTCCTTTGACCACCGAGTCGGTCAAACTCCTGAGCTGCCCGAATAGCATTCAGTGATTCGTCCGATGCGCGCCGTTTCAAGATCGGTAGACGGTCTTCGAGGGTCCTCAGATGCTCGCTATGTCGCGTTAGCTCCGATTCAGCATTGGCCTCGACCGCGAGTTGTGCCTTACGGGCCAGTACGATCAAGGGTGCGCTTTCGGCCGTAGCCTTTAACCGGCGCTCGATCTGACCTGCCTCTTGAACCAAATTACCAATGAGACTATCCAAACGTTCCTTCTCGCGTTCCACGAGACCCGGATCTAGAAGGCAGGCGACAGCCCTGGTGGTCACACCGGCAATCAGCCCGTAGTAAAAGTCCTGGTCCTTATCAGCCTTCAAATCCCCCTCCCTTGCGAAGGACTCCAAGGCACCAACCATAAACACGGGGATCTGAACGTCATGTTCGGCAAGACATGCTGCTGCCGCAAGGGCTGCGTCGTCTGTTGCCACCACCGGTGCAAACAGGACCGCTGAGAAACAGGAAAGCACTCCCCTCCGCCGATCGCCATCCAAACCCATTGCTTCGATGGCCCGATGCAGTGGGCTAAAGGGGACATCGGCTGCGTCAAGGTAGTCCAATGCCTGCCGGGCAGAAGGGTTGGCTGCAACCTGTTCTTCCTCAAGGTCCTGACGCTGGCGTATTAGCTCGGACCTTTCCCTTTCCACCACTGGCTTACGCGCCTGGAGCTTGGCTCGCTTTTTCTCACATGCTGACAACCAATCAGTTGGAGAGGAGGCCCCCGTCTCACTGTAAAACCGCATCAGATCGTCCGCCATTGATTGGAACCTCGCGATCTTCTCACGCGTGGCATTGATATCTGCTTCAGCCTGTACCTTTTCCTGAACCACCCGATTATCCAGCCGGGTGGGAGATTCATTGCCAAATTCCTTAGCATAAGTCCCGAGGGCTCCATCCAGCCGATCAAATCGCTCCGCCTGAGTCCGGTAGCTGGTGGCTGCCGACTCTCCCTCTGATGCCTTGGCGTGCAGGGCACGGCCTTCATCTTCTGCCTGTTCCTTCTGCCGGCTGGCTTCATCCAGGTGTTGGGCGGCAATTCCCTTGGCTTCCTGGTGTTGCTGGTGAACTATTTCTGGATCGGGCTCCTCTGGAAATCGACGGATAAAGTCATCCCATTGCGGCTTCCATACCTCGATACGAGCTTTTTTTCCTAGAAATTCCATCCGTGCTTGGTCAGCTTTTTGGTACTCAATCACCACCTGTTCTGCCGTGCGTCCCGGATCGCTCCATTCCTCTTCGGTGAATTCACCGCTGGCCTGCACATCTCTATAAGCGGCCTCATCCTCTTTCATGCGCGTTTGTTGATCGCGCAGCCCATCAAGTTCCTGAGCAATCGCACTGCTCCGTTCCTGCTGGGCACTCAAATCACGTCCTAACTGTTCGATATCGTATTCAAGCTCATTTCGTTCAGTGCGATAGGGGTTACGGTGCGCGGCATCACTCAAAAACCACCTCTCCAGATCCTCGAGCAGACCCAATGCCATCTGTCGAGTGAGACCATTGGCCCACCTGCTACTCGATTCCACAAGATCACGCGCCACGGCCGGAGTGTACGAATTAGGTTTTAGGCTCGAGCGCTCACCGGATGAACTATCACAGGGTATTACAATAGCTTGTGGAATTTTGCGCCCTTCTGACCGAGCCTCATGGGCACGCTGATTTAGAGCTCTAACTGATTCTCCGGTCAAGCCTGCGATGCCAGCATCAAGAACCCGATAGTCCCGATTTCCCAGTTCAATGATGATGCTGGCCTTTAGTCTATCAATAAGATCCTTCCCGCTCGGTGATTCAGGGATACCCGGCAAGGGCTGTTGTTGGACTAAATTCTGAAGTAGCGCAACATCTTGAGCCATGCGCGTTCGCTGCTGCTCATACTGTCCTTGCGCCTGCTCCGCCTCCGCCGCCTTCCCTGCATTTTCGTCCAGAACACCTAACACCTCTTTCACTTTTTCCAACTCAATCTTTTTGCGAAGGGTGTTATGGCGCGTGCGAATCACATCCATCACCGCATTGAGGATGGTATCCTCTAACTCATGTTCGCCTTCTTCTCCTTCTCGATCCATGAGCCCGGACAATAACTCGGGGGCGATGATTTCATAGAAGAAGGTGACATCATAGTTCTCGCCCTTGCGACTCTTTAAGGCAAACAGCTCGGCACTCTTGTCGCCACCCCCTCGCTTTTGATACTCCGCTTGGCGCCGCATGCTGACGGGAGAAACATGCAAACTTAACTCGGCAATCCAATCTTCCCGCACGGGGTTATGCCGATTACGTTCCGCGGCCTTTAGCGCTGCGCGAAATTCTTGGTTAGGTAACAAGGCCACCGCCCTGGTGGTTGTATCGGCCACCGGTACTTGCCCTAGACTGCCACGGTAGTAATAGAAATTGATGCTTCCTGCAGACCGATAGCCATACATGCCAAACACCCAGGTTTCCTTGCCGCCCACCGGTGACCCCTGCTGGACGAAAAGATCATCGTGTACCGTCGCACCCCGCTCAGGGACGACAAATTCAATCCGAATGTGCGAGTAGTAGCCATCACGCTCCGGTGCCATCTTTTCGCGGGTTCTCGAAATCAGCTGCGGATCTCGGGTGAGCAGAGCAAGCCACGCCTCGACATTGCTGGTCTTGCCTACTCCATTTGTCATATTCAATGCCGTAGACTGACCATGGAAGTTGAAGGTCACAGCACGATAACGTGGTTCCCATATCTCCGCTTCTCCCTCGCCATTGAGGTTGAGAAAATTAGCGATCTCTATGCGATTGATTGTAGACATGGTTACTCCGTTTCCTTCATCCCTGCTTCCTCCTCTTCTCCTTTCTCTGCTACCGGTGCAGAGAGGTTAACAATATTGGACAGGGCATCCTCATCCGGAAGGATGTGCTGCAGGGTCCGGCTAAAGTTTTGGCGGATCTCCACAGCACCCAGTAAAGTTTGTTCGTAAACGCCGCTGTCAGCACGGCTAAGCAATCCAGAATCCACCATCAACCCTAGAAACATCCGGACCCGTTTGGGAATATCCGTGCCGCGCTCATCCGTTAGGATCTGGTAAACACGTTGTTCTGCCCCCGTCTCAAGACCAACACCCCGGACACGTTCAATGTGATCTCGCACGCACTGAATCAGAGTCTCCTTTTCAAAGGCACTATCCAGGTACCCCGAGACTGCCGACACCGCCCGCCCCTTGTGGCTGTACAGTAGCGCCAAGTGAATAAGCCAGATATGCAGATACCAGACTGCCGCTACCTCGCGGCTATCATCCCGCAACTTCATGCGCCCCATCACTTGTTCAATCGAAAAGTATGCTGGAGGCGCAGCTTCCAGACTGCGTGCAAGTACCCATACTCGGCCACCCGTGGTGATACCCGGCATATCCGTATCCGTAAATTCGATCAGATCCAAGCCTTGAGCGGCAAGAAAACGATTCATCTGTTCAAGACCTTCAGTGCCGGATTCGATTAAGATGCTGGCCAGCTCACTTTCATTGCGCCGCAAATTGCGGCTACGCGGGCGCGATTCAATGCACCGGTACCGCATGAGAAAGGCATGCAATTGTCCCATATCATTTAAGTCCATTGCTCTCTCCTTGTTTCTGAACCAACCGCATTTCGATGTCATCTCCCGCCAACCAAGTGCGTCCTTCCACATGGGCATCCAGGCTACCTGGCTTGAGTGTAAGCTGGATGGCGTCGCTGCCACAGCCCAGCCACGAAGGGGCGCTATAGATACCGACCAGTTCAGTCAAATGGCACTGGCCCGCAATCTTTGCCCAGCCCATTGTGAACGCTGTACTGAGCCGTACCGGGCCTGCTTTCAAGGCAGTCAACATTGCCTCGCGGTGTTCGTGAACAAACAGCTCCATAACTGTTCGTTTTCGTATAGTGTTAGTGTCTTCCCCAAAAACCTTCGGCTGACTGATCTGGTGCCGATCAATTTCCGCTCGGAGAATACCCTGCATGTCCTCAGGCGCACTGAAACACATTTGCGGCAGCCATGCCCAAAGTTTGCCGGCCAGCATATCCATTAGTGGAAATGAAGGCGCCTGAAACACGAACGCCAGTGCCACCTTCTCGAATGGAATAGCCCCAACCACCTCACGTTGTGTGCCAGTGACCTGATGAAGAAAGGCAGAGAAACGACGGCTCAAACGCTCAACCGTCTGCATAAGTTCATCCAGCGTTCGACGTATCACTCCGAGATCCAGTCCCATGTCTTCATTCTGATCTAACCATTGATTAAAACGCTCTCGTACATCCACGGTTCCCAGGTATTCACGCGCATTCTGTACAGCCGTTTGAACCTTACGAATGGAATCGAGGTACTGATTGCCGCGATCAAGAAAATGCACAATGACGTCGTTTTTTCCTGGCTGCTCCATGGTCCGGGTGATTTCATGTGCAAACGCTCGGATCGACTGCCCAAGAGAAGCACATTGCCGTGGGATGTCATGGAATTCTCCATACTGGAGCGCCGTCATCAATTTGTCTGCATCGTGATGAGTATAGAGCCAATTGTGTGACACCTTAGCCAAGGTAATGGCCAAGCGGCCCCGCTGAGTCAGACGACACAAGTCCGTCTGCCCCCGGGCCGATCGACGCTCAATCAGTGCTGTGTCTTTTGTACTGGCAACGCGCAGTTGCCTTTCGGCCGACTCGTCTTTTAGAAAATAAATCTCAGTCGGCGTAGACAGATAGCTAATGATCAGCTGAATATCATCGTCCTTCAGGTGCCGGTATCTACCACGAATATTTTTTACGAATGGCCCAATAGAATTCCATCCTTCGTTGGTTTCCAGGTCGCATTCATCGAGGTAGGAAAGTAAATGGCATGCCAGATGTAGCCATACTCCGTCACGCCGTCCTGTCCGCTCTTCCTTAAGAGTAGTGGGTGTAACCCCGAAACTCCGTGCACTGTCATGGAGGTCGACAAACCGGAACGCTGCAGAAAGATAACTGATCCAATCTTCGGTCACTGGCTAACTCGTTTGATTACAGTTCATGTACACAGATTTTCACCGAAGTTCGCAATTCCCCCGCCTGTTCAACAACCCCTGAATGGCGAGTAAAAAGGATAACCTGTAAGCTTATGGGCAAATCATTGGGATTAAACATGGATGTTTAATGACCCCCTCGCGAGCGTGCGAGCCAACATTGCTTGTTTTTTGCCATGAATTGACGCTAGCATGGGCTTGTTCGCGGAACCTAGGGCGGGTGGCACTTCGAAGCTCATCTACCGGCACACCTTCATACCGTTCGAATTCATGCAGAGCACTGTCGAGATAGATATCGGCAACATGAAGAAACCTATGATGGATATTAACCAAGCGTAGCGAGAACGACTATCGCATAAGGTGCTTAGTGCTTGCGACGCCCCGGCCAGCTCAATCATCCAGACTTAGCGGCCTTGTCGATACTGCGACGTAGGCCATCTATCAACACGAAGTATTTAACCCGCTTCTTTGGCCCATTTTGCAGCACTCAACCCACCGCATCCAGGCCCCGATATCTTGCTCCTGCCACCGGTTTGAGGTGTTACCTGGATTTGGGAGCTAATCCGTTCTTTCAAGGCAGGTACGTGTGAAATGATCCCGATCAGCTTGCCATCCTGCTGCAGGCCCGCAAGGGCTTCTAAGGCGGTGTCGAGGGCTTCTTCGTCCAGGGTGCCGAAGCCTTCATCCAGGAACAGCGAGTCCACCCGGACATTCTTGCTGGCCATATGGGACAAACCCAGCGCCAGGGACAGGCTGACGATAAAGCTTTCACCGCCGGAAAGGTTCTTCGTGGACCGAATCTCCCCAGCCTGGTAATTGTCAACCACGTTGAGCTCCAGGGGCTGAGCCTCGTCACGGACTAGCAAGTAACGGTCAGTCATTTTCCGCAGTTGCCGGTTGGCATGGCCAACCATCACTTCAAAGGTCAACCCCTGGGCAAAATTGCGGTACTTCTTACCATCTGCGGAGCCGATTAATTCATGCAGGTTCTTCCACCTGCGACATTCTTTTTTCTGGGCTTCGATAGCCCCTTGCTTCTCCTTTAGCCGCTCTTTGGCAGCCATATTCTCACTGAGCTTATGCTTAAGACTGGCAATGATATCTCGCAGCTCTTTCAGTGTGTTTTCATACTCCTTGGATTGCGACTCCAGTTCCTCAATAGATTGGTCAGTAACCTTTTTGGCCATTTCCGTAGCCAAGTGCGTTTCCCGATCTTTTTGCCTAGCCTTGAGGTCCGTTTGGCAATCATCCAGATCCTTGGCCGTAGTCACCAGCTCAGCCCTCCGCTCTGAAGACAATAGGGCTGCCAGATACTGTTCTTCATTTGAAAAATCCACGGACACAAGTGCTGCGAAGAATTCTGTTTCCAGCCTACTCAGTTCCGGCTCTCGTTGGTCAATGCCTTTCTTCAACGATTCGACAAGGGCCTTCCCGGTTTTCCATTGTTGCTGGAGTTCATTGTGCTGCTCTCTGACCCACCTTTCGACGCCTTCCGCATCAGCAACCGCCTTGTTCAAGCAGCGCTCCTCATCGTCGGGATTCTTGCCGCCGTACAGTGCATTTCGCTCATCACTCACGGTGGCGAGTTCCTTCTTTAAGCTCTCCAGGCGCTTCAGCTTTTCGGCCAGAGCGGTGCTTTGGGTTTCAATGACCGCATCCAGCCGTTTCACCTCGCTGTCGAGGTCGGTAATCTGTTTCTCAATATCCGCCTTTTTCTTGACCTGGGCCTGCCACGCCTTCAGTCGTGCTCTGAGGATTTCGGGTAGTAATGAAATATCCGTTTCAGGGATGTCCGTGATACCAAGGGGCAGAAGTTTGGCAGCAACGGCCTGCCTGCGTTCAGCAAAATCAGCCCGGAGTTTTTCCAAGCTGTCCGTCACTTCGGCAAGGGCTTTTTCGGCAACCTTCCTGCCATTAGCTGCTGCTGACTCCTGTTTTTCAGCCTCCGTCAGGTCCTTATGGGCCAAGCTTTCAGCTTTTTCGTGTTCCTTGATGGCGGTTTCCTGATCCTCGACTTCGCTGATCAGCCTGGTCAACGCGTCGATCTTCTGTTCGGATTCATCGGCAACAGGGACATTGCCTGCCGCGAAGGGATGCTCGGTTGCGCCGCAAAGTGGACAGGGCTTGCCATCTTCCAGTTTTGCCCGGTGATCTTCAAGCTCCGCTATTTTCGCCAGGAAGGCCATTTCACGCAGCAGGGTTTCCTTCTCGGTGCGGTATTCTCGCAATAAGCGGTTCCCCAGTAGCTGGCTCAAAGCATCTTTGCCCTGCTGAAGCTGTTTGGATGAGTCCTCCAGCGCCTGCTTCCGAAGGTCAGATTGCTTCTGACAATCGTCGAGTGACTTTGTCGCCTGTTCCAAGGCTTTCGCGGCCTTATCCTGGTCAATCTCTTTTTGATGGATTTCATTTTGCCTGGAGAGTAGGCTGCTCACCTGTTCTTCCACACCAGCCAGGCCGCTGATCAGCCATTCATCCTGTGCATGCTCCTTGAGGTAGCTGTCAACAAGTTCCAGATTCCCGTGAGCCGTGGAACGTTTTTCCTGCTCCTCAAGCCGGGCTTGTTTGTCTGTATCAATCTTTTCAAGATCCTGTTGGCAATCCTGTTTATCTTCTGCCGCAGTTTTTTTGAGATTGGCGAGCTCCTGATCCAGGGAGCGAACCTTCTGCAAGGTAGGTGCGGCAACTTTTAGCTCTTCTTTGACCCGAGCGGTTTGTTGCTCAGCCGATTTTAGTGACTCGGCCTGCTCCTTGGCGGAGGATTCCAATCCAGGAAGCGCTTCTCCCTCAGCTTTCAAGGCTTCTCTGTCCTCCACCTGCTGTTTGCGGATGGCTGTGAGCGTTGCGTATGCGCCGTCCAGTGAGGCAGCACTCAAAGCCCGGTTGAGCTTTTCACGATCCGGTCTGAACGCCTCGATATCGTTTTGCAGCTTGCGCACCTCATCGGCCAGGTTGACGATTTCCTTCTTCAGACCATCGATGGTGGTGAGCCAGGCCATGGCCTGCCCAGTGTCGGCGAACTTGGCGGTAAGGTCTGCCTCTTCCTTCCGCTTTATCTCAAGCGTCTGCCCAATCTCTTGTTCCTGTTCCGGCTCAAGCATCACGATGCCTTCCGTTTCAGCCTGAAGCAGGTTCAGTTTTTCCCGCTCTTCCCGTTGGCGCTCATGAACACGGATGGAAATCTGGCTGTAAATCTCCGTGCCCGTGATCTGCTCAAGGATCGGCGCCCGCTCATCCTGCACCGCTTGGAGGAACACGGCAAAGCCGCCCTGGGCCAGTAACATGGAGCGGGTAAAACGGTGGAAATCCATACCGGTAGCCGACTCGATCTGGTCCGCGACCCCTCTGATTTTGGATTCGAAAATCTCACCGGAATCGGCATTGGCAATTTCGTGTCTCGGAGCCTGGAGCTCGCCATCAGGCTTCTTGCGTGCCCGGTGCTGGCTCCAGTGACAGCGGTAACGCCCAGTCTGGGTTTCGAAGGTCACCTCTGCAAAGCATTCGCCGGTCTGGCGGGACATAATCTCGTTGCCACGCTTAGTGACCTTGTTTAGGCGAGGCGTCCGCCCGTAAAGAGCCATACAAATGGCATCGAGAATAGTCGTCTTGCCCGCGCCAGTAGGGCCTGTAATGGCGAAGATGCCATCAGACACGAAGGCTGGGTGCGTCAAGTCGATTTCCCACTCGCCGACCAGTGAGTTCAGATTCTTAAAGCGTACCTGCCGTATTCTCATCGCCGGCCCATCTACTGCGCCTGCACGTCGTCTTCATAAAGAGACGAGAGCGTTTCCCGGTAGACCCTAAGCAGCTCCGGCCGCTGGTCTTCAGGCACCTCATGAATGGCGAGACATCGTTCGAATACGTCATTCACGTTCAGATCGTCGAGCGTTTCCTCTGCATGGATTTGTCCCAGCATGCGGTCGATGATGCGGTTGTTCTTTATTCGAAGGATTTCCATTGGGGTGCCGGCAATCGCAGCCTCAAGGCGCTCGCGCAGGTCGCCGACCACTTCGTCACCTTCGTAAATGACTTCGAGCCAGATTCTTAATCCATTGGGGGGGCCCATTGCCGACAATTCAAGGAGGCGGCTTGAAATACCACCCCAGTCTCCCTTGATGCGCTCGAGTTTTTGAAACACCGGCACGTCGATCAGTTGTACCGATGCAGCCCTGCTGTGACCCTCTATAGGATCAAAGGCAACCCGACAAACGCTCTTCTGCTGTTTTGCCTCGCCGAACCCCATGGGCAGTGGAGAGCCGCTGTAGCGCATGGTTTCGGAGCCCTTCACCTTTTGCGGGACGTGAAGGTGTCCAAGGGCCAGGTAATCAAAGCTCGCCGGGAAAACCTCGGCTGTCACATGGGCCAGGGAGCCCACATAGAGTTCGCGCACACCATCGCCATCGACGGTTTGTCCGCCAGCGGTGAACAAATGCCCCATAGCGACGATAGGAATATCGCCTCCAAGTTCCTCGCGTTTCTGTTCTGCTAGGGCAGCGACGGCGGCGTAATGAGTGCGGATACCATCAATAAGCTTGCGCTCCTTGTCCTCGACGCTCTCACCCGCTTCCGCCACCCGAATATCTCTGTCGCGCAGGTAAGGTACCGCACAGACAATCAGTTCTGGAGCGTCCTGTTCATTCCTGAGCACCAGTACTTCCTCTTCCAGGTCAGAAGTCGTGCTTCCAACCACGTGGACATCAAGGGCCTTAAGTAGCTCCTTGGGAGCATTGAGAAAGGACGGTGAATCGTGGTTTCCCGCGACAACGATAACGTGCCGACAAGATGAGGCGGCCACCCAACACAGGAACCTGTAATAGAGCTCCTGAGCACGATGGCTCGGAGTGCTGGTGTCAAAGACATCACCTGCCACCAGCAGGGCATCAATTTCATGCTGCTGAATCGTCTCCGCCAGCCAGTTCAGAAAGGCTTCGAACTCCTCATAGCGTTTTCTACCGTACAGGGTACGCCCTATGTGCCAGTCGGATGTGTGAAGGACTCTCATTTGGTGGCCAATGCCTTCATCTCCTCAAAGTGGCGGTCATCGTCCTTTTGAATCAAGCAAAGTAGGTCATTTATAGCTAAATCTATAATTACTGATACGCTGCAACGATATTCTCAAGGGTTTCATGTTCGTTGTATTCTCTGATTTTTTTGATATTTCCGAAGTCTTTTTCTATGGGGTTAAAGTCAGGGGAATAAGGGGGGAGGAATAAAATTCCCGCCCCTGTTTTTTTGATGATTTCACGTGAAGAAACGGCTTTGTGGAACGGAGCATTATCCATGATGACAATGTGGTTGCTGTTGAGCAAGGGGCAAAGCTCTTTTTCCAGCCATGCATTGAACACAGCCGTGTTACAGGTTCCCTCAAATAGAAACGGCGCTTCAAAGCCTTCATCCATACGGGCGGCCAATAAAGAGGTTCGCGGTCTGCGATGACCGGAGATCAGACCATAAACACGCCGCCCCTTTGGAGCGTAAGCGTAACGACGGGAAACCTCCGGCTCAAAACCGCTTTCATCAAGATAGACAAATCTTTTGCCGCGGCGGCGATAGCGTTCACGAAGGCGAAGAAAGCTCTTTCTTTTCATATTACAGCGCTGCGTGTACCCCGTCATTTTTTTTACGGGTTAACCCCATTTTGTGCATCGCATGCCAAATACAGTAATACGAAACGCCAAAATGCCGGGCGCGTTCTTTATAGGTGAGAGCAGCCTTGTCTTCCACATGGACCCGTAAAGCCTCCCAGTCCAGCTTGTGTGAACGGCGAGGGCCGGGACGCTCGTAACACAGCGCATCATCCTGCGACAACCAGCGATAAATGCTCGCGCGGCCTACCTGAAATCTCCGGGCCGCTTCCGCCTTGCTTCCACCGCCCCTTACAAAATCGATTACTCGTTTGCGCAAATCAATTGAACATCTCATCACAACAGTATGAATGAATATAACACAAATGTCTCAATATTTATAAATTTAGATATAATATCTGCTTTGTTTCAGTCAAAATTGATGGATCGTGTTCCGGATCAGACATCTGGCCTGCATGAGAGTAAGTATGAAGAAATCTGATAATTCTAGCCTTTTTCGCAGCATCAAAATCGATAAGATCGAGTTGCTGTCGCAGTTCTCCAGCGTCTTTTGTCCTGTCTTTCATGAATCCAATTCACTCAGGTTTTTAGCTGGTGCGCCATTACGGCTGATTTGATAACCATTGCCTTGAATTTCAAAGGTGAACTCCTTTCTGCCAAGATAGGAACAAATATTGGCATTCAATTCATCGGCAGGTCTGCGGTGTTCCTCAATATCTTTCTCTATCTTCCGAATTTCAGTTTTTAACGCGGCGGCTTTATTGAAGGCCGTCTGAAGAGCGTCAGCGATCACATCGGCCTCATTCTTTTTCTACTGATACTCCGTCAGACTTTGCGCAACCAGAAATCCTTCTATTGCTATTCTCGCTGCACCGATCTCTGATTGAAAATTATCGCTCCCTTCATTGTGCCTGCTAATCATCTTGTTTAAAAAAGACAATCATTGGGATGATCCTTTTTTTTTATGCTTTACTAGACCATCCAGAGAGCACCTGGTCGTTCTTGAGAGCTTCTATGATTGAAGAAACTACTGTTTTCTTAAGCAAAGCAACGACTTGATCGGTTAATTGCTGGGTATCAGGGTAGCTAAACTTGAGAGGTTGTAATTTATCCTGCGGGGCCGACTTCTTTCTTCTGTTTCTGTACAGCAAAATCAGACTCACTCAAAATCTTTGCTTTTTGCTCAGTAGCAGAAAGCTTAAGCAGCTCATCATACTTTACCTGGTACGAGCGCTTGTCATAATTGTTGTAAGGATTATTTCCACCAGATGAGCTCAGCAAGTCTTTGATGGATTTAGCCCGCTCCTTTTTGAAATCATCAAGAGCCTTTTCTGACCGGTGCTTTTCGGTATCTTTTTCGCGATCTTCTTTCTCGGATTGGTCAAGGTCGCCCTTGAGCTTTTCAACCTGTTTCTGCTTCTCGATGTTTTCTTCGCCCGAGAAGAAGATAGGGGCTACTGAGCCATGACTGGTAAATACATTGTCTTCAATAAAGACTTTATTGAAGACGCGGACTTGAGGAAGCCCTTGAGTCGTTGAGAGAGCCGCACCATCAACCTTGCGGCCGGATATAACCAACCCGACTTCACCTTCTTCGATTGCGCTTCTCTTTTCGATTTACCGGTGCCATTCCAGCCATACAATAAATTCTTTTCTTTAAAACCGACAAGATGATCCAGCCAAACAAATTATCGGAATACGCGATGATTTTTTATTTTACCTATTTTTTCAATGACCACTCTCAGCTGCTCATATCGAATTGGTCAATTATATTGATTACCACTAGAGGAAACAACGCTATGATGATTAATCCTCCGCACCCTGGCGAACTACTGCGCGAAGACGTAATTGCCGAGCTTGGCTTGACGGTGAAAGAAACCGCTGATCGGCTGGGAATATCTCGCGTAGCGCTATCCCGCGTCCTGAACGGTCGAGCAGCGATCAGCCCTGATCTTGCTTTGCGCTTGGAAATGGCCGGTGTTAGCACCGCCCACACCTGGCTTGCCATGCAGGTGAACTTTGATCTGGCTCTGGCCCGGCAGCGCTCTCATCCGCCGATCCGTGCTTTACAATCAGCTGAGCAAACAGAGCAGTTGCGTGGCTAACTTTTTTCTACTCCCACAGTAGATAAATGAAACGTAGCGTCAGACAGCCTGAAGACAACGAGGGTTTGTTTTACTCGCTGCCCTGCCCCGCTGTTTGCTTGCTTGTCGCGGCCAGGATAGGCAATTTACTGAGTAAAATAATCTACGTTAATATAAAAGTCTGATTATCGCGTTTCTTTACGCAGGGAGAGGCAAATCATGAAAATCGGCTATGCGCGAGCATCCACCCTGGATCAAAATCCGAGCTTGCAACGGGATGCCCTGGAGGCGGCCGGGTGCGAGAAGATGATCGTGGATCAGATCAGCGGTACGGTGGCGAAGCGGCCGGGCCTGGAAAAGGTCAAAGAGCTGTTGCGCGAGGAGGATACCCTGGTGGTCTGGCGGCTGGATCGGCTGGGCCGCTCGTTGCGCGATCTGATCGAGCAGATACGCACCCTCGATGCACAGAGGGTGGGACTGCAAAGCCTGCATGAGTCGATTGATACCACCACGCCCACCGGCAGGCTGACCTTTCATCTGTTCGGGGCCTTGGCGGAGTTCGAGCGGAATCTCATTCAGGAGCGCACCCAGGCGGGTCTGGCAGCGGCGCGGGCGCGAGGTCGCTTGGGGGGTCGGCGCAAGTCCCTCAATTCCGATAAGCGGGCGTTGGTGGTGTCTCTCTATGAAGAGAAGAAATTGCCGGTCACGAAAATCTGCGAGATGATGGGGATTTCAAAGCCCACTCTCTATAGCTATGTCCGGGAGGCGCAAGAAAAGACCAATAGAGTATGAGTTGTGCTAACCAAAATCCTTAGCGTGTATTTTTACAGCGAGCTGGGCGCTACCCCATTCCTGTATTATTTTTCTTATGTGCCGATAACTTAAATTATTGAGAGTTTCATAGTTATTTTAAAAGATTGGGCGTTGCGCGATTTGCGTAAGTAGTTCTTTATAATTAACTTGGTCGGTGATATTAATCACAGTGCCATTTACCATCTTGATACCTAATTCACGCCGATCGATAGAATTTAGAGGCTCAAAGCTATCGTTAAAATCGGCTTTCCAGAGCCAATTAACATCAACCCAATGCTCAATTAATTCCATCTCTTCGAAATCGTGTCCTTGATAAGGTTCTACAACTGCGCCTACTGCAATAATACGATTGTCATTATGGTATAAGCACACCAAATCACCCCTACAAATATTATCTATTTCTACGGCTCTCCCGTAGAAAGCTGCTGCTTTGTTTTGGCGTAGCATGTATTTAAAGGCATTCGGATTGCCATTTTCAGGTCTTATATTCGTGTTAACTAACCAAGTTTTCATTATTTCTCCTATATAAAAATAAAAAGAGCTCCTTTAATCGGTTTTATATCGGCCGTGCCTGGATTAAGATTAAGTCGTATGCCATCATGATCAACAGCCTTGATCGATAGGTGAACGTGCAGGTGTTTCTCATCGTCGTGTGCAGCGAAAACATACTGATGGTTGCCGAATAGCTCTGCCACAAACGTCATGGCCGCCCTCTTAACTGAAACACGATCTGTTCCTGGAGGCATGGACAAGACAATGTTGAATGCTTCCCGGCGCTTGCCATTTTTGTAAGGAATACCGTCGCCTCGCCAGTCATGCTCCTGTTACAAAAAGTTGGTGATTGTGCAATCTGAGCCGCGGATGGTTTGAGGCAGGTGTTTTATGAGCGATTTCAAATGGCGTCATTTTCGCGGCGAGGTGATCCTCTGGGCAGTGCGTTGGTATTGCAAATACGGGGTCAGCTACCCCGATCTTGAAGACATGCTGTGCGAACGCGGCGTCGAGGTTGATCACACGACAATCTATCGATGGGTGCAGCACACTATGCGCCAGAGATGGAAAAGCGCCTGCGCTGGTATTGGAAACGACCGTCGATGTGGTGCAGCTGGCGGGTTGACGAAACCTATGTGAAGGTCAAGGGCAAGTGGGTCTATCTCTATCGGGCCGTCGACAAGCGCGGTGACACAATCGACTTCTATCTGTCGTCCACGCGCAATGCCGAGGCGGCCAAACGCTTCCTGGGCAAAGCGCTGGCCGGTTTGAAGGATGGGGAAAAGCCGGAAACCATCAACACCGACAAGGCACAGGCTTATGGGCCCGCCATTACCGAACTGAAGGCGGAGGGTAGGTGTCCGCTGGAGACGCAGCATCGTCAGGTGAAATACCTCAACAACATTGTCGAGGCTGATCATGGCAAGCCGACACTGGAATTCAAATCGATGAAGACGGCCTATGGCTATGCTCAAGGGTTACGAGGTAATGAACGCCTTGCGCAAAGGTCAGACCGCCCCATGGCGCTATGATGACAGCGTTATGGGCGAAGTGCGCCTGATCAACCGCCAATTCGGCATCTATTCAATCTGACGACCAGAGCCAGCAGATCTTCTGTACCCTTTCTCCGATTTTGCAACAGCGCCCAAGCGGGCGTTGGTGGTTTCTCTGTATGAAGTGAAGAAGCTGCCGGTCACGAAAATCTGCGAGATGATGGGGATTTCAAAGTCCACCCTCTATAGCTATGTCCGGGAGGCGCAAGAAAAGACCAATAGAGTATGAGCCGTGCTACCCAAAATCCTTAGCGTGTATTTTTACAGTAATCTGGGTGCTGCCCTTATGTCGCGTTTTGTACTTCTGTTGGAATAGAACCCTTTTCCCAGAAACCCCGTTCTAGACGTTCAGCTACGATATGTCGCTCCAATCTGAGGTGTCCGCGTGAGCAGATGCTACTTTTTTGCTTGACAAAGGCGGCTATAAAAACTACATTTGTAGTTACATTAAAAGAATAGGCCGTGTTTGAATGGCACGAAGAAAAATGACAACGCAACCTCGATAAGCACAGCCTCGATTTCCTGGATGCCAAGGATATTTGGCAAGGGCCGGTTGTGGAAATATTTTCCCCGCAAGCAGGGCATGGTGAAGCCCGGATCATTGCTATTGGGATGCTGGCTGATCGTTGCATCACGGTAATTTACACATGGCGAGGAGATAAAGCGGCGCTTGATTAGCGCCAGAAAGGCGAGAAAAAATGAGCAAGCATATTACGAGAATGAAATTAGGCGAAGGGCTGGAACAAAGTCAAACTGATTGGAAGCGGCTGGATGCCATGAAGGACGAAGATATTGATTGCAGCGATATTCCGGAGCTGGACGCGCGTTTTTTTGAAAATGCCAAGGTGGTGATGCCCCCCGGAAAAAAGCAACTGACCTTGCGGATAGATGCAGACGTATTGGACTGGATGAAGGCACAGGGCAAAGGTTACCAAAGCCGGATTAATGCGGTTTTGCGGGCTTACTATGAAGCCCACCGGGATGAGGGGCGGTAGCCTGCGCCGGGTCGAGCTGGCTGGGTTTTTTATTATTGTGCCTGGAGGTTGTGTTTATGCAGATTGAAATTTCCCCTGGCGTACTCAAAGATCTTGCGTACATGATCACCTTACATAAGAAAGCCGGTGCGCCGAATCCGTTCGACAACGTGTCCGACCTGCTCGCCTACATTCTTGCCAGTGTCGCCGACGGCAGTCGGCGTCCTGGCGCCTGGGAACGCAGCATGCTCGAAGCCATGAGGCTGGTGGCCGAATGTCCAGAGCACCAGGAATACCGCGCTAATTACGGCCCCCCGACCGATAACTAAGGACAGCAGTAGCGGCCCGCAATAAACGCAAACAGAGCACCGCCGCCCGGAAGAAATGTCTACAGCAAAAGTCGATCCAGCTATCGTGCCTCATGAACGAGGCGCATTATTTCAATGCCTTAGGAAACTTGATATCAATCTCATTGAGCAACTGGTCGGCGCTCGCCGCATTCTCCTGTGCAACATACGTTCAGACCTCGATCAAGTCGTTCTTCGCCTTCGCTGCCAAGACTTTCCGGATCTTTGATAAGCTTATGATAAAAATAGATTTTCAGTAACTTTACTACTCCTAAAATTTAGCCATATTTTGCGGGCAAAATTTGGGGGCTGAGATAAACCTAAAATCCTATAAGTTTCTGTTACTTATCGAAATTCCTATGCCGCGTTTCGTACCTTTGTTGAAATTTAACCAATATTAGAGAAAGTTTATTGGGCACCGTATGACAGCTTCGCTGTAACTAGGCCAGATAGCATCAAGTGATACCTCTGGCACGGTAATGTCTACGAGGCCCGGGAAGAAATTGAAGATCTGGATTGGCAAGCCGAAGCGCTCGAACACGATACAAACACTTGGGTAAGCTAGCTAAAATGGTCGCACAAAGGCGCGCATCTATTGCTGCAAATGCGCGCCCGAATCTTAAAACGGCGAGCTGAAGACAAGATTTGCCGAATGGTACCCTGGGCTTTGACTGTCATGATGAGACCGATGAACTCAAGCAGGCAGCATGATTACCCCGCAGTTATTGATGCTCCCCATCCTCGCCCGATGACAGAGTTTTTGCAACAGAGACTTATCAAGTACCACAAAAGGTTTGGGACACACGTTCTTTCGGCGCAGGAGGGTTTTTGAATTCAGTGTATTTCTCTTTATCTTTATAGGGCTCAGACAGCACATCCAGCAATTCATGTAGTTTTGAGAAGTCAGCGTTCTGTTCTACAGCGTTAAGCGCTGCTTCTACACGATGATTACGGGGTATGACCACCGGGTTGGTCGCACCCATGAGGCACAGGGAGGATGGGAACGGTTTGGTGTTATGTTCCAGCCGCTGTTGCCATCTATCGTACCAATGTTTGAATTCTTGATCCTGATAGTGTGGCTCTTCGGGAAAATGCTCATCCATCAAATCACGGAATGTATTGGTATAATCCGCATGACTGCGCTGCATCCATTGCAGGAGCCCGGTGATGAATTCCATATCTTCTTTTTCTTCACCGAACAGCCCCAGCTTGCGACGCATCATGGCTAGCCATTCCTGCTGAAATAATGCCTTGAATGACTGGATGGCTTCCTCTGCCATGGCGGCAGCCTTCTCAATATTTTCATGCAGTAGCGGAAGGATAGCTTCAGCAAACCGTGCTAAGTTCCACTGCGCGATACGGGGCTGATTGGCATAGGCATAACGCCCCATGTGGTCGATGGAGCTGAACACGGTGTTGGGATCATAGTTATCCATGAATGCACAGGGACCATAATCAATGGTCTGACAGGAAACGGCCATATTGTCCGTGTTCATCACGCCGTGAATAAACCCTACTCGCAGCCATTCGGTGATAAGTTTTATCTGGCAAGCCATGACGGCCTTGAGCAGCTCAAGATAGGGGGTATCAGAGTCTATTATTTCTGGATAATGGCGCTGTATAGCATAATCAGTAAGTTGCTTCAGGCCTGCTTTATCTTCTTGTGCGGCCAGATATTCAAATGTGCCCACACGCAAGTGACTGGATGCGACGCGGGTCAGAATCGCTCCTTGCAGTACCGTTTCCCGGTAAACAGATTCGCCGGTGGTGGCTATCGCAAGACTACGGGTGGTAGGGATGCCCAGCGCATGCATGGCTTCGCTGATGATATACTCTCGCAGCATCGGACCTAACGCTGCACGCCCATCACCGCGCCGGGCATAGGGTGTTTGGCCCGAGCCTTTGAACTGAATATCCACCCGTTTGCCGTCTGGGGTGAGATGCTCGCCGATTAAATGGGCCCGCCCATCACCCAAATAGGTAAAATGGCCAAACTGATGCCCGGCGTAGGCCTGCGCCAGAGGCTCTGCACCTTCTGGAAGCTGATTGCCTGAAAAAAGCTGCGCTAATTCATCCTCAGAGGAGGCTTTGAAATTTAATCCTAGTTCTTCTGCCAGGGCATTATTGACAATGACAAGGCGTGGTTCATGCACAGGAACCGGATGCAGCTTCGTGTAAAAGTGGCCGGGCAGCTGCGCATAGGTGTTATCAAAATGCCAACCGATATCCTGATGCTTCATGGCTGTGGACGATGGCATGGGTCTCCAAACCTTCAATCGTGACTGAGGTGTCCTGGTCATCGTGGACGCTCCTGTTTCAGGTAACCCCCTGTGGTTTGCGGAAGTTTTGAGCAAACACAGCCGGGGCCAGGTAGCCAAGGCACGAGTGGCGCCGCTGGCGCTTTCCCCCTTTGGCTTTGCTGACCCCATGTCGTTAAGGTCACTTTCGGAATCGATAACCGCTCGGCAGCCTCCGCCAACGATAACCCTTGTTTATAATACTCTAATACTCGCTTCATCGCCTCTGCCCAAAACTCCGGCGTATCGTCTTGTTTAAGTTCCATTCTCTGCCTCCTCAATCAGTTATTTTAACCTATCAGGGGTGTCCATTTTTTTCAGGATACCTCAGCCATCATTTAGAAATTAGCGCAGGTCGCGCTTCAACAGAACTTAGCCGAATAATTTTTGGAATATACCTTTTCGAGGGGATCTGCAAAAAAACCCATATAAGGTATAACTACTTGGCGTAATTTAACTTCATCTCTGCAGCGTAGGGCGAAAAAGGATCTGTAAATACCGGCTTCAAGCACCGGTGGGTCAAAATCCAGCAATGACGAACATAGCAGAATTCGGTGTCGATTTTCATGCCTCTGAGAGGATAAAGTCACTAAGTAGTCTAAAAAGCAGCAAGCATTAGACCATGTAGCCAGGACCGTGTCGCCCAAGCTTGCTTCTAAATTTCAATACCGAGACCCCTGCAGTCCGTGTATATGCCCAAGCAAGACCAGCATCGTCCACCGTATCTAATACATCGGTCGTATATCCGCCGGCATGTTTGCTCTCCCAGATCTCCCATACGCGCCAGCTGGATCATCAAAAGTGCTTGCCCACCTTCAAGTCGATCTGCATGTATACCCTCTCCGCCTATTCTCCAAGAGGTTTCTTGCGGAAATATTCCTGAGTTACGAATGACGCCCTCTGCTTGTTTCGGAAGTCTCATAATCATTTCCTCCTATAGAACATGGGGTTTGAAGTCCAACGGAATGAAAACGTACGCTAAGCCAATGCGTATCGCCGGTTCGCTTAAACTAGGTATTGTTCAAGCCTCTGAACTGATCCGCACGTTGGGGTTTTTTCAGATTCCCCCCGAAAAGGTATATTCTAGGAATTAAATTGAGTATGTTCTGGTCTTGGGATGAGGCTCTACCATTTATGCTCGTACTTCTCCTGAACGTGCAGGTCCGTAAGGCGAAGGAGCCAGACTATTCTGAGTATAAAGTCATATTACATTAAAACCGGAGTTGTACTTGCGGAATACCCAGAGATATGGGAGCACATTCCCGATCTCATCCGTTAAAGCTACCCCATACACAGAGGCCAGGAGCGATGACCGACGATGAGCTTATTAGCGAATTCACGCGCCTAGCGGAAAGAGACGGAAAAACCGTTCTCGAAGTAGGCGTGGTCACATGGGGCGGGGCACATAGCCATAGCCCAGAACTCAATTGGAAGGTTTTTCGCCAGTGGTCCAAACATCCTACCAACGAGCGACTTGCAGCGGCCCAAAGGAAGTTGCTTGAAACGCCGCGGTTTTTCCGTGTTTGTAGTCATTGCAACGAACGAGTAAACGCTGGCCACATGCTGGATCAAGAGATTTGTCAAAGCTGCGCCGAGAAAGAATTGGGTGTCACCTTCTAATTGAAATTGGGGCGGGAAAGATTTTCAATCCCATCTATAGTCTAAGCTCTACGACTTACAGCTATCAAGATCGCCTCTTCCCATGGACTACAACTTCGCCACTATCCCCGCCATCCGCTCCTCGCTCACGTGGGTGTAAATCTGGGTGGTGGATAAGTCCACGTGCCCCAGCAAAGCCTGGATATCCACCAGCTCGGCACCGGATTCCAATAGCCGCGTGGCGTAGGTATGGCGCAGCTTGTGGGGTGTGACGGGCTTATCGATGCCCGCCCGCTCAATGAGCCGCCGCAAGTAAGCCCGTACCGCATGGGGTCCGGGTGGTTTTTCCCCTGGGGCCTTGGCGAACACGAAGTCCTCCCCTCCTCTGCCCTGTAGCCAGGCACCCAACACTTGCCCGAAGGCTTCCGGCAGTGGCACCAGCCGTTCCCGATTGCCCTTGCCGATGATCCGCACGGATTTGGCCACACCGTTCACCATACGCACATCCCGGACTTTCACCGCCAGGGCTTCACTGATTCGCAGACCGCTGTTGAGGATAAGGCCAAACAGAACATCATAGCGACGCCGGACCGCTTTAATATGCTCCTGAGTACGCCCGAAGATATTCTCGGGTAAGTCCTCGACCCGTTGGACGGCTTCCTGGAAAGCCCGTTGCTCTTCTTTCTCCAGCCAAACAGGGATGCGATAGGGACGCTTGGGTTTATCGGCCAGATAGATGGGGTCCGATTCCACCAGGGCGTTTTTCATGGCCCATTTGTAGAATGAGCCCAAGCAACTGGAGCGGCGGGCTACGATGTGCGCCTTCGTGCCCCGCTTCCGCATCTGCCAGGCCACAAACTGCTCGGTGTCCAGATGGGTGGCCTGACGCCAGTCCTTGCTCGCCTCTTCTAGCCACCGGCCCCAAATGCCCAGGTCCGAGTGGTAGGCATAGCAGGTCCCCTGACTGTACCCCTTGGCGTAATGCAGATGCGCCAGAAAATCTTTTCGTGCCTGCCAGAAATCAGCGGTCTTCTTTTCCATCGTCAAAATGTCTCCTCACTTCAAAACCGGGTCGAGTGCTCCATGCGGCTTTTAATCCCCTGCTGCTCTTGCGGCGCCCCAGGCGCCGGGTTTTCAATTTACTGAAATCTGTATTTTAGTGCTTTAAAGTTGAAACCACTTTTCGTAAATATAGGAGTGTCTGGCAAAAAAACACCGGTATTCCACAATCTTCAAATCAAAGTTACTAAAACCCTAGTTTTAGTGATTCTCCATCAAAACCTCGTCTTGGGGTGAAGGGGTTTTCCTTAGTAAGTCGGATAACGGTTGTTCGAGCTGCTCATTCCGTTCCATACTTTTCGCCGAAAGGATTTCATTCTTATGAAGTACAGATCCCTCCAGACCGTGGGGGCTGTGTTGGGTGCCGACTCGAAAAACAGAGAGAGGAAAAAACCAGCTAGCAAATTTTCTCTACCCCCGTTACCACAAAGAACGGGGGCAGCTCGCGATCATTCAGGCAAGGAATAACGTGGACATAGAATGATGATCGCTACACAATTAGACTTTCTAAGCTCGAAGAGCAGTATTACCCCTGCTCTCTATCTTGGAGTCGGACGTCCAACTCCGATACTCCTCTTTAATGCCTTGAGGCAGCGTGTTGAGGCACAAAAGCTCATTCACCGTATTTCTGGCTTTGCCGATGACCTTACTTACTTCATTTTGAGTGTACGCATGGCGGCTCATAATTTATGCTAACGCTTCTGCTTCTTCAAGTGGGTTGAGGTTTTCGCGTTGAAGATTTTCGATTAAAGCGATCTCATCACGATTCCCCTGAGTAACAATGGCCGGGATGGTCTCTCGCCCAAGCTGCTTAAAAGCACGGAATCGGCGCTCGCCAGCTACCACCATGTAACCCTCTTCATTCCCCGGATCTGATGCAACGGTGATAGACTGAATTAATCCGTGTTGTTCTATGGAGTCGGCAAGCTTTTGCAGGGCCGCCTCGTCAAAGGCTTTACGGGGCTGATCGGGATTTTCCCTGAGATTCGTGAGAACGTTTCGATACCAGCTGATTAGCTAGATAGTATGGCTTACTTTTTGGTGCAGGCGATAATACCATGAAAAATACCATGCTCAGAGAATCTTTCCAAATGCCTGGAAAAATTGCCGATTGGACACTGCCATACAGCTACCCCCTAGGCCACTTTCCGGGCTTTGACTTCTAGGTGTATGCCCTCCTGCTCCTGCAGGTAATGGATCATCGCAAACAGATTGCTCGCCTGAGGATTTCCTTTCGGCCCGAACATGCGCATGAGGCTCTTGCTCGACTTGTCGAAGACCCGAGAGAGTTCTTCAAACCCGATTGTCGCGTTGATATAGTCGCGCAACAGCCTTGCCGGTATCGACATCACCGGCAAGCAGGCATTCGACCCCTCCTTGCAGCAGGGCCTTACGAAAGGCAGAATCCCGCTGGGCACGTGCCTGTATGGTGTCCTTAAAATCTTTCGTCAAAGCCATCATGTCACCTCTTTCCGTTTCCGGCGCTTATAGTCGCGCCAATGCCCTTTTGCGGCAGCAACGTCTGCGTCCTGGCGCTTCTTGGTACCTCCCGCGAGCAATATCACCAACCGATCCCCGTCCTTGCCGAAGTAGATCCGATAACCAGGACCAAAACCAATTCGGTATTCATTGACGCCGGCGCCAATACCTTTCACATTAGAGAAGTTACCTTGCTCCATCCGATGGACTGCTGTCGTCACCAGTGGAATTGCCGGCCCGAGTTGCTCGCATTCGTCCCTGCAAAACCTGTCGAACAAACCGTGTCGCTACATTGTCACCCGCCTTGACGAGTTACCGAATCCGATTGGTCACCTCGTCAATGTTATTCAACCTGGCCGCAGCGTCCATCGCCTGGTCATAAGCTTCCACCACATCGACGCTCGTCACCTCGTAGCCCCACCCTTCACTCAACCAACGCAGCGCTGATATGGCAGACCCCGGGGCAAACTCCGACGCTGTAATGCCAGATTATAAAGTTCGAGTTCCTTGGCCGTTGCGAACCACTTACCATCTTCTCCCGGCGTCGGCAACGCCGCCCAGAGCGGCAGTGGGAAAAACACCACAGCCGCTGCCAATAGCTGCTTGCAGATGGCAGCGGTTTTCGCATTGAATTTGATGTACCCACAACAAATGCCCTCTTCTATAACGCTGATAAAAATAGAGTCTATCCCCGCATCCCACTGCAATGTAGCGCCGTTTACCCTTGCCGGACTTTCTCGATTGACTCATCGCAAATAGAAACCCAAAACCATCAAAACAATACTTGCCCGCAGGGTGCTCTAGGTCAGATCGAAGACCGTGTCCTGCCCTTTCTGCCAAGCGCGAAAAGTGCCTAACGCCACCCAGATCACCCAGACAAACGCCAACACCAGAACCATCGACGCGATAGCGGTCAGCCTGGTGCCTAGGGTAATGCCGGAACCAGCCTGGAATGCAGTTGTGTTGTGCGGCGGTCATGATCGAGACCTATCGGCGGTAATCGCCGCGCAGTGGCAGAAATGAGCGTGGCTGAGCGCGGGGAAAATTGATGTGTGACTGGATGCCGTCTCTTATCTGCTTCAGGTCCTGATGCAGCCAGTCATAACGAAGACGGATGTGGGAATCCTGATCAGCGTTGGCCTCGGTGCGCTTGATTAGCGGGTCAAGGGCATTAAGCTCATGGATGATTTTCGCCAACACCTCGCGCTCCGCATCTGCATCAGCAAACGCTGCCGGCGCGACGGACAAAGCGAGAATCAGAAAGGTCAATGGCCAGAATTGGCGTTTCATGGCACTGCATCTCCCGTGAGTTGTTACGGGGCATAGTGCGAGAATTAGGTGCGAGGGACGATGGGAAATCTATTCGGTGGGTGGGGTGCTTCTTGAAATTTTATGCACATTTATCTGTCATCAGAATAACTACCGTTCCCTATTATCAAATTTTCAACTAGGAAGGAGAAAACGATTCTTCAGGTGGGTATGCTTAGTGAATTGAACTGAATAGACTTAATGAACAAGTAGTTAATTTAGATTGACTCAGCAGACCAAATTACAGCTATGATTCCTGTGTCCAAAGTGCGTCGTCATCATGACTCCGAGCTTGGTGTTCAAATGACTTTGCGATATCTTCGATCATCGCCGAGAGATTCGTTTTTTCGTCACCCCAAGTGGCGGCAAATGCTTTAAACTTATTAGCAATTTCGCGTTCCTGATTTCCGCCATCATAAGGATTCCGTGAGCTAACACCTTTACTATTCTGCACCCCTATACTGAATCCTCGCCTGATGTCCTCACAGTCATCTCGATCTAACAGCTCTGCAATAACTTTATCAGGCCAAAACTCCAGGTTCTTATTACACGGCCAGTCGGAGAGCCAAGTGCCTATTGTTAAGTCCGTTACGGCTAACCTGTCTTTTTCATTTGCTAGCTCACGAGCTTTCTTAACCCATCCAAAAAATATTTTTGGATCAATTACTCCATTGGAGTCTCTTCCCGGGATTCCACGCCCATTGTGGAGCAAAGAACCGGCAGTCTGGGCTGTGCCTTGCATGCTTTCCGGTATCGGTTCAGATTCAGAATTCCGAGGCTTATATACTAAGCATATCAGTTCAATAAAGGACTCTGGCGAATTCAATATTTCCGCGAACAGGTTTGGGGTTCCATATTCTTCCCTATGCAAGATTTTATAGTAGACGAATTCAAGGCTAGCCAATTCAGATTGGGATAATTGCCCTGCTTGGGAAAGTGCTGTAAACAGTCGGGAGATATTCCATGGCTGTGGAAGTGGTGCGTCTTTTTCCTGGCTAGCGCCAATACCTTCCAGAATTTTAGTCAATAACGAACTGGGCACATCAGCAGCCCGATTACCCAAAGCCTCAAACGCAGCTCTTGGCCTATTCGCCGACAGCAACTTTTCAATGCAAAATATCAGATCATCACCTTCTGCTCGAACGTAGTATGGTCGAGCAATCTTCCAAAATTGCTCGCGAATCTCTGGCGCTTGTTCCTCGATGAGGCACCATACCCACATTCTTTGGCGAGCATTGGACATCAACCCCGCAATTGCGGATGATTGAGCATTTCTTCGCTCCAACTCAGCAATGACTAACACCAAAAATTCGCGGCATTCCGTTTCTGTTACAGCGTGCAGTACACCCGACGTCAAAGAGTCCAACGAGTACTCGGCTAAATTCAAATAGCGATGACATAACCACTCTATTAATTCTTTCCGGCCAAAAGGGTCGCTGACCAGTTCCCAGCCGATAAGCCTTGGATCGCCACTTCGATTAACAAGCTGATTGATACCTTGCCAACCTTGTAGATTGAAAATCTCCCGAACTGCTGTAGCGCGTAGATCTTCCCTAGCTCGATTGGTCTCCTCGTAGTCATCCTCTCGTCCATCTGGCAAATCAACCCAGCCATTAGAAAAAAGCCATGCGTGGCGTATCACTAAATCGTCAGCAGCAAGGGAATCAAAAGCTGGCCTCAAAGCGTCAGCAGCGTAGCGATCATGCCTTTCCCCGGACAGATTAAAGGAATTTTTCCAATGGAGATGTCTCCTAATTGCTGACCGAATCTGCTCTTTGTCCTCGTCCTCAAATTCCAATGAGGCATTGACCAGAGCTATGACTCCCTCACGGAATTCGATACCTAGACGGTCAATCATTGGGACGAGTTCAGCTATGCGTGCGGCATCTCCTCGGGATTGATCAAGTAACAGACTCGAAATTGTTAAGACGAAATGACGATGCTCACCATGCGTGACGCCCCCTTCGGCTCCTGCATCATCCTCACGCCAACGGGGTTTTGCATTTGCTGACGCAAAATCATGATGGTTGGGCGCTAGTGCCAAGAGTAAGCGCCAGCCGATTTGCGGATATTGGTCAACGATATTCCGAACCACACGGATTCGATGATCAACCGTTGCGGCAGTCTGTGGTAACCATGGACGAAAGAGTGAAATTAACGAATTGAAAGGTGTATTACCCCAGTTACCTTTCACTTCCGTTTCAGATAGTTTGGCCAAAATTTCAGCGACCTTCATTAGACGCTGCGGATACCAAGCCAGTATCTCAAGTGACCAGAGCAGGTTAGCATGCCAGCAACGACCAAAGACACCCGATGACTGGGTTTCCGCGATTAGCCGAATTACGGGTTTTTCAGGAGCATCCAAGCTTTCCTGAATCGTGGATAAATATTCATCTGGTGCGGCTTCTGCAAATGATCTGAGGTACTGAGAGACGGATAACCAACGGTCTTCGCTAGCATTCGACAACAATTGCCTGATAAACGCTCTGACCTCTCGCCCCACATTACCGGCATTCGGACTAGCGTCCGCAAAATAGCCCAGCTTTGCGATAGAATCTGCCATGGCATCTAAAACGACGCCGGAATGCTCACGAACTTTTCCATAAATAGTTGCCATCCAGCGTTTATCATCTTCTAACTCCAAAACAGGGTCTGGCTCTTCGAAAACTGCCCTTGCTACTTGGAAAAATCTCGATAGAACTGCTCCCGTCAGTTTTGGACCTACTAAATTCAGTAGTTCCAGAGGTGCTTTGGCCTTCCAGAGATTCCCTATTTTCAATACAGGGGCATCATCAAGTAATACAAGCTCCAAAAGCTCAGCCTCAACTTCTTCATAGGGCCTGTTAGCAACCTGTTCTATACAAGCTTTATCACCTTGCGATTCACCGCTCCATGCTCCAACCAATGTTAGGACGTGGAGGCTGGTAGCATTAGGTCCATCTATCCATTCGGGTTTTCTCACGGCAGGATTCAACGCATTCATACGACGAAAAACCGTCCAAGATCTTCCAAGAGTCCCGGTGTAACGGGCAGCATCCGAAGGCGCGATGCCAAACTCTAATAGTGCCTGCTCAAACTCGCCAGGCTTGGGCCGACTCAACTCGATAACTTTCTGATCGGCTGCCTTTGCTGCCGTCCCGATGAGGTTGAAAGCTTCATCCCCAACCGCTAGTGGAATGATCAAGCTCATTCCCTCGCGCGGAGCACGGTTACTTGCAAGCTGATTATTGGCAACGATGACTAGTTCCACACCGGGATTAGCATCGACATACTGCCATCCCTTCATCGATGTCACACAAACAGCCCGTTGAGAATAATCACTTTCAATTAATTGGCTACCTGCAAATCCAACAGCTTCCGACTGACTATCAGCCATCACAGCAATCAAGGGATCACGCTGATCGATAAGCTTTAACAACTCATCGCGCGCTTTTTCGCGCCCTACCAGCAAAGCTGTTGAAGTCAAGATGGGGCTGGGCTGCCTATGCCAGTGATCCCAATAGGTTTCTATTGAATCGATTCCGGGCCCCGCGATACCAATTTGAGATGCCATCCATAGGGAGGTGGTTGCCGATGTTTCCAGCCAAGCTTCTAGGTCGTCAGCGTCCCACACTAAAACATCAGCCCAGACGTTCTGATTTCGCGCCTTTTCTTGCCATTTCCCCTTTTCACGCCACCGCCTAGAGGTAACAAAAACATAAGTTGTTTGTGCTGCATGCTCGGCAGATAGCTCGGTTACCCGCTTTTTAAAATCATCCCTTGCTTTTCGGGCAGGGTCTGCTGATGTGCCAAGCTCCCAACAGCTGGCTCCATCCGGCACCCATGGATTACCAACCGCTACACTCAAGACGCCATCCCATCCGGGTTCGCCCACGGACTCACCACCAGGCATAGCGATAGATTTAATCTGGGCAGTAGTATTGATCAATCTTCGCACCATGATAGGGAGCATTCCCTGCGCAACCCGCTGATCTGACCATTCGGCAAGGTGTGTTGCTGTGATCCGCATTAAATAAATTTACCCTCGATTAAATTGTCACGTGTGGCTGTTTTAGGTGCCGGAGAGTGTAATTTGATGCGTAATCCGTTCCCACTACGCCTTATCACTTCAACTACCTTCGCAGTCTGCTGGCTATCAATCTCCGCCCCATGAATTCCACCCTCTTTGCCCCGGAGATCTTCAACGCCCAACACTTTCGTCAACGTACCTAACGACGGACCTCTGTGGCCGCACTGGAGATTCATGGCCTGCACCCAAGGAATAATCGCTTTCTGACTACAAAATACACCTTTGATAGACGGCATATTTAGATGGTATCGCACAACATGATCAAGCAGGATGGGCCAGTTAAAACTGGCATTGTGAATGACGATGAGTTGATCTTTCATCTTTCAGGTAATCGGTAATCTGGTGCCACCGGGAATCAAACGATTCAAACCTGGCAGTCTGTATGTTAGTAATACCGTGTATTGATTGCGCTTCTTCTAAAATGCGTCTTTGCAGTCGCGTTTCAAACTCTACGGATTCTGAAATCTCCCGATTTTTAACCGCTGTTAGCCCTAAAGTGACGATATCAGGCAGGCCGTTTTCCTCAGGGAGTCCGGTGGTTTCGGTGTCGAGAACGACGTAATCGTCCGGGAGTTGGGTGAATATCCACAGTAGTTCGTTATACATTGCCATTACCCTCTGCCACTGCCATCCAGGGATTCAACCTCAACGATCATCCCCTGGTCATAGTGATAGCGCAGATAATGCCAGTGAATGGCATCCGAAAGCGCCTTGGGACGCATCACCCCATAACACTCCCCTTTCGCTCTCACGCTGCGATAGCGAACGCCGTAACTTTTGGCATCACGTAACCCATAGCCGAGCTGCTGTCCCTCTCGGTAATCATTGGGATCGTAGATGGCGTCTCCGTCCAGGTGCCGCACGTCATGCAAGATGACAGGTCCCAGTTGTGCGCGGATAACGCGCATTTCCTGGGTGGTCCTGTCGATTCTGGATTCTCGTAGGAATCGTGCCCGATGGAAGGATGATTCGGCGATGGCCACTACCTTATCGGCGGCGCAGTAATAGATGCCGAAATCCCGGTTAAAGCAACCGCCTCGACCATCCACCGGTAGGTGGGTGAAGGCCGCCATGCTCCAGGAGGCGCCATTGCCATAGATACGCTCTTCCGGCGGCACCAGGCGAATATTGCCAACTTCATCGCGCAACCTGGGGTTGGTCAGAAACTCCACGGCATAAAGCACTTCCCAATCCTCTCTATCAAGAAGTCGATGAAGATCCTGATTTTGCCGTCAGGACATTCGATTTCGGATAGACGAGCCACAGGGCCGCCTGGTCATCGCTCGTATAGTCGGGCAGGACACGGACCAGCGAGCCATCGGCAAGTTCGCGGCGAACACTTCACAGGGAGTTCATCGAAATGCCTGCTCCTGCGATGGTTGCGATCTTCTGGCTCAAGCCGCCATCGACAATGAGCCGGCACTCGGCCAGGCGCGGATTGAACTGCCCTGCGTTGCCATCACGCCCAACCAGCGGAAACTGGGCAAAAAGCGCTATCATGGCGGTGATGTTCAGGACACTGATCAGCGACGCATAGAGCCCCTTATCATCGAGAGTCAATGAAGCAGCGACGAAGAACGGAATAAGCAGCATGCCCGAATACGTCAGCGGCATTTTCCACCTTCCCGCCTGGAATGCGCGGCGTATCGACCTGGCCTAACTGATTACCAAGGAATGCGCTGTCCTGTCTAATCCTGCCTTTACGATGAAACACTATGGATTCGCAGCAGGTTGCGTTGCCGCCAATCATACCAGGGCGCTGCGTACTTATGCGCCATTACTGAAGACTGTACAAAAACAATGTGCAGATTATGCGCAGGTGCGGTGGATATATTAGGTATATGGATCACGTCGCTATAAGTCAGCTTCATCTTTCGTCACATGCCCCTGTGGTGGCGGTCCTGCACGGACCGCCACGTAGTAGGTTTTGGCAAAATCAGCGATGCCCGCGTTTCTTGCCACCCATGTCTTCCAGCTCAGCGCGCTGCTCATCGGTGAGAATAGCATTGATCTTCGCGCGTTGCTGCGCTCGCAGCACAATCATATCGGCCTCCAGATCGCCCTGAGCGTCCGCGACCGTACGCACCGCCGCTTCATCAAGCGGACTTTGCGTCGTCAGCGATCTCAGCTGTTCGCGATTCGCTTGCATCTTGTCGCGTTGATCGCTCATCTGCTGTTTTGATGCTTCCATAATGGCCTCAATCTGCGTACGTTGGTCATCTCCGAGGTCCAGCTTTCTGGCCATGCGGTCCACGTTAAATCCCTTGTCGCCATGCTTATAACCCGCCCCCATGTGATGACCATCGCGCTTACAGTCCGGCCTATCGCTGTGCTGCTTGGCAGACACTGTCGCAACAAGTCCCAATGAACTCACGATCAACATACTGGCCAACAGTGCTTTTGATGACTTTTTCATAATTAATCTCCTATCTATGTTAGTGATATGCTCTGTGAATCAAAGCATGCTGCCAGATTAGTGAATTTCGGCGTCAATGTGTGTCGCAGCTGAGTAAGATTGTGTAAAGATGGGTAATTGTTGAAAAACGAGTCATTACTTATATCTCCTATTGTGCCAACATCAGTACAGGTATTTTGATTAAGATCCGAAATATGCCATGAACCGAATACTGCTGGCGGATGATGACATTGAGTTGTGCGGGATGCTAAAGCAATACCTGGAAGTCGAAGGCTTCCAGGTGGGTATGGCCCATGGCGGCGAGTCCGCATTGAATCAGGCCCGGACAGGCGGCTACGACCTGGCCGTACTCGATGTGATGATGCCGCAGCTCAATGGCTTTGATGTATTACGCGAATTGCGTAAAGACTCTTTAGTGCCGGTGCTGATGCTGACGGCCCGCGGCGAGGATGTGGATAGCATTATCGGCCTTGAGCTGGGCGCTGACGACTATCTACCAAAACCTTGTAACCCGCGCGTACTGGTCGCCCGCATCCGCGCCATACTCCGGCGTTTACAATCACAAACACAACACGGCGAAAAATCAGCGCCACCGGAAATATTGAAACTCGATGATCTCGAGGTTCAAACCGGGTCGCGCACGGTTGCCCTGAATGGGCGGCCTGTCACCATGACGAGCACAGAGTACAGTGTGCTTGAAGTGCTACTGCGTGAAGCCGGCCATGTCGTGTCCAAGGCGGAGTTATCAGAACGCGCCCTGGGCAGGGAGCTGACGCGCTATGACCGCAGTATCGACATGCACCTCAGCAGTCTGCGCAAAAAGCTTGGACCACTTACCAACGGCGAGGAAAGAATCAAAACCGTTCGTGGTGTTGGCTACCAGTACACACGTTGATGATGAACCGCCTTTTCTGGAAAATTTTTCTCTCCTTCTGGATTTCCCTCATTCTGTTCGCCGGCGCCGGTCTGCTGGCAGCGTCGCTCTTTCTGGAGCGCACACACGCGCAGGATGAGATCGAAAGTCCACGCGACCGGCATTTAACCTATATTAACGAGGCTCGGTTAGTTGCGAAAATCGAAGGAATTGAAGGACTGAAGTCGTGGCTAAAAAAACTGGACCGAACCGAGGCAATCCCCTTTTTATTGATCGATAGAGCAGGCAAGGATTTACTTGATCGACCCATATCATCCCACCTCGCGGAACGCTTAGATCGCAGGAGGAAGCCACGGCGTCCGACGGATGAAAGGCGATCGCCTGGGCGCCGTGACCTGATTCAGGTACCCGGCGCCGGCGAATACCTGCTGGTGCCAAACTTTCAGGCGGTAACCCTGAATAGAGTGCTGAGCAGGCCGCGGGTCATCGCGCCCCCCGTCATCGTGGCCGCGATTGTCAGCGGGCTGGTCTGCTTTCTCCTGGCTGGATATCTCACCAGGCCTATACGGCGACTCAGCAATGCGACCCATCAATTCGCTGCCGGTAATCTCAGTTTGCGGGTCGCATCAACCATGGGTAGGCGCAGGGATGAAGTCGCCGATCTCGCCCGTGATTTCGACCATATGGCCGAACGCCTGCAAATTCTCATCGGCTCACAAAAGCAGTTGCTCAGCGACGTTTCACATGAACTTCGCTCACCGTTGGCTCGGCTGCAGGTGGCATTGGGGCTCGTACGCCAACGCCAACAACATCAGACCAATGCCGAACTGGATCGCATCGAGCACGAAGCCGAACGTCTGAATGAATTGATCGGACAACTCTTATCACTCACGCGCCTGGAATCCAATACCCAGCTCACCCATTCAGAGCCGGTTGATGTAGCCGCCCTCCTGGCGGAAGTCGCTGAGAACGCGGATTTTGAGGCGCGTGCCGCGAATCGCCAGGTGCGCACCATCAATAATAGCCTGTCGGCAACCATCGAGGCCAACGAACCCCTGCTGAGAAGCGCCCTGGAAAATGTAGTGCGCAACGCAATCAGATATACGGATGAGAATACCTCGGTAGACATCACCCTGCAGCACGACCCTGAGCACCCCGGCTGGCTGCTTGTTCAAGTGCGAGACCATGGTCCCGGCGTGCCGGACGATATGTTGACGAAATTATTTGAACCCTTCGTGCGCGTGGGTGATGCCCGCGACAGGGAGAGCGGGGGGTACGGCCTGGGATTAGCGATCGCGGAACGCGCGATACACCTGCACGGTGGCGTAATATCCGCAAGCAATGAACCCAATGGCGGGCTCAGTGTGCGCATTCGCCTACCGCTTAATCAGGCCAAGTAAACGCTGGCGATGAGCATCTGGAGAACAGCAAAGATTTTACTACTTAGGCGGTAAATCCCCTTTTGCGACATAACTGACGCGCATATTCATCGTGAACGCCGACCGCGGGATATCGTCTTAGACACTGACTTTTCTTATGGCAGCTCTTCGAATAGTTGAGCCTTTATTACTCAACTTAGAGTGGCAATCTCAGAGCGACTCAGCTCAGGGTAGGTTCAAAGACCAGTGACTATCCGTGAGTACCCCCTACTCCCACTCGATTATCAATAAGACATTTTTATCGTTTATTTTCAATGGCTTATTTTCCTTAAAATCGGTAATACCATGAAAAATACCATGCTCAGAAAATCCTTCAAAATACTCGAAAAATTTGCAGATTGAGCATCGCCACAACGCACACTAGGCCACCTTCCGGGCTTTGACTTCCAGGTGTATGCCCTCCTGCTCCTGCAGATAATGGATCACCGCGAACAAGTTACTCGCCTGGGGGTTACCTTTCGGCCCGAACATGCGCATGAGACTCTTGCTCGATTTACCGAAGACCCGGGACAGCTCCTCGAACCCGATGGTCGCGTTGATGTAGTCACGCAGCACCGCCTTGCCGGTGGCGACATCATCGGCCAGCAGGCACTCAACCCCTTCCTGCAGCAGAGCCTTGCGAAACGCCGGATCCCGTTGGGTGCGTGCCTGTATGCTGTCCTTAAAATCTTTCGTCAAAGCCATCGTGTCGCTCACTGTCGAGTTATTCTCTAACCTCTGTCATGTGAAGCCAATGGTAGCATATATGTTACCTATTTAAATGCCCCAACAACGTTCTGTTTCTGTTACTGAGTTATGTCTCTGGGCCGTTGTCGTCACTACCGACGCGCATTCTTCCCTGCAATGCCTGGCGCACAAACTGTCTCGCCCCATTGTCGTTCGCCTCAACGAGTTGCCGGATCTGCCCGGTAACGTCGTCAGCCTTATTCAAGCGGGTGGCAGCGTCCATTGCCCGGTCATAGGCCTCCATCACATCGACGTTGGTCACCTCGTAACCCCAACCCTCACTCAGCCAGCGCAACGCGGTCAGGGCTGAACCCAGGGCAAATTCCGGTGCCGAATCGAGGTTATCCCTGGCCGCCCTGGTCAGTGTTTTTGGATCACAGGGACTCCGGTTCGCAAGGCCCAATGCGAGTACATACAGCTCCAGCTCCTTTGCCGTCGCAAACCATTTTCCTTCATCTCCGGGGGTCGTGGCGATGAGGTCGGCCAGAATCGCTGACGCATCCTTCATGGGGTAGCGCTTTGCCACAGCACGAAATTGGGCGAGATACCAATTCCCCTGGGCCGCCCTCAGCCCATAGCGCCGATAGGCCTCATCATGGAGACCCGAGGAAATCAGGATCTCTTCGCAGGCCTGATCAATCGCCGAATCCGGTTGGTTCAAGCCTCGTGATCCCTCAGCGTATTGCAGCGCTTCCGACTTCTTGCCCATCGACAATAACGCCTCGACACCATAGCGACGGTAGTGCCAGAAAGGTTTACGGTCGAGCGCCAGGAGGTCGAGCAGATCCTGATAGCGTTCGGCCACCAGCAGGCAGGACAGGCAGGCCGTTGCGCCATGAAAATAGTTTCCGGGATTCGGGTCGGCCCAACACGACCTCAATGTCGGCATCAATTCTTCGGCCCACTGATTGGCGCTTTCCACCGAACCGCACACCTCTCCCCAGCGGTCACCCACCGGCCCCAGGTAGTCGACGCCATCATCCTCCATCGCCTGCCATAAGCGTTCAAGCCATTTTTGGCGTGTATTGGGATCCGCCGGCGCATTGATGATGACTGGAAGCAGTTGGTCGAGTACTTTGTTCACCGCAGAACCCAGGGCGCCGCTGGAGCTGTCCACATGCTCCAGCGCAGGCCAGAGCTTTTCGATCAGGCGGACGGCACCTTCTGCAGCCAGATCAGGTTCTTTCTTCGCCACCTTCTTGATTTCGGAAACGGCTTCGCGAAGTCGCTGGCACGCTAATTTGGAGGATTTCCAACCATAGGCCCCTGCACGAAAACGTGCAGGGAAGATCCATTTGTGAGTGGCCGTCTTCGTCATGCCATCACCTGGCTCATCAAACAGCGCTCCTCTCGATTGGCGAAACGAGCATCATCCAGGTCTTATTGTGCCTGAACACTGGTCAGGCGACTCTTCACTAGATCTAACTTCGCCTTGTGCGCAAGTGGTCGTTGGTATGCTCTGTTCTGAATGGGTTCCATAAACTTGCTGATGGCGATATACGCCATACTCAATCCAGATTCGCTCTCTGACTGCTTCATCTCCACGAAGTCATACGGGAAGTCAGTGCAAAATTTATGGAAACCAGAGAACTGACCGACCTCCTGTGTAAAGCGAAATCCATCTGGCGTTAGACGTGAACGCCGGGGGTGGTATAGGTCCAAAAACAAGATGAACCACTCGCTTCCTGAGAAAGTGACAGCCTCGAACACGTCAATCGTATCCACTGCACCAATTCTATGAAATAGGATTCTCTCTCCCCTTTCTGTTTCCAGCTTAGATAGTCGGCGCTGAAGAAGTCATAAGGCCCTGAAAGTATTTAGGAATAAGGTAATTTTGTAGAGAAGAAATTGCCAGCGAATGGTAAGATACGTATCCGAAGCTGGCAATTTCGGAAGCTAAAATGAAGCCTCAAACGCCACCCGATTTACCCACCGATGATCTGTTTCGTCACCGCCTGGAAAACCTCATTGATACGCGCCATGAGCTGGCCAAACTCGCAGCGTTAATTGATTGGGAGTTCTTTGATGCACAGTGGGGTGAGGCATTTTGTGAGAACGGTCGTCCTGCCATCGCGACCCGATTGATTGCGGGTCTGCACTACTTGAAACACACCTACGGCTTGTCCGATGAACAGGTGGTGCAACGCTGGGCAGAGAATCCGTACTGGCAATACTTTTGTGGTGAAAGGTATTTTCAACACGAGCTGCCATTGAACCCGAGTTCGTTGACACGTTGGCGTCAGCGTTTAGGTGACGAGGGTATGGAATCGTTACTGAGTGCGACGATCGATGCAGCGATTGCGTCGAAGGCGGTGAAAGCACGAGATTTAAAGTGCGTTACGGTTGACACGACGGTGCAGGAGAAAGCGATTGCGTTCCCCACCGACTCGAAGCTGTACAACCGGGCCCGTGAGCGCCTGGTACGCTTGGCGAAAGCACACGGCGTACCGTTGCGCCAAAGCTACGTGCGCGTGGGCCCGCGACTTTTGTTCAAGAACAACCGCTACGGTTATGCGCGACAGACACGCCGCATGCGCCGCACCGCCGCGAAGCTGAAGACCGTGCTGGGGCGGGTGGTTCGGGACATTGAGCGCAAATTGCCGAAGCAATCGGCCTCGGTGCAAGCGGCCTTTGCAGAGTCGATGGCATTAACCAAACGATTGCTCGATCAACAACGTCACGATAAAAATAAACTCTACGCGCTGCACGCACCGGAGGTTGAGTGCATTGCCAAAGGCACGGCGCACAAGCGCTACGAGTTTGGTGTCAAGGTTAGTATCGCCACCACCAACCGTTCCAACCTGGTGGTGGGCGCACAGTCACTGCCAGGCAGTCCCTACGATGGTCATACGCTGAAGAAAGCCTTGCACCAGGTTGAGCGATTAACCGGACAACGGCCCGAGCGTTGTTATGTGGATCTAGGTTATCGCGGTCACGATGTTGACGACGTCGACGTATTCAAAGCTCGACAAAAGCGTGGCGTCACGCGCACTATCCGACGTGAGTTAAAACGACGTAACGCTATCGAGCCGATCATTGGTCACATGAAAAACGACGGCCTGTTGCATCGCAATTATCTCAAAGGGGTCGAGGGCGATGCAATCAACGCCATCCTGTGCGGTGCCGGCCAGAATCTCCGGCTGATCCTCAGGTACCTGAGGATTTTTTGGCTCAAAATCCAACCGGCTTTTATACAATACCTGTTACTTGCTCCACCTCGTGCAGCCTGAGAACCGGCTTTTTCAGCGCCGACTAGATAAATAGGCAAGTTGGCCAATTGAACCATTTACGGGAATCGGGTTGGTCTCGGAAAACCCAAAGGGTCCAGTACCGTTCGGATCCTGATCATAGGCAGGTCGAGACTCGATCATCGCCTTCATTGCAGGATGAATCATATCGAGCTGGAATTGCTCATCTTCAATGATGCGTCGTATCTGCTCAAACGCTTCGCGAAGTGCTTTGTCCTCTTTGTTACCACCAAATAATTTGGATATAAATCCCATAGTCGATCCTCAATATGCCGCAATACAAGATTTCACTGAAGCATGTCGCTTAACCGCCGCATTCCTGGCTTTTTAAAAGCCATTCTGATCGCCTGTTCCAGGACGTGCGTATTGGCAGCATGGATGTAAGACAGGCCGACGTAGGTCTTTTTGTCGTCCTTGGAACCGATATAAAAAGAGCCGTCAGCACTCCACACATGAACTTGCCCCCACGAGCAACGAACTTTTTCATTGGTCCCAAGAAATTTGTGTTTGACCAACGTCACTCCATCGTCGCTGAGCGTTGCTTCACCGAAACGGACCTCGTTTCCGCCTTGCAATGTCTCAAACAATTCTGTCAGTAATCGAATAACGACAGCCTTCCACAGCTTCTCTAGAAACGTGGAGTATGTTGATTCCTTCTTTAGCTCGACAACTGCCTCTGAACGATTGTCGCCAAATGCGAGCGTATAGGTTGTGCCGGTAGGTATGCCGTTAACAGAGTGACGCACAGCTCCCCATCGCACGCGGGTAACGGCATCTAACGGAAACCGTTGGTTTTTCCAACTAAGCCCATCCGGCGAGATACTTAATACATCTTTGAACATCACCCCGACTTCAGCTCGATAGGTGATGTCGCGGGCCCATTCATCTTTCTGCGCCTCATTCATTTTTCGGTTCTGAAAAATATCGGCAAGCGCTTCTGAATCTTGCTCTACCCTTTCTACAACTTCGGGTAGCTCTGCAAAAAGCTCTTGAATCAGCTCAGTAAGTCTCTGCGATTGATCAAGCATGTCATGCTCGTTAAATAGATCAATCGCGAGGCTTCGTATTGAATAGGCAATTTCATGGCTCGGATCGTGATCGATTCCTCTTGCCTTTGCGCTAAGCTGAATTGGTTGTGCAACCTTGTCCCAATTCCTGGCGACTACCACCAGCTTGTCTACAATCGGCTTTACTACCTTTTCACCTGACGTAGCTGAGTCCCTGGCTGCATTGATCAGCTTCTCTACACTCTCCGCTTCTTTCTGCAAGAATCCTTGTGTCTCAACGGCATAGCTATCCACCAGGTCGTCGATGAGTTCCGGTGCGTGATCTTCTCCGCCACCGGTAATTTGGTCGACGGCAGTAGTCATGGCATCGACAAGAGAAGCAGGCGGAAGCCTGTTTAAAGCGTCTTTGATTGCGTTACGGTAATAGCGCTTTCGCTCGGACAGCTCAGCCTCCACCTGTTCGATACCCTTGACTTCGGGAAAACCAGATACCGAACGGTCTTCGTTGATATCGCGCAGCACCTGTTCCGCAGAGAGGTCGTCCACCAGATACGCCATCTCCTGGATAAATTCAGCGACATCATCTGCTGAATCATTGCCGTCTATAGCCTCAAATGCCGACGCCAGGAGGTTCAAGTGAGCAAGAGTCGGCAGGCCCGACTCCTCACGAACCGACATCGGGTCAGAATGCAGCGCGGAAACAAACTGTGCGGCCTTCCCTGGCGAGACGCCGGGCAGCCAGGACATTTCTGCACTCAACCTCATCCTCGGGCTGGTAAGGTCAGAGCGCGCCTTTTGGCACGCGTCATGATCCAGCTCCAGTGACTTTTCCTCTGCCAGCTCAACAATCCGGCGCCGATCATCCCTAGTGGTAACGCCGAGCAGCGCAAAGGGATTTTGTTGAAGCTCTGATTGATGCAGACTCCGTTGGCGTCGGTTCGACGATGAACGGGTCGTCGGTGGTGATCCAGGCCGCGCAGTTCGAGGTGTAGGTCGCGCCTGTGATCCATCAGTTGCATTCCCAGGACCAGTTCCCAGCATTGCAAGTAGTTGAGGGTCCTTAAGAGCTTCGTGTGCTTGACGAAGAAGAGCTTCAGGTACAGTGAGTTTTAGATGACTCCGGATTTCATGGGCCAATACTTCCAACTGCGTTTCCGACGAAAGATGATCAGAAAGAACAAGGGACAAAGCTAGATCACCCTCTACTCTGGGTGTTGATTTGCATGCCCCACATTGGGTTAGCGCACCAAATTTTTCAGCACCACAGCTAAAACAAATTGCTTTGGTCATCTGATCTGCCCTCCAATATTGATCAGATGACCAACCCGCCAACTCGGTTCAGCAAGAAATTCTCGATGCATATCTCTATCTTCCTTTCGCTCGCCGTTCCGCTTCCGCTACCTTTAAGGCCTCATCTGGTGTGAGCAGAGAGTGCTTGCACAGTGACGGGTAATCTCCAGATATGCATGTTCTGAAATTAGCCCGCCGCTCTGCGACTTGGACTTGTATTGCTTCTTCGCCAGTCAACAAGGAGTGCTTGCAGAGAGACGGATACTCTCCGGTGATACATGTCCGATAGTTAGCTCTCTTTTCCGCAATGTTCACTTGAGCTGCTTCTTCTCTGGTGAGCCATGAATGTTTACATAGCGATGGATACTCACCTGATATACAAGTACCGAAGTTCGCGCGCTTTTCTGCAGCTTCTACTTGCACGGCCTCCTCTCGAGTCAGCAACGAATGCTTGCAGAGTGATGGGTACTCACCGGATATACATGTCGCGAAATTTTCTCTGTCCCTACTTGGTTCGGGACGCCGAACAACGTTTGGCGCTGATCCGCCCTTTAACTCAGCTTTACCACTAAGTGAATTGAGCCCATCGAATTGTCCGCTAGCCCTCGGCGTACTAGCATTCAATTGAGAAAGAAGGGAACGACTAGCTACGCCATCGGTGGCCACTGCGTTATCCCGTTGAAAAGCCTGAATTGCAGACCGTGTTTTGTTCCCGAACAAACCATCAGGCGTACCCGCGTTATACCCGAGCTCATTCAATCGACGCTGAATAGCCAGCACCGTTGCGTCTGGCGTAGGGCGAGAGGGCTTAGATGCTTGAGTAGAGGCCGGAGCGTTCGCTGTTGTAGCAGGACTACGAACAAATCTGTTCCGCCCCTCGGCCTGTAATTGACTACGGTATGGATCGACATCTCTTCGAGCGCTCTCAAGGGCGCCCTGGCGGTAGCGGAACTCACCACAACGGCTGTTATAGTCGTTCACATACCCATTAAAGCGATCCACGTCCGAATCGCTGTAATTATTGAGAACCACCTCTGCTGCATCGAGCCGAATTTTCTCGGCCAAACAGTAGCGGATCTGCGCAGTTGAAAGGACATTGTTTCGACCAACGGAAGGCTTGCTTTCAGATGGACGACTCGGCGCCTGGGGCTGCGCGATTACTGGTTGGCTGGTCGGCGCTGTGGAAGTTGAAGAAGATCCTGGGGAATAACCCGACTTCGATGGCCTGTTGTTGTCTGATTGGTTAGCAAGCCAGATGAGGCCAATAACCACAGCAATTCCCACAAACCACTTGCCCGCTGATGAGCCGCCCGATGGTTGTGCAGGTGCCTGATAAGTCTGCGAGGTTGGTTTGGTTGACGTTTGTTTCGGCTGCTGACTACCGCCGGCAGTCTGTTTTGGAGGCGGTTCAGAGTGGGGCTTCTGGGGCTGTTTCGGTTTACTGCTTACGACGTCATCAACATCTGACACCATTGATGACAGACCCGCAAAACCTTTGCCCTCGCCCTGTTTTTTTTCTTCTTCATCGTTCACGTTAGCCTTACCGGATGAAGCCAATCGGATGCCGCTTAGCGCCTTCGCGCTCTCTGGCTGGTGCCGCATGCATTGCTGTGAGCAGGCTGTCCTGATCCAATCTGTCCTTGCCAGCCCGTGCCGCAAGCCTAGCTCCCTCGCGGACAACAAAAGCCACATCTGATAACGGTCGCCCAGCGAGCTCCTGGGCAAATGGCGTCGGGTCAACGTCATCCTCTTTGGGTAAGGTTGACAGCAACTTCTCCAGCAATGAGAGCACTTCTACTTCGCTGGCAAAGTCAACATTGACCACATGATCAAAGCGGCCCCGCCTCAAGATGGCCGGATCAATCATATCGACACGGTTTGTCATCGCGACAATAAGCACGTCGTTCTTTGCAGCTTCTGGAATCCGGCGCAGGAATTCAGCCACTTCCTCGACACGATGATGGCCGGAACCGGTCTCGCGATCTGCCAGAAATGCCTCCATCTCGTCGATAACCAACACAGACGGTGCATTCTCCATCGCCTTATCAAAAACCTCGGCTACCTTCTTGCTGGTTTCATGAATGTAGGGGCTAGCAACGCTGGAAGCGTCAATCTGAAAGCTTGGCCAACCGAGGAAGTCGATCAGTCGCTCTACCGCAAACGTCTTTCCACATCCGGGAGGTCCGTGCAAAACTATGGCCGACGGGAACTCAATACCAAGAGCCTTATAACGATCACGGTTTTGGATGATGTCAACGATATGCTCATTGAAGAAGGCGGCGAGGTCAGGTCGCCCAGCCAATTCAAAGGCTTTCGACGCGTGTTGCTGATCACGCGGCTCTTCTTTTCGATCGGTACGCTCTGCTTGCTTGTTATCTGGCCGCGAAGGCAAGCTTCGAGACCGGTCAGCCGGTATAACTTCAGCGACTTCGAACCCACCAGCTTGAACAACCTCCTGGAGGTGGCTTGCACTTAGCCAGCTCATGGTCTGACGAAGTCGGCGAAACGATTTCGCAGACACAGTCGCTCCACCAGTGAGCCAGTAACCAAGTACTACATCATCGTCGGTTCTTGCTGTAATGCTGTAAGTAGGTAGAAGGCGGCTGATCTTTTCGACGTATAGAGCGTCCTGTAACGGTGAGTCTGAATCTATGTCGCGGGTCGCCTTCAGCGCCAACGCGAACGACAAAGCCTCAGCCTTCGTGTCCGGCGAGTTTCCCTCTACAATCGGGCATAACACCTGGTCTGCACCGCAAGCGATTGCCCCGTATTGCTGGTTGCCGAAATCAAAGAACCTAATCGGCCCCTCTGTGATCAGCCCGGCATCTATCCATCGGCTGGCGAGTTCGTGCTGAACAACGAGCGCTCGCCCACCGCCGTGGGTCTCGCAAATTTGCCAATTTACCCCCTCAGAGACAGCGACGCGGACCTTAGCGCCATCCGGCAATTTGTACCCAACAGGGAGCCACGCATCAAGGGGCATATTTGTTAACTCCGAACTATATTTGCGCCAACCATCATTTCATCTTCGCCCGCTGAACCAATGCGTACCGAGTCGAGATGTGCGACTACCGCTCGCAACTTGTCGATATCGTTCGCCTTGAGTGCCTCGGCGCCAGTTGCGACTAGCTCCGCATGCTCTCTTGCATCGGGGAACAGGTAAGTGTCCTGAGCAAGCCATTTAAAGCGATCGATGACAAACCAGTCCTGACGCCACAGGATCATAAAGTTCTTTCCACGCAGTTCGTCCAGATGCGATTCGAAGTCGCCGTTGTTGTTGTCAATCGAACGCTGGGCAGTTTTGGCGAGATTGTCGAAAGCATTGGCTTCAGTAGGGCGAGCATGCTCTCGAACTGCCTTATCGAAAAACTCAATTGCCTTATCCAGCTCAAGCTGACGAATGTCCTTCAAATGCTCCTTGCGAGTAAGAGCCAATAGCCGTTTGGCTTCCTGGACATCGTCCATTGCCTGCTTCGCCGTTTCGGGATCGGATTCGCTACTACTGATAGACTCAGCTCGCTCAAGCTTTTCTCGCGCTTGATCCAACTTCGAATCGTCAATCTTGGAAGCCATTTCCTCAAGACGTTGAAGTGTATTTTCCGACTGTTCCTCAACGAGCTTGGACGCCTTTGTGTAGTCAATCTGACCGTCCTGACGAGAGTAGAAATTGCGCCCACTATGAAAGGAACCACCGATCGAAGGCACTGAAACCTCCATCACGATGTTCCCGGAATCCAGCACTTCATACTCACAAACCAGCTCGGCACCAGCGGCGATCACACCGTCATCAAAATCAGATCCCTTGATCTCGAACATACCAATGAATCGATTGTCGTTTACCGGGTCGGAAATCTCGCCCTCCCACAGTTTGAACTTGATCGAGCCGGTACTGCCTGCCCGGAGTGACTCCTCCGTTTTGAAGATTTTCTTGCCTTTCTTTGGCAATTGATCACCTTCGCGAACAAGATGATCGAGGACGAGACGCCCACCAAGCTTGTCCCGCGCCTCGACACCGATCGAGTGCGACGCAGGAATGGCATCAATACTGGCTGCTGTTCGCGATATAACAATTTTGTCATCGCCTAATGCGACAGGCCCACCCTTGGAGTCGAATACAAACACTTTGAATGTGTTTTCCCCGGGCTTCGCCAGGGAGAGTTCGACGCCAGCCCCGTCTTGAAGAGCCATTCGCCCCGAGGACCAACCGGTATCCAGGCTATCGATCTGAAACTCAACGCCTGCCGCTGCATCCCCTCCAAGTTTCGCTACAATTTTCGCCTTCGAATCCGGCGTTCTTGATATGTAATTGAAAGAGAGGTCCAACGAGCCGCCGGTGCTGAGTGCTCCCCGAGCATTCTTTCGGCCACGGCTTTGTGAACTCCAGTCGATCGATTCTGCAAAAACGGCTGCGCCCTCTGCGACGGCCGTCATGGGATTCATATCGGATGATGGTGCTATGCCGAGCTCAAACGCGACTCGATCACGCAGCGGTTTGTATTGGGTTGGTCCGCCGATGAACACGACGCGCTCGACATCATGAGGACTCAGACCCGCTTTCTCGAGTGTATCTCGAGCCGATTGGATAGATTCATCGACCTTGTCGGCGATCAAGCTATCGAGCAGCTCTCTGGTAAAGGGGATATCGACATAGATTTCATCACCAGATTCATCATTAACACCTAAATCAGACTCTGTGAGGCTGATGACAGCGTCCTCTTTTGCCGACAATTCAATCTTTGCCTTTTCCGAGGCCCAAAGACACATTCTCAGAAGCGATTTGTATTTCGAATTCGCGCTGAAATCGTCAGGAAGATCAAAGGTGGACATCAACCATGGCTTGACCACGTTATCAAGAATGGCGCGATCGAAGTCGGTGCCACCACACATCGCGACACCACCATGAGCCAGCAGGCTCACCCGTCCACTGATACTTTCAGCAATCGCAATATCCAGTGTCCCACCACCGAGATCGAACACCAGAAAAACGCCGTCGCCTTTGCGCTGTTTCATAACACACATGACAGCCGCAACTGGCTCTTGCATTAACGCGACGCTACCCAGGCCAGCCATTTCAGCAGCAGCCAACGTGGCGTCCTTTTGCATCTGATTAAAAGCGGCAGGAACGGTGATTACGGTTCCGGTTTCTCCACCGTTTCTAATTTCCTCTGGTAAATACCCAAAGCAGAGCTTGAGGATCTCCGACGAACACTCCTCTGGCGTCATGGTGATATCAACGGCGGCAAGCTTGACTGGGGTACTGGTCCCCATCATGCGCTTAAATTTCGTAGCGGCATTATCAGGATTCTTGGCCGCACTATCATAGGCTCGCTTGCCTAAGTATTTGTTGCCCCGTCTATCAATAAAAATGGCTGATGGCGTGACGTCATTTTGATCGGGACTTTTGTAAAGGCGCACCGACTCTCCGTCATAGGAGCAAATTGCACTGTTCGTTGTTCCAAGATCAATCCCGACGTATTTCATGCATGCACCTTCCTAAGCATTACCGTGCCCTGCTTGCGCAAGCCTTCTGGCCCCATGATGATGGGCTCCACCATTTGATCAACCAGCAACTCATCATCAGGGCCGAAATCCCCAATATTAAGCGCCGATGCAGCCATTCCAGGGTCATATGGCTGACCTTCAACATTCACCAGTTTCAGGCCACTGGCATCCAGGCTCTCTTCAAGCTTTTTCTGGAAGTAGCGCAGCTGGTTGACGTAACGAGTGGATTCGCCAGCATCCAGTTTGTTGACAAGACGGGAGAACAGTCGGGCAAATCTCCAGCTCTCGACTGCAACATCGATCAGGGATCGTTCCAGCTGGTCGTTCGTATCGTCCTGTTCACTTGTCATCGTGCTCACCCGCGTCCCCATGCTGGTCTTCAGACTGACGCCGAATCCACTGATCGATTTCCTTCCTGGAAAATCGCCAAGCCCCACCCACCTTGAAGCCGGGGATTTTTTTGTCCGCTGCCAAGCGATAGATAGTCCGCTCGGTGACCTTCAGATAGAGGGCAACCTCCTTGATCGTAAGAATCTCTGCGTCCACTGACTCGTCAGGCATGGCGAAGGAAAATCCGTCAATTTTTGACAGAATAGTGTAAACGCTTCATACCTACAACAGTGAGATGGCGGATATTGACTTTAATGCCACTCCATCACTCCGACTTAAGTTACCTACCAATTGACAAGAGAATATTCAGATTTTCACTCAGCAACTGCCCCGTAGACCCCGGATCGGAGTCCCAGAGGTCCGCTAACTTTGCTTCCGCAAGATTTACCTCCCAGGGGAAAATCGATCTTTCTTTTATTTGTGCAAAGGGTCCGTCTGACTCTGTAAGTACACGCTCTCGAGGCATGCGCATCACTAAGTCCTTTCCACGTTTGCTCCTGAGCATCGCAGGCCCAACACTAAACCAACATCCCAGAGAAATAGCCCGATCCAGCTCACGCGCTGTCCCGGTGAACCAATGAAGAATCGGTGTGCCCGACTCCGGATACAGCTCTAACAGGTCAAGTACCGGCGTACTTGCACGCCGACTGTGAATTGACATAACCCTTCCACCGGCTTCGGTGCACGCGCCAAGTATGTGTCGAAAGACATCGATTTGGTCTTGCCAATGTGTCTTGAACTCAGACGCGCCATCCAATCCGACCTCGCCTACATAAGCGCTGCCAGGCAGTATGCGATCGAACAACGGCAACTCACCCTTTCTCTCATGTGCGAGTTGAGGGTGCAGACCAAGCGCCGTTATGATTGCGCCTCCGCCTAGAGCCGAGGTACCTGCCCACGCGCTAGGTGTCGTGGTCACAGACAACACGTTTAGCTTTCGCTCACGACATTCCCGGGCAATCGCATGCGGGTCAGGGTATAGATCGACGTGACAGTGAAAGTCGATCATCGAACACCTGCTGCTGCCAGAAACTGACCAACTTCCCTTATTCCACGAGTAAGTATGGCCTTATAAGGGGTAAGATCGCCCATAGCTAAGGCATTGAGATTGTTAGTCGCAAGCGCGTCTAGTCCATCTGCATCGACAAGCGCCGCTGCCATCGCTGCGCATCGTACGTCATCATATCGGGCGTGCTGCGAATCATTCTTCGACAGATCGGCATAGACATATTTTGTCCTATCGTCTTTTCCCCATGCATGGAATGCAGCGCGTCTGATCAGACACGGAAAGCACCTCCCGCAGTGTTGCCAGCCATTGCGCGCATAGCGTCCACAACTAGTTGTCTCTGCAGCGTGCTTCCTAAGAAATGCCTGGTCCTTGCATTCAAGGAGCATTTCGCCTTTCGTCCTAAATTGATATGGATTGCGAACTGCAATCCGCAGTTCAGCAACATCGAGCAGCCTCTGAAATAATCCCAGAAAAACCGGGTGGGTCGTCCTCGTGCTAAGACTACCGAGCCGGGCCGGCGTGAGAGGCGGATTGATCGATATCAACCCGTTTTCGCAAATATAAAGGTCAACGCGCTCACCATCGTGGTAGTGCTTCTGCGCACTAGCAGCCAGAACGCCATAGGCAAGGAAGATGAATGATCGGGCGCGTTGTGAACGTTCATTCTCGCCCGGACATTTGACGTTGTGATTCAGTTGCAGATGATTAAGTCCGCCACCGATCTTCGCAGCAAAGTCCGCTTGCGATTGCTTATCACCTGCCGCAACCTGACTGACAGCAAATGGGGCCTTACCATCAGCGACGAGGTCGATAGCACCGACAAAGCTGTCAAGGCCGCCCGAAAGCAAGGTAACGCAATCGCCATCCGGAAGCTTGGGAACTTTGCTTGGTTTAGGGTAAAGGCCATAACCCACGAATTGCAGAGCCCATAAATCGGTTGTAAGGAACTTAAGCTGATCTTCGATAAGCGAGCGCTGAGTTGTCCAGAAATCTGGATCACTCACCGCGACGGTAAGAGAAATCTGGCGGGTCCAACCATCCGGGCTCTCGCCGCGCCGGACAGCTGTATCCGCACAGATGACCGAGAGAGCGAGCGACAGCAGATCCCACGCGCGAGGCGCTGGGGATAACTTAAGACTCTGAACGTGTTTGAGAAGTGTCCCGCCAGCCGAACCGTGATAGGAATTCTCCGCAGAACCATACAGAATGCACCGCAAGTCGTCTTTGCGCAGGCGCTCGAACTTTGAGTTGGAGGGACCACAGATAATTCTCATTTACAGATACCCCTCGAATACACCAATTGCCAGCCCTAGTGCATCTCGGACAATTGCGGCAACCTTGTTGCTGCCAAGAGCGGTTGCGTCGGTCGACAGCTTTCTGAAACTCGCTGCGACCGTTTGCGTAATGAAGTCCCTCACTTCTTTAAGGCGGGAAAGAGCGCTCGCAACACTTGGTGCTTTTTCCTGAATCGTCTTGCCAAGATCAAGCTCAAATCGGTTGAACACGTCCCATGCAATAAAGCGCTCAACTGCAAGCACCCGTTGCGTCTCTGACAGGTTGAGCAGGTCGGCGTCCGGAAACTGTGTAAGCAGCTCGGAAAGTGCTTTGCCGATAGCGGCGCGACTGGCCTCACCGTCTTGCGTGCCGTCTACGGGACGCACAGCCTCAACGACGGCGCTCATTATTTCGTCAGCACTGCGACCAGCGAGAACAGTCGGGTTCAGCTCATTTCCCGGGCCTGATGCCTGGCCTGCGGCTGCCGCTGATAACGCACCAAACAGCGTGCCGGCAGTGCGGGCGGTACCACCAAGGCGGCGCACTGCCGTGCCACTACCACCCAGCCCTTTGTGGACGTAGTGCCCTACGCCTTTTCGCATATCGTCGGCTAAGCCTGTGCGAGCAAAGCGGCCGAGCCTGGTGCGCGCACCGCCAAAACGTGCAGGAGGGGCTATGGGTACAGGCTGGGCTGGCTGTTGCACTGCCTCATCTGGCGCGTCGCTTTCCGGCGGCGCACCCTCGTCATCACCGGGGCCATCGACAGGTGGCACCGGGTCTGGCACCCAAGGCGGCACCATAGGCGTGCCAGAGGGAGAGCCGGCGCTCGACGACGAAGTGCCCATCAGCTCTTCTCCACAGCTTCAATTGCCTTTTTAACGGGAGCGCTCACGTCAGCGTCCTTCCATCGCGCAAACACTTCAGCAACCCACTGCTGGTCGCTGATTTTGGGTACGATACCTGGCTTGATTTGGCCAAGAGGTCGCTCGCTCAAGAAGCCTGCGACGCGCGTCCCAAGTGACGGATCGGCCTTGGCAACGGCGATACACGCATCCAGGATCGCGGGCGTACCCCATTCCTGCTCGCGCCGCGCCTGTTCGAGTATGCGGTCCATAATTACGGTGGTCTCTGGACGTGCCAGCACCGCAAGACGATCATGCAGACTCGCCGCCATATCAGGACTTGTGAGGATAGCCGTTAGTAGTTCTGCTCCTTCTGATGACAACCGGTCTTCCGGTGTAATCAGTGGTGCATGCTCTCTGCTGACATAAAGCACTCCTCGCAGATCTGTGTCAGCGAGCGGTGGTGTGATCGTGAGCCATTCTCTAATAAAGCGATCGTCCCAAAGCGGCTCCAGCTCAACCTCTGCGCCAGAAGTAGCTTTCTGCTCCCATTCAGCCAGGAAGACCGGCTTGCCTTCGGGATCATTGTTCACAGCTGCGATCAAAGCATCGTAAGCCTTGGGATTACCGCAGCGCTCGAACAGCAACATCTTCGCCAATACCGCTTCATCAACGCCTACGTCATGAGCACGCGAGATTGCCATTCTGATTGAGAGCGCGTTTAGAAAACGCTTGACCAATCGTGGGTTTCCAGAGATTTGACTGGCGCTAACCATGATGGGAGCGAGGCGATCGGCAGTGTCAAAACGCGCCACCAGCTCCGGCGGCGCTTCTTTATAAACTGACTGAATGAATGCCCGGTCTACACGCTCGCCACGCCAACTTTTGGCAAGTTGGGAACAAACCGCCTCACGGATTCCTTCCTTGAGGGTATCGTCTATATCGGTAGTCTCGATAAACAGAAGCATCATATAGGCTCGAACTTCCTGCGTACCAAGAGGAGGAACACGGATGGGGATCTGGATAAGCTTGTCGAAATAGTTAATAACCAAGTCGTCATCAACTTCCCCAAAATGCTGTCGGACCGCATGTTTAATCATTGCATCGTCGGCTGCGATTACAAATGCCGTGTTGTCCAGGAAGAGAAACAGCCGAATAGCTTCGAGCGTGGAGATCGTGGTAGGTGGAAGACAGCGATCCAGGTCGTCGATGAGCACAACGAGCGTTACCCCCATCTCGGCTAACGTCTGCTCAAAGCATTCACGAATAGCATGGATCTCGCGCGGCGGAGACAGTTCTGGCTTCGCCTTGATTAGGCCTTCTGTAGTCGTAATTACTTCTGATACTGCGTCGGCCGCTTCCTGTGCTTCTTCTGCACCGGCCCCTTCTCCAATCACCTTCCGGCCAACTCTAACTACGTCACCGATCAAGCCTGTTGGTGGGAGCCCCAGCGCGAGTGCGAGCGCTGAACCAGCGCCCAGTTTGGCTGCGCGCAGCCAGTTGACGCGATGCAAAAGCTCTTTCGCCTTGTCGACACCGCTTTTTCGCTTTTCAGCTTCTTCATTTAATTTAGTTGCAATAACTTCAAGTAGCGCTGCTCGGGCATCGTCGTAGCCTTGATAAAGCCACGCATTGAACTCCACATAGATAAATCGGGCTGGCTCACTTTTGTCCTTTTCGGTAAGGGCAGTGCGAATCAGCTTTATCATTGATGATTTGCCAACGCCCCAAGCGCCAGATACTCCAATAGAAATCGGCCTGCCTTGGGCCTGCACGGTGATTTCAGCAACAGTCTCGGCCACCCCACCGAAATTCAGGTAATCACGTTCTGTTTCGTTATCTGGCCACATCCATGCAATTCCTATTGATTAATCAGGTTCGTATGAATTACCGACGATCACACCAACGATGCTATCCACAACAGCAGTTGCTAGTCACAATGGAGCGGGGACAAGTAGAACGTGAGCGCACCCACTGCGCTGCCCGCCAACCTTTTCTTGCCCCTCCGCTCGCCTCTAGAAAACTCATAACTCGCCCCAGGAAAAATCAGTCGGGTGACCTTTAGCGCCCGGCTAAACGCAACAGATAATCCCGCGTATTTGATCATAATCATATTGATGATGTCAACAAATCATATTGACATGAATCTTATATCTTTAATATCATAGGCGTCAGTCTGCATCCGAATCGAGCCACACCGGACAAAAGCATGCCCAACGCCATCCCAATGGATATCAACCAAACGCAAAAAGAGCGGCTATCGCACATTGATTTCAAAGCGCATTTTTTGGGGACTATTGGCCGAAATGACCTCGTAAGCCGCTTCGGCATCAAGGAGGCTGCGGCAACCAGAGACATCACTTTGTATAAGGATCTTGCCCCAGAAAATCTGGAATATGACACCAAGGCCAAAGTCTATATACGGGGCACATCCTTTGAACCGTTGTTCGATTACTCGCCCAGCCAGGCCATGGCAGCTCTCGCTCATGGATTTGGTGACGATTTCGTGGGGACGCATAAGGCGTTGATCGCATGCGAGGCCCCGGCGCAACTCAACCACCCTGACTTAGAGACCTTGTCAGCACTGACCCGCGCCATTCATCAGCATAAGGCGAGCAAAATTGTGTATCGCTCCCTAAGCAGCGGACGCAGCACGCGCGAGATCGTACCCTTCGTGTTGGTTGACAATGGTTTGCGTTGGCATGTCCGTGGCTATGACAGGAAGCAGTCAAGATTCGCGGATTTTGTTGTCACCCGCATCTCAGATCCAGAAATTCTAGACGGGCCTGTTAAAGAGAATGAAGGCCGTGAATCGGACATCCAATGGAATCGCGTCGTCGAGCTGGAAATCGTCCCCCATCCCAGCCTGAAACACCCGAAGACCATCGAAACAGATTACGCCATGGAAAACGGCGTACTGAAGGTCAATGTTCGTGCTGCCGTCGCTGGTTACGTCCTCCGGCGCTGGAATGTCGACTGCTCAGAAGAGCATAGCCTGGAAGGCCCGGAATACCACCTCTGGCTGAAGAACAGGCAAGCTCTGTATGGCGTTGAGAACCTGGTCATCGCTCCCGGCTACAACCAGGACAACCGCGTCGCCAGGGAGGGCTCATGATCAAACTCGAAGACATCAAAAAAGACGCGCAAGTTTTAGGCATACAGGGCAATGAGATCGTACGCATCGTCCAGGTCGAGCCGGTCGGCGATAGTGCGATCACTGTCTACTACAAAGACAACCAGGGCCGTCTGGGCGAACAAATGCTATTTCGCTCGGACGAAGCACGGCTTGAGCTGGCTCAGGCAGGTCGACCCTGGGCATTCGATGCGCCAGGTGAAGATTTCAAACTCGGGCTTGAGGCTTACCGTATCTCACAGGCCGCCCTGTTTGATCCCATGATGGCGGTACACACCTCTAACGTAGAGCCGCTGCCCCACCAGATTTCTGCTGTGTACGAGGCCATGCTACCCAGGCAGCCGCTACGATTTGTGCTGGCCGACGATCCTGGCGCCGGCAAGACCATTATGGCTGGATTGCTCATTCGCGAACTGTTGATGCGGGCCGATGCCAAACGCATCCTGATCGTCTCTCCCGGCGGCCTCACCGAGCAGTGGCAGGACGAACTGCTGGAGAAATTCGGTGTTCAGTTCGAGATCTTCAGCCGTGAGAAGCAGGAGCAGTGTGCATCCGGCAACTACTTCGACGAACAGAATCAACTTCTCTGCCGCCTGGATCAGTTATCGCGTAATGAGGAGTACCAGGAAAAACTGAAAAACACTGAGTGGGATCTCATCATCGTTGACGAGGCTCACAAACTCTCCGCCAATTACTTCGGCAACAAGGTCAACAAGACCAAGCGCTTTTTACTGGGTGAGTTGCTCGGCTCTATCACCCGTCACTTTCTATTAATGACAGCCACGCCGCACAACGGCAAGGAAGAAGACTTCCAGATTTGGCTTTCACTGCTGGATGGCGATCGCTTCTACGGCAAGTTTCGCGAAGGCGCCCACAAGGTAGATGTCTCAGACATGATGCGCCGCATAGTGAAAGAGGAACTACTCAAGTTTGATGGCACGCCACTCTTCCCCGAGCGCCGCGCATACAGCGCGAACTATGACCTCTCCGATGCAGAAGCAGCGCTTTACGCGCAAGTGACCGACTACGTCCGCAATGAGATGAACCGCGCCGACAATCTGGATGGTAAACGCCGGGGCACAGTTGGCTTTGCACTCACACAACTGCAGCGTCGCCTAGCCTCAAGTCCAGAAGCGATATACCAATCGCTGAAGCGCCGGCGCAAACGTCTTGAATCTCGCTTGGATGAGATGAAGCTGGTCGCTCGTGGCCACAGTGTTCAGAAAGGTGTCGCAGAAACCCTTGGCGAATACACAGTAAAAAGGCAGATCGACCTGCCGGACAATTTCGATGAGTTATAGCTAAATCTATAATTACTGATACGCTGCAACGATATTCTCAAGGGTTTCATGTTCGTTGTATTCTCTGATTTTTTTGATATTTCCGAAGTCTTTTTCTATGGGGTTAAAGTCAGGGGAATAAGGGGGGAGGAATAAAATTCCCGCCCCTGTTTTTTTGATGATTTCACGTGAAGAAACGGCTTTGTGGAACGGAGCATTATCCATGATGACAATGTGGTTGCTGTTGAGCAAGGGGCAAAGCTCTTTTTCCAGCCATGCATTGAACACAGCCGTGTTACAGGTTCCCTCAAATAGAAACGGCGCTTCAAAGCCTTCATCCATACGGGCGGCCAATAAAGAGGTTCGCGGTCTGCGATGACCGGAGATCAGACCATAAACACGCCGCCCCTTTGGAGCGTAAGCGTAACGACGGGAAACCTCCGGCTCAAAACCGCTTTCATCAAGATAGACAAATCTTTTGCCGCGGCGGCGATAGCGTTCACGAAGGCGAAGAAAGCTCTTTCTTTTCATATTACAGCGCTGCGTGTACCCCGTCATTTTTTTTACGGGTTAACCCCATTTTGTGCATCGCATGCCAAATACAGTAATACGAAACGCCAAAATGCCGGGCGCGTTCTTTATAGGTGAGAGCAGCCTTGTCTTCCACATGGACCCGTAAAGCCTCCCAGTCCAGCTTGTGTGAACGGCGAGGGCCGGGACGCTCGTAACACAGCGCATCATCCTGCGACAACCAGCGATAAATGCTCGCGCGGCCTACCTGAAATCTCCGGGCCGCTTCCGCCTTGCTTCCACCGCCCCTTACAAAATCGATTACTCGTTTGCGCAAATCAATTGAACATCTCATCACAACAGTATGAATGAATATAACACAAATGTCTCAATATTTATAAATTTAGATATAGATGAAGAGCTGAGTGCAGAAGAATATGAACTCTATGCTGACCAGGTCGTCGACCAAGCCACCGCGGCTGAAACCATCCCAGAGTTAGAAGCGGAAATTCTGATTCTGAAGGACCTGGAACACCAGGCGTTGGGAGTCGTGCAGTCGGGCAATGACAAAAAATGGGAAGAGCTTTCTCATCTGCTGCAGGACCGGCCTGAGATGTACACAGAGTCTGGCAGCCGCCGCAAGCTGATCATCTTCACCGAGCACAAGGATACCCTCAATTATCTGGTTGGCCGTATCCGCGGCATGTTGGGCAATCCCGAAGCGGTTATCACCATTCACGGTGGCGTCAATCGTGATGATCGACGTAAGGCTCAGGAAGAATTCCGCAACAATCGTGATGTGCAGGTGCTCGTGGCCACCGATGCCGCTGGTGAAGGTGTGAACCTGCAAAACGCTAACCTGATGGTCAATTACGATCTGCCCTGGAACCCCAACCGCCTGGAACAGCGCTTTGGCCGTATCCATCGCATTGGTCAAACAGAGGTGTGCCACCTATGGAATCTGATCGCCAGTGAAACGAGAGAGGGTGAAGTCTTTCAGCGATTATTCGACAAAATTGAGATCGAAAAGAAGGCTCTCGGCGGCAAGGTATTCGACATTCTGGGCGAAGTATTTGAGGGGAAATCATTAAAAGATTTGCTGGTAGAGGCAATCAGGTCTAGCGAATCAGATGAGGCACGTCACGCCTATCAGGAGAGTTTCTTTGGCAAGGCTCTGGATACTGAACACCTGAAGGAAATCCTCCGGCGCAATGCTCTCGTTGAACAGCATATGAGCCTGGAAGATCTTTATGCTGTCAAAGAGGAGATGGAAAAAGCCGAGGCTCGCAAGCTGCAGCCTTACTTTATCCGTGCCTTTTTCACCGAGGCATTTCAGAACCTCACCGGCGAAATGCGACCCCGCGAGGCGGGTCGATACGAGGTGCGGCATGTGCCGGCCTCTATTCGCGAGCGTGACCGGATCATTGGTGAAAGCCGCACACCAGTATTAAAGAAGTACGAGCGGATCTGTTTCGAGAAAGACCTGGTTCGCGCCCACGGCAAGCCCATGGCGGATTTGATCCACCCCGGCCATCCGCTGATGCATGCCACCACCGACCTGATCCTCTCAGCACACCGCAGCAAGCTCAAGCAAGGTGCGGTACTGGTGGATTCCAACGATGACGGCTTAGAACCACGAATACTGTTTATGGTGGATCACAGCGTTCGCGAAGCGCCAGCAAATGATCAGCACGATAAGCCCAGAGTGGCTTCAAGGCGCTTGCAGTTCGTGGAGATCGACCAGCATGGAAAGGCTTTTCACGCCGGCTGGGCACCGCACCTCGACCTGCAGCCCATTGATGATTACGACCTGAAACTGGTGCAGGACATTCTCAATGCCCCGTGGATCAGTGCAGACCTTGAAGGCCTGGCACTCAACCATGCATCCCAACACCTGGTGCCGGAACACTACCGGGAGGTGAAAGCCCGTCGTGAACATCAGGCAGATAAGGTGCTTGCTGCAGTCAATGAGCGGCTGGTCAAGGAGATCAATTATTGGTCCGACCGTTACATCAAACTCAGTGACGATGTCGCCGCCGGTAAACAACCGCGCATGCAGCCTGAGATGGCGCGCCGCCGGGTAGATGAACTCACTGAACGGCTGAACCAGCGCAAGCGAGAACTGGAGGCCATGAAGGCCGTAGTCTCCAGTACTCCCGTGGTCATTGGTGGCGCGTTGGTCATTCCGCAAGGTCTGTTGGCGCAACGCAAAGGCGAGACCGCTTTCTGCGCCGACGCCGAGGCCCGCGCACGCATAGAGATGGTAGCGATGAATGCGGTCATAGCTGTGGAACAGGGCTTTGGTCACGAAGTGAAAGATATGTCTGCTGAAAAATGCGGCTGGGACGTCACCGCCCGCCCACCCGCCAACCCTGATGGCTCGATTAAGCCGGATCGACATATTGAAGTGAAAGGCCGCGCAAAAGGGCAAAGCACCATTACGGTCAGCCGCAATGAAATCATCTATGCCCTCAACCAGACGGATAAATTCCTGCTGGCCGTTGTGATCGTCGATGGCGACAGCTTTGATGGCCCCCACTACATCCGCAACCCTTTCAGTACTGAGCCCGACTTTGGCGTGGCCAGTATCAACTATGACTTGAGTGATCTGCTTTCCAAAGCAGTGTCACCGGAACTGACTCTCTAAGGTTTATCAATGGCCGAAATAAAAACACCCAAAAAACTGATTGAAGTCGCGCTACCGCTGGATGACATCAACACAGCGGCAGCGCGAGAAAAGTCAATTCGGCATGGTCATCCCTCAACCTTACATCTGTGGTGGGCGCGCCGACCTTTGGCAGCAGCAAGGGCCGTGTTGTTTGCGCAAATGGTCAACGATCCCGGATACCAGCAAGGAGAAGGATTCAAGTATGGGGTTAACAAGAAAGAGGCCGAGATCAAACGCGAGAAACTCTTTCAGATAATCCGTGATTTGGTGAAGTGGGAAAACACCAATAATGAGGAGGTGCTGAATCGCGCACGTGAAGCGATCTGGGAAAGCTGGCGCGAAACTTGTCATCTAAACCGCAATCATCCCCAAGCAGCAGAACTTTTCAATCCGGATAAACTCCCGGCCTTTCATGATCCATTTGCGGGCGGAGGGGCGATCCCACTGGAGGCGCAGCGACTGGGATTAGAAAGTTATGCCAGTGACTTGAATCCAGTGGCGGTGATGATCAACAAAGCCATGATCGAGATCCCTCCGAAGTTTGCCGGGCAACGACCAGTAGGTCCTCTGCCCCAAGGCGAGAAGCAAGGCAAGTTGATGGATGACTGGTCTGGCGCAAGAGGCCTGGCCGAGGATGTGCGTCGTTACGGCCACTGGATGCGGGAGGAAGCATTCGAGCGTATCGGTAATCTCTACCCTAGGATCAAGATCACGCAGGAGATGGTCGCAGAACGACCCGACCTGAAACCATACCAGGGACAGGAACTGACTGTTATCGCCTGGCTCTGGGCCAGAACCGTGAAAAGCCCCAATCCGGCTTTCAGCCATGCCGATATCCCGCTAGCGTCTAGCTTTCTACTTTCCACCAAGAAGGGAAAAGAGTCTTATGTTAATCCGTTAGTCGAAGGACATAACTATCAATTCGAAGTGTGTATGGGAGTTCCGCCAGCAGAAGCAAGGAACGGAACTAAACTGGGTCGTGGGGCCAACTTTACCTGCCTACTATCAGATACACCTATTGACCCGAAATACATTTATGCACAGGCACAATCCGGAAATCTGGGTCAGCGACTAATGGCGGTTGTAGCTGAGGGGAAAAGTGGGCGTATCTATCTTACGCCCACCGCAGAAATGGAGCAGGCCGCAAGTGCTGCATCACCGGACTGGAAGCCAGATGCATTAATGCCAGAAAACCCTCGTTGGTTTTCACCACCGATGTACGGTATGAAATCCTATGGCGATCTTTTCACTCCCCGCCAACTTGTCGCTCTAAATACATTCTCTGATCTAGTTCAGGAAGCCTGCTACAAAGCCATCGCTGATGCCAAAGCAGCGGGAATGACCGACGATGGAATCGGTATTGATGATGGAGGCAGAGGTGCGACTGCTTATGGCGATGCTTTGGCGGTTTATTTGACCTTCGCGATAAATAAATTGGCAGACAGAGGCTCAACCATTTGCACATGGGATTCATCGAGAAGTAGCACTCGAAACACATTTGGCCGCCAAGCTATACCAATGACATGGGATTTTGCAGAACCAAATCCACTCTCAGACTCCACTGGAAACTTTATGGGAGGAATTGGATGGGCAAATGACGTGCTTAGCCGAATGATTCCATCTAGTGGTGGAATAGCAGTTCAACAAGACGCAGCAACCCAAAACATTAGTGCTGAAAAGGTCATTTCAACTGACCCGCCTTACTATGACAATATTGGTTATGCCGACCTGTCTGATTTTTTTTACGTATGGATGAGGCGCTCATTAAAATCATTCTATCCAAGTTTGTTCGCTACTATGGCGGTTCCAAAGGCTGAGGAATTGGTCGCTATACCTTATCGTCATGGCACAAAAGAAAAAGCAGAGACCTTCTTTCTAGATGGTATGACACAAGCCATTCATAATATGGCTGACAAAGGGCATCCTGCTTTCCCTGTATCTATTTACTACGCGTTCAAACAATCAGAAACCAAAGAAGGGGCCACATCTAATACAGGCTGGGAAACATTTTTAGAGGCTGTGATTAGAGCAGGCTTTTCTATCGATGGTACTTGGCCAATGAGAACTGAAATGTCCAATCGTATGATTGGCTCTGGTACTAATGCTTTGGCTTCCTCTGTTGTTCTGGTATGCAAAAAACGTGAAATCGAAGCCGAATCTATTTCACGACGCGACTTCCAACGTGAACTGCGTGAACAGATGCCCGACGCACTAGAAGCCATGATCGGCGGAGAAACGGGCACTACACCCATCGCTCCCGTGGATTTAGCCCAGGCCGCGATTGGCCCGGGGATGGCCATCTTCTCCAAGTACGAGGCCGTACTGAATCAGGATGGTTCACGTATGAGCGTGCATGATGCGCTAATCCTGATCAACCGCGCCATCACGGAATACCTCAGCCCGGAATCCGGCAGTTTCGATGCCGACACCCAGTTCTGCTCCAGTTGGTTTGATCAGTACGGATGGAGTACTGGTCCCTTTGGTGAAGCGAACGTGCTAGCGCAAGCAAAGGGCACGACGGTAGATGGCGTAAATACAGCCGGGGTCGTCGAATCCGGCGGCGGCAAGGTTCGCCTATTGAAATGGGCGGAGTACGAAGCCGATTGGGATCCCATTAAAGACAACCGCACACCTATCTGGGAAGCCTGCCACCAAATGATTCGCAGTCTCAACAACCAGGGTGAATCGGCCGCTGGCGAACTACTGGCCAAGATGCCGGAGAAAGGAGAACCCATTCGTCAGCTCGCCTATCACCTGTACACCCTGTGCGAACGCAAGAAGTGGGCCGAAGATGCCCGCGCCTACAACGAATTGATCGGTTCCTGGCATGCCATTGTCACCGCCTCCCACGAGGTTGGCCACAGTGGCTCGCAAGCCGAACTCGGACTGGATTTTTGAGGACTACACCATGAGTTTGAAACCCTGGCGAGAAATTGCCACTCCGCACAAGGATGTTCTGGAAGGCACCTTCAAACAGTCCGAGTTTGCGGCTGACATCACCCAGGTAGCCAATGGCACAGCCACTGCAGAGTATCAGGATGCGGAGATGTTCTTCTCCCGCACTTATATCACCGAGGGCATGCGCCTCTTACTCATCTCTGTCGCGCAACGGTTGGCTGGGCTCGGTGGCGACCCGGTCATTCAATTGCAGACCGCTTTCGGTGGCGGCAAGACCCACACGCTGTTGGCCGTGTTTCACCTGGCTTCGCGCAAGGTGGGCACCGACAAACTCACGGGTATTCCTCCGGTATTAGATGAGGCAGGGATTCAGAGCCTTCCCTCGGCCAGAGTGGCGGTGATTGACGGCATCAAATTGTCGCCTAGCCAGCCCAGGAAGTACGGGAGCATAACTGCCAACACGTTGTGGGGCGAGCTGGCCTGGCAACTTCTGGGGGATGAGGGTTATCAGATGGTCGCCGACAGCGACGCTGACGGCACCTCTCCCGGAAAAGAGGTTCTCACTGAACTGATCAGCAAGGCAGCCCCTTGTGTGATTCTGGTGGATGAGCTGGTGGCGTTTATTCGACAACTGGAGCTTGGCAAGCAATATAAGGCTGGCACATTCGATAGCAATGTCAGTTTTATTCAGGCGCTCACCGAAGCGCTGAAGGCAGTACCCAATGCCATTCTATTGGCATCGCTGCCCGAATCAGAACTGGAAGTTGGAGGCACGCAAGGGCAGCGCGCCCTTAACTCGCTGGAGAAGTACTTCGCACGAGTTGAGTCCGTCTGGAAGCCGGTAGGCACCGAGGAAGCGTTCGAGATTGTGCGTCGCAGATTATTTGAGAACCCGGGTGAACGCGCCGAGGTGGAGGGTATCAGCCGTCAGTTCTCTGACTTTTATCGTCAGAACGCCGAAAAGTTTCCGGTCGAAACCCAATCCAACGAATATTTCGAGCGTCTTTGCCGGTCTTACCCGATCCACCCGGAAATTTTCGACCGCTTGTACGAGGACTGGTCCACGCTTGAAAAATTTCAGCGCACCCGTGGCGTTCTTCAATATATGGCCATTGTTATCCACCGCCTGTGGAACTCGGATAACAAAGATGCGCTGATCATGCCGGGTTCATTACCGTTAGAAGATGGTAACGTGCGCAACAAGAGCATTCACTACCTGCCTCAGGGGTGGGAACCCGTGATTGAACGAGAAGTGGACGGTACCCGCTCGGCCCCCTATGACATCGATGGCCACCACACCCTGTTCGGCAGCGTGCAAGCCGCGCGCCGCACCGCCCGGACCATTTTTCTCGGCAGCGCACCATCAACCACTGAGCAGATGATTCGCGGTGTTCAGGTCGAACGCATCCTGCTGGGCGCGGCACAACCCGGTCAAACGCTCGGTGTATTTGAAGACGTGCTCAAGCGCTTACGTGATCGACTGCATTATCTCTATTCCGACAAAGACCGATTCTGGTTAGATACCAAACCCAACCTGCGCCGAGAAATGGAGAGCCGCAAGCAGAACATCAACGAACGAGATGAACTCCTGCCATTGTTAAAAACCCGAGTAACCCAGGTATTCGGCAGAAATCACCAGTTTGGTGGCGTGCACGTCTTTACACCTTCCGTCGATGTCCCGGACGACTATGGTACGGGCCCTCGACTGGTCGTGTTGCCGACAAACACAGCCTACAGTCGCAGTGAGACCAACCAGGCATTTTCTGCCGCAGAAGAGATTTTGCGCAACCGCGGCGACCAACCACGGCAAAAACAAAATCGCCTGATCTTCCTGGCTCCCGACTACGATGTGGTTGGCCGACTCAAAGAGCAGGCCCGCATTTTCCTGGCGTGGCAATCCATTGCCACAGATATCGAAAATGGCCACTTGAATCAGGATTTGTCTCATTTGAACCAGGCCAAGCGTAATCGTGATGGCGCAGATCAGTCGCTTGCCCAACTGGTGCGCGAAACTTACAAATGGTTAATCGCCCCAGTTGAAGAATTCGTAAAGGGTAAGCCAACTCTCAATTGGGAGGTGGTTCCCGTCTCACCCGCAGCGCCCAACTTGATTCAGGCGATCGAGGATAAATTGCGCGAAGAGGAGTGGATGATTTACGAGTGGTCTCCTATTCATCTTCGCAATGTACTTAAACAGTGGTACCTGAAAGAAGGCGTAAACGACGTCAGTGCGTTGAAGGTCTGGCAGGACTGCTGTCACTACCTGTACCTGCCTCGGCTTGTTAACGACAGTGTTTTCCGCAATGCCATCACCCAGGGGATCGAGGTTGAAGATTACTTCGCCTTCGCCTCTGGCAAGGAAGGCGACCGTTATCTCGGCTTCACATTCGGGCGTAATTCTATTGCCACGGTGGATGAATCCTCTCTCCTGATAGATCGCGAGGCAGCAGTTGCTTACCGCGAAAATACACAGCAGCCCACTCCACCAACGGCGGAGCCCGGGACTGCAGGCGGCGAACCTGGAGGCACTACAATACCGGTTGGTGGCGCGAGCGGCACGGGGACACCAACCCCAACATCCGGCGGGTTAGGAGGCGCTGCCACAACAACACCAGCAGCAACCAAGAAGCAGTTCTACGGCACTATTTCACTCGACCCGGTCAAAGCCAAAATGGACTTTGCCACCATAATGGATGAAGTCGTACAGCAGTTCACTGCCAAGCTCGGCGTGAATGTCAGGATATCCGTGGAGATTGAGGCCAATAGCCAGGATGGATTCAATGAGTCCATGCAGCGAACAGTCAAAGAGAATTGTAATGTCTTGAAATTTAGCTCAGCAGAATTTGAGGAAGAGTCGTGAAAACCGTAAAAGAAAGGCCTCGTTTGCAAAAGATATTCCTAGCCGTCTTCGCTATTTTTGCAGCGGCCGGCCACTTATTGCGCAGTATGCTTGGTATGCTGGCTGAAAGCGCTGAGACCAAGTCTGATGATGCAGTCTCAAGTGCTGTTCGAGGCGGAGCCCTGAATTACAAAACAGGGAAACTCGACGACGGCACTGATGCTACCGGCTGGTACGAAAAGGACTAACGTTTCTTACCTTTGGTCAGCACCATCTTGCCGATACTTCCTCCCTGATTGCCAGCATCCTGCGCTGGCGCCTTGATCGGGTTCGCTGCCGAATCAATCGACCTACCGACTTTCACCCCCGCCCACGCCATCATCCCACTCCACAGCAACGGCAGCCCCAGATAGAGGCTGGTGGTAATCATATTCAGCAACATGCGCTTGGCGTCGTGTTCGCCAGGGTTGGCGAAGATCTGCAGGAAAACGTTAACGTCGGGATACATGGACAGAATCAGGTTCTGATCCACCCACATGGCCAGGTACCAGAGCACTGTCCAGAACTTGATGGTGAAAATCGCCATACCGCCCACTACCATCATGGCTATGGAGTAGCGGGACAAAACCACCACCAATGGGAGCAGTGCATAGATACCCAGCAGCATAATGGCCTGCACCATGGGCAGTGATTGTAAGACGGCCGTCATGGTTACGGAAAACAGGGCTGATGCGGTGATCACACCACCGGTGGCGAGACCACCTTTGATGATAGATCCGGCGGTGTTGACCAACCCTGCTCCGGATGCGTTGTTGGCGATTAACTCATTGTTCGACCAGGAGGGCGGCGCGTTGGTCAGTACGGTTTTGGCGACGGCGTCGTTTTGCTGTTCGCTGGCCAGAGCGGGCGCGATGGCGACTACCAGTCCGGAGAAGCCGGCAGAGGTGGCATCTGCCTCATTGATCAGCTTCTCACGCAAGCCGATTGCCCCATCTTCCCACCACTGTTTGCAGTAGGGTTTTCCCCAGGCCGGTGGTGATGTGGCGTCATACTCGGTATCTCTGGCCGCAATGTATGCCCAGCCAGTGATTGGGCTGGCAGGGCGCAGGGTGTCGTAATAGCCCGAGGTGTCCCGATAGACGTGGGACCCCATCCAATCCGGGTCATCGACACCGTACGTGGCGAGAATGCCGTTGATGGCCGCTATGTTTGGTCGTTCAGCCTGGTATTTGGAACGCGCCGGAATGTAGCACTGGCTGAAGAACTCGCTCACTTCCTGCCTGAGGCGTGGATCAGCAATGGTGGCTAAATGCGCCTGCTGCTCGAACGTCCGCATATCCGCCACGGTCGGCAGGCCTTCGACGATAGCGTGGTTCAAACCCGAACTCAGTGCGATGACACCGTACCACCAGACGGGAACATTGACGGTTGCGGCGGTACCGGTGAAGCCCGTTGTGCCATAGGTACTCTGGGGCGCAGCCACCGTCGCTGCAGCCGGCGTTGGATCCAATAGCGTTGGTGGCGGGGAATAGGACAAGGTACCGGCATTGAGTGGCGTGAGGGCAGCGGGTTGCCCGGCCAGGACCACCACCAGTAACGCGATAAACAGTTCGATCTCCATGCGCCGCAGCGAGAGGCCGCTGGCATGACCGACCTCACCGCCCTGCGCTGGTTCGCGCCAGTTATCGATCAGAATCCCCAGGAACGGCAAATAGACGATGCCGGTACTGACCAACACATCCCAGAGAATGCCGTAGAAGGTCCAGCCGAAAAGGGAAGTAAAGAGTTCCAGATAGCTGTCGACGCTCATGGCACGGCTCCAACTGCCAGGCTCACTGTCTTAACCAGCACCCCCTGCCCTAACACCAGTTCCAATAACACCAGCCAGGTGACAGCGCGCCAACGCATCTCTGTTAGTGATGCAACTTTGTCGTGGCTGATCACGCCTATACTCACCAACCGGGCGATCAAGTATTTCCAGCTGAGTGCGACAAGGGTGATCGATGTCCAGCGAATACACATCAAAGTCATCCGCCAGACATCGAGACTGTGCCGGACGGATTGCACGGATTCAGTCTGCAGCCGGTGCATGAGTAGAAAACCGACCAGCCCTGTCAACAGGGCGGCCAAGGTAGTCAACAACAGAAAGCCTTTTCGCTTAGCCCGGAGGTTATTGAACACGCCCACCTCGCAAAGGGTTGGGATCGAGGGTCGGCACTTCCGGCACGGTAAGGGAACTCTGTCGTCTGGCCGCTGCTCGTTCGAGTAATGTGGTAACCGTGTCAGATACCACTTCTTTGCGCACACGGGTTTCAAACAGCAGGTTTTCGATTTCTTTATCGAGCTCGGCAATCGAGGTGTCGGCGTGCTCGCGGGCGACTTCGGTGGCGTAGACCTCGGGTACTTGTCGTCCTGAAAGTAGCAGTCTTCGGGCAAATAGCGCCTTCTCTACCGTGCGCGCGGTACTGATTTCAGACACCAGGCGGCCCATGATCAGGCTCTGTTCCGATGCAGGCATCTCGCGAATCGCTTCGACCACTTGTCGGGTGATGGCCACGCCGGGCGCTGTGATCTGGTCGAGGTTAGTCAGGGTAAGTGGTGTCGCACCGCTGACCAAATTCTGGATGTCGGTGGTGACTGTCGCGGACTCCTGGTAGAGCTTGGGTAACAGCCCCGTACCGGGAATGCTGTCCTTACGGCAGGTATCGCAGGTGGTGACGATGTTCTCGCCCACCACATCCACCGTCCAGTCACGCGCATCGACCGGGTATGGCCAGATCTCGGATAAACGTGTCGACGACGCTGCCGGTACCGGGCTTGCATCAGTGACGGCACGATTCATATTGATGTTGTAACCGGCTTCGACGATATCGCCAGTGAACTCCAGCACCGGTTGCCCGCTGCCACCGGCCTGCCCGCCGATCCAGGGCACACCGTTATCGCCATTGGACGACTCCACGGTGGTTTTAGCGGTGACGGCGTCGTTGCCACCGACACCCATCTGCACCTTCCAGTCATTGCCCTTGGACAAGGTGATCAGATCCGCGTACGGGTTCTTGCCCTGGGCGATTTCCGCCTCCATCAGTTCGCAGGATTTGGTGGCCAGTTGCATGGTTTCTTCAGCTTTGATCAGAGCATTTTGAAAGAGGTCGTACAGGCCGGGATTGGCCCGTTGCAGGATCAGAGCAGGCAAGGCTGCTATGGCGCTGGTGGCGGCTGCCGTCATCGCGTTCATCATGTTGTCGACACCGGCACCAATGTCGTTCAAGGTATTGGTAACCGCCGCCACCGGATCGAACTTGCCGCAACTGTATCCAAGCCCCAATTGGGCGGATCCACCCAGGGTGACGGAGACTACCGACGGATTGGCGGGCACAGAGACGGGTTCCGCTCCACCGATTTCGTAGTACCACAAACCGTCTTCGGTAGGACCTTGAGCAGCGTTTACACCGTGACTGACGGATAAGACCGATGACAGCAGCAGCACATGAAATACGTATCGTTTGATCATGGTGGGTAATTGATCCAGTCGACGTTGAACAGAAAGATGCCGCGATCCTGGCAGCAGCTATAGGGGCGCCACAGGTTCCAGACGTAATCGCCTTGGGCATCGACACGACCACTACCCCAGCCACTGAGACTGGCCAGATCGTTGGTACCGAACACCTTGCAGGTAGCTTCCGACTTGGGCAGCAACATCTGCCACTCACCGGTAGCGGGATCGTCTTCGACCAGCGGGCCTGGCGGCCAGACTCGTTGGCCGGAACTGGAGCCACCGGTTATCGGCACGTAGATATGGGGTTGGCCGGTGCGGGTCGCGATGTCGCCCGCCCGTTGCGCATTGATGGCCGCCGCCTTCGGCTCTTCGGACTGGGTAGTCCAGCCGGTGCGGGGATAGACGCCACCCCAGGTCTGCAGTGGCCAGGTGCCGATTTCCCGCAGGCCGGGTATCAGGCTGGCGGGATAGAACATCTCCGGGATTTCCATCCGCCAGGAGAGCGCATCCAGGCCAGAGAGAAAATACGGGAAGAATGACGTGGTTTGTGAATTGCAAAGATAACCCGTACTGGCAACGATGTTCGACAGGGAGCTGACCGGGTGGCCGATCACATCCGTTTCCCGGAAAACCAGATTGCGGTGATCCTTGTTACCCTGCCCGCCTTCCGTTCTGTTGCCGGCACTGTCAATGGGTACGGGTAACAAGCTTCCCAACAGCCCGTTAGCCGCTGATTGTTGCGCCACACCCAGAGTACTGCGAATCTCGACCCAGGGATTACCACCGAGTTCGTTATAGCTGCTTACCACAGCGTCCGGCTGATAGTGGCCAACTTTGAGAGAGGTTTCGACGCTGCAGCCGAACAAAGAGCAACGCAGCCAGAAGCAGATACCTACCGGCATCCAGCGCATACAGCTCAGTGCCGCGCTCGTCGTTTGTGCGATGACTTGTGGCGTGGTGATTGTGCCCGTGTTGCCAATCAGCGGCATCCACAGCAGCAGGATCAATGCACCGTAACGCAAACATTTTTTCACTGCCGCGCCCCCCTTGTCTGCCATCGCTGATAGAGCTGGGTTGCGGCACTGACATCGGTCACGCCATAAACCACCGCGTTTCCATTGATCACAATGGCCGGGTATCGATTGATGCCGTACTGCATCGCCTGCACCAGTCCCTTGGCAGCGTTCTCGAGTTCACTGCTGAGCTGAGCATCCATTCGTTGAAATCGCGCCAGGACCAACTGTTTGGCATTTTCCGGGTCACTGGGCAAGTCCTCGGAGAGAACTTGCAGCAGCTGGTTAATGCGGTCCATCACATAGACGGTTGTATTGTCGGAAGCACTGACAACCTGGAACGTCGAATCGGTAAATACCTCAATCGCAGGTGCTGCCTCGCCGGCTATGGCCGGAGCACTTAGCGTGCTCGTTAGAACCATCAAGATAATGAAATAGGCCTTTGCGACATTCACTGACGATCATCCAGAACCAAATAATGTTGATGAGATAACGATCCTGCTCGATTCGGGATTCTGGCAAAACGGTTTATTCAGACAGGGTTGGTCGATGTTTCTGGTCGAGCGATGCGGAGATTTCTATAATGGGGCAAATTGACTACGTCGAATGCATCCGCAAATGGACTTCAGCCCCATCATCCAACAAGTCTTTAACGCGCTGTGGTACCTCATACCTCTGGCGATACTTGCTGGTATTTTCAAATCGCCCTGGTTCAAAGGAATTGCTGGTGAGTTTCTGGTGAATACGGCCGCACGGCTGTTTCTTCCGAAGGACGAATACCACCTGATCAAGAATGTGACATTACCAACCGACGATGGCACCACACAGATCGACCACATCATTGTGTCGCGCTATGGCGTGTTCGTGATTGAAACCAAAAACATGAAAGGCTGGATCTTTGGCTCAGCCAACCAGAGAACCTGGACCCAAAAAATCTACAAGCACACCAACAAGTTTCAGAACCCACTGCACCAGAACTACAAGCACGTCAAAACCCTTGAAGTCCTGCTGGATATTCCGGCTTCAGCAATTCACTCGTTGGTGGTGTTTGTCGGAGATTCCACGTTCAAGACCGACATACCCGACAACGTGACCTATGCCGGGGGTTACATTCGTCATATCAAGTCCAGGCGTGAAGTGGTGCTCAGCCAGGCCGATGTGGAGGCCGTGACTGCACAAATCGAGCAACTGAGATTGCAGCGAGGGCTGACTACCAACCGGCAACACGTTCGCCATCTGCGCCAGAAGAATGCCCCTTCACCACCAACAACACCACCAACGACACCGCAGTGCCCGAAGTGCGGCGGCGCTATGGTGTTAAGAACGGCCAGAAAAGGCAAAAGCGTCGGAAGTGCGTTTTGGGGATGCGCAACCTTTCCGGCCTGTCGCGGGGTCATGAAGCAACCCTGAGCAGTCAGCATTCTCGCTACGCGCGAGTCTGTTCGATACGCTGGGCGATTTCATAAACGGCCTCCAGCTCCGAGCAGTTTTTCTCACGCATAATGGCAGCCCGCTCTGCTTTCTCGTGCTTTTCGGTCATCGCCAGGGCGAGTGACAAAGCTGGTGGAACATTGCGAAACAGGGCTTCGACTTTGTCGGCCAGCACAACACCCTCCACGTATTTTCCCGGCTCCTTGCGGGCAGACAGCAGCAGGTTACGTTGTTCGTCATTCAGGTCCTTGAAGCGGGCGATTTGTTCCACCTCCTCTTTCGGCATGACCAGGCACAGCCACCACTCCATCATGTTGAGCATCTTGCGGCTGGCGTCCGGGAAATCTTCAAGATTCTGGGTGGCGATCCAAAACCAGGCACCGAGCTTGCGCCACATCTTGGTGATCTTGACCACGTAACGGGCCAGCAAGGGATTGGTGGTAATAATGTGGCCTTCGTCCGTGACCACCAGTGTGGGCCGATCGTCGTGCTGGTGGCGTTCCACCAGGTCGTTGATGTGACTCATCATCGACAGGTAGGCGACAGTGAGCTGATCCTCGTAGCCCTCTCTTGCCAGCATGCCCATTTCGAGGATAGTGACATCGACCGCAGGCCAGGACTGTCCCGGTCGGTTGAAGAAGTGGCCAGCCAGGCCCGAGCAGAACAGCGCCATACCATCGCCCATCTCGAGTGCACGATTACGCCGGTGTTCGGGTAACTCCGCGTTGGTGGCGATGGTCTGAAAGGCGTTGACCACATCCTGGGTAATTACCTGGGTTCGGCTGGTCTCTTTCACGGTTTTTGCGGCAAGGAATATGGCATTGCGGATCAGCAGTCGATCGGCCCGGGTCAATCGCGCGTCTTCGCGTTCATCACCACCGGTAATCATGATGCGTGCAGCAATCTCCATCTCACCGAGAATATCGCGACCGCCCCCTTCCTCCTCGATCTCATCATCTTCGTCTAACGTCTCCTCCATTGTGGATTCATCGACACTAAGCGGATTAAACGCATGGCGCCGATCCAGCAGTCGAAGCGCATCGGTAAAGGGCGGCAGGCTGACATCGACATTGGGGTTCAGGGTTATCTGGTTTACTGACAGACCGTGGTGCGCAAAATGCTGTCCCAACAGCGAAAACGAAGCACCGGCCTCGATGATAAAAATACGTGGCCGGTGCCGTGCCATCATCTGCTGCAGCAGATACACCAGTAGCGCCGACTTCCCCGCACCCGTCGGCCCCAGGATCAGCATGTGGGCATTTTTCTTACGGTCATCCCGATGCAGCGGGTCGAAGACCAAAGGTTCGGCACCTCGGTTGTAGAATACCAGGCCCGGATGACCGGTCCCACGGGAACGACCGTAGAACGGCAGTAAATTGGCAATGTGGCGAGAGAAGATCAGCCGCGAGCGACGACGGGATTTGTCCAGGTCTGCGTCATAGGCCATGGGCAAGTTGCGGATATAGCTGTCGAGCGACAGTAGGTCCGCTTCCTGGGCAATGGGCTGCAGGCCATTGGGTAAGAGCAGCGCATGGAGTCGATTCAAATTGTTACGCAGCGACTTTTGATTATCGCCCCGCACATAGAAGGCCATGCTCACGGGATACAGCTTGTTGCCCTGTGCCATCTCCCGCTCCACGTGTTCCGCATCTTCCCGAGTAATCGACGCTTCAGCGGAATCACCCACCGATGCGCGTTTGATCTGGGCGATGTGATTACGGGTGGTGTCCTGCGGCTTGAGAGTGAGTGTGATCGCCATGATAGTGTGCTCGGGCAGACGATCAAATAGCGAAAACACCTGATCCCCGGCCTGGCGCTCCGCCGTGAAGTGCCCAATGTCCGGTGCCCGCCGTAAGCTTTGGATGGTCACTACAGTGTGCGGCATATTATCGAAAACCCAACTCGCTGTTGCCTCGTCGGAGCGTGGCATCGAGAGGGTCAGTTGCTCAGCAAAGTCATGGCCGAACGGTAAGTTTTCATCGCCCGGATATGGCGCCAGCTGCAGAAGTGCTTCCGGATTACCGTCTGCTAACGGTGGATTGGGATTGAACCAGCTCAGCAACCACTGATAAAACGCCTGACCATTGGCACGCTGGACCTTTATCCCGGCAGAGGCCAATGAGGCGATCCATTTGGTCGCCACATCGTTGATCGCCTCCTCCACCTCTATAGCGGCTGGGGATTTGCCATTACTTATCAAACGACGGTAGAGCACTACACGGATCCGACGTTGCTGCCCCTGCCAACGCGAACCGGTGACGGTGGTATCGTCAAACAACCCACCCGGTCGAGAAATCGCCTGCAAGTGTTGCGACATCACCGACTGGTAATGCTGGGAATAATCCGATGCACGAACCGTCGGCGACGGATAACTGGCCAGCAACGCATTCAATTGGGTTAGCTTGGGCTCATCTTGCACATAGATCTGTAACACCCAGGGCGCATCATCGCGCTCGGGAATGGCCTCGTTGATAGCGATTTGAATAGCATCGCGCAACTGTGTCATAAACGCTGGCGTGCGCGCTTCGCAACCGACCGGCAGCACCTCGAACAAGGCTCCCAGACTGACGCCGTCCTCCAACAGAAAGGTTTTGCTCTCGGGGAGGTATTCCATCCAGGGCAACAGGTCGGTAAACGACGGAGGGCGATGATAGTGCTGTTTTATCGAATCGGAAGTTAAGGGCGAAGCGTCCGAAGTATCGGGGAATTTTGAATTCGTCATGAGTGTCCTACTGCTCGTCGGGCGAAGGTACGATCGGTGCCGGCACCTCACCGGGCACTTCCCCCGGCACTTCTCCCGGTAAGGCGTACTCCACCCTCTCGTAAAAGGGAAAGGTGGTGACATAGCCCGGTACCGGCGTGCGTTCACTGCCCGATAGATGAGGAAAGATATACATCACCAGGGTGGGATTTGGCAGGCGGGGAAATACCGTGTCGATTTCATTAGCGGCCTCTCGCACAAAGCCCCGGTAGTGGTCGATACCGGATTGCGGTAACGGCTGACCACCGATAGTTCGACGATGGCCAGACTGCTGAACATCAACCATGTGCTGGTCGTAGATGGACTTCATGGTGGGACCGTCCTGCGGCAACACCGACTCCTTGGTGCTGGCGCAGCCGACCATCAGCACACTAGTCCAGACCAGAACCAGTGGTAATCGTTGCGTGTTCAAAAAGATTCGTTTCATGATGGAGTTTCCTGCCGTTGGAATGGAAATCAATGGGGAGTTCATGATCGACATGGATCGCCAGCTCGATACCCGCGGGCACAAATACCGCATCGAAGCTCTGAGCCTGACGCTCCCGCAACCACTGAGCGACTTCGTCGCTGCCCCCGCCTAATGTTTTACCCAAGACGTATTTGCCCGTCTCACCCGAGACCACGCTGGTGGCGGTACCCGAGTCGCTGATCAGGGTTGTGGTTTCGGACTGCGCCGCAGCTTCACCGGCAGCCTGGAGCGCCATCACTCCAATGCGCTGTGCCAGGAACGCCGGTGCGTTGGTCTTGCGCTCACCCGTGATACAGGGAATACCCCGCGCATCGGAAATCCAACCCAGGGGTCTATCGCTGTTTCCACTGGAACCACCCAACTGATTCTCGTCACTGGACAAGGTCTGGATGGTGCCGTCCTCGAAAACAAAGGTCACCGATTCCAATTTCCCGGTCACGCAGGAGAGCGTCCAATCACCGATCGCCGTGCCACTCCAGATCATGCCTTCGACGCCTGGGATGCGCAGACCATTGGCGGCGAGGTTTTCCTTGCCGGTAATCACCTTGAACGGCATGGGGTCGCGGACCTGCCCCTGGATAGGCACCCTGCCCACCAATGCGGTCATGCCAGTGGATCCAATCAGCGTGGCATTGCGCGGCACGGTGTAGACCGGCAGTGCGGTATTGAGGGCATCGGAACCTTTCGCCACAAGCGATTGCACTTCCGGACGAGTGCCATCTAACGCATTACGACTGGTGCGACTGAAGCGGTTGAGCAACGTCTCCTTATCACCGTCAGGCGATGGTGTGAACTCCAGGGGATTGACCCACACCAGTGATTCCGATTCCGCGGCCGATGTTCCAATGCCATCCAGACCGAGTCCGATCGGAATATCAGAACCCGTAGAAGACGGCCGTGTAGATGAAGTTCCAAACCGGTTAGTCAGCGAATCCACCCTCGCCGTCAGCGCAGCGATGGCTGACGTGGTTTCGGTGGGGGCTGCGTCCATGCGCTTTGTCTCCAATGCTGTCTGCACTCTCGACAGCACGTTGTTTTCTATCTGCTTTCTGTCTTTGATCAGATCGCGATTCTCCTGTTTGAGCGCGGTGTTATCCCGACGCAGGGCATTGAGTTCCGAGGTCATGGCGCTGACATTCGCCGTCAGGGTCTTGATGGTGTCTGCGGGTGTATCGGCATCCGGTTTCGGCGCTTGTGGCACGGCTTCCAAAAGCTGAGGTTGCTCCTCATTCGGGGAGCAGGACTTCACTGCAACTAGCACTGCCATCAGCACAACGGAGCCGGCAAGAAGAGGTAACAAACGATTACTGGTGACCATCGACATGGTTGATTCTTATCCTCTCTCAAAGCGCCACATCGAAGGGCCGATCTGATACCAGATAGACGGCCGTGGTATCGGCCGCATTGCCGGCTGGTAACAGGCGATTGTGCTGAAACGTCGCAGCCAGCCATGACCCGCGCAGTTCGCGCGGATCCAGCACAAGCGGTCTTTGAGTGCGATTGGTGAGTTTTACGGCAGTAACGTACTTCAGCCCCACCTTCCACGCGGCGACCGGCACGGCTTCAACCTTTGCGCCATGCACCAGATCGACCGGCTCGGCATTTACCGGCATGGCAACCACACCCGACTGATGCGGGATCAGTCGCGTTGGCGCGTAGAGTTGTTGAGCGGCATAACGGGTTAACGTGGCATAACCCAAAGACAGTGATCGATTGTCAGATGTCGACTCAGCGGCACCGGCGTCTTGCGGTGACTCCAGCAGTATCCGCACATCAGGCAATGAGCGACTGTCTGATCCGCTTGGTGACGCTGAAATATCGAGGACGTAAATCGGGCCATCGGTTTCCGAGCGCACCATGACACGGGTGGTCTCAAAGGGTTGTCTGGCCAACAGGTATAAGGTGCCATTGATGCTTTGGCTGCGCAGAAACGGTGTCAGTGACTGCGGCAAACCGATGCTCACCGAATCCGGAAAATGCACAAGGCGCTCTTCACTGACGACCAGTGGGATGGCAATAGGCGCTTTGTTCCAGACAATTCTTTCAGGACTGTTCGATGCCGCGTCATCGACTTGCGCAAAGGAGACCAAGGGAAAACATAACCCGAGAAAACAGGACCAGAGCAGGGCAATCCATTTCACTGGAACGTAGTAATCAGTGACATTCATTTGGAGGGCTCCTTACCGGTGTTGCTGCCGGTTGCACTGGGTTCAGACAGTTCGGCATCGGTTAATCGACGCGGACCGTCACTTGCGTACCCATCAAGCGCCAGACCCCAGGGATTGGTTTCTGGATCGATGGCTTGGCGCACTACGCGAACCGGGTATCGAATCGTCGTCTGCTTTACGGTCATGCCTTTCACCGACTCCAGCAAATCCAGGTCCAGCCACACGATCCAGGCGTCGGAGGACAACACGTCAACGCGGCGTTCTTCGTAGCCATGCCCCGGCACTTCATGAACACCGCGCACCCGATAAGCCAGCTCACCACGTCTGGCCTTCAACTCCATATCCTCGATCAGATCATTGCGGTAGCGAGGCGTCAGATAGGGTGAGATCCGAAAAATCGCATTGCCGTAATCTGTCGCGCCGTTCTCGGGCCAGCGATTGAGCTGCTGAAAAATGTAGAACGCGAAGGCATAGACGTTCGCTGGAGGTACTTCCTCTGCGGCCAACACAGCGCCCGAGCGCAAATCAGGTGGTACATAAACTCGCAGCTGCTTGGGTGCCTGGCTCCAGCCGATCCAGAGCGCGAGAATGATCAGTCCTTGCAAGCCGATCACGACCCACAGGGAGCGCAAATGTGACCGCACGTTATCGATTTCGAGTCGGTAGCGGCGCATAGTGCGTTCTCCCAATGTCCCAGGACCCGCTACGTAATACCCAGGGCGTGCGATACAGCCCCATCGTTTGCAAACGAATACGTAGCCATTGTTGGTAATAGCCCTCAGGCCGCCCGCGTTTGATACGCTGAAACAACGTCGCCATAACCACGACGGTGGCCACCACACCGACACCGGCGATACCAAAGCCCATAGTGATTGCCCCCAGCAACCAGGCCAGTAAGAGACTGAGGGGCAGCCATACCACGATGGCAAACCCCACAATCATGCCGAGCTCAGAGGATGAGCAGCCTTTAAAGATGGCGGGCTCGGCATTGAGCCGATCCGCCAGAGTTTCATGGTCGTTGGACATTCGCGTCTCCTATTGCAAGCAGCTGTTGACGTCGGGAGTTAAATAACGCCAGCCGCTTCTGTGAGCAGATAGCTGGCGAAGATCAGCACAATCGCGCCGACGATCCCCAGGACACCGACTTCAGCCCACTCCGCCTTGCCTTGGCGAGCTTCATTGAATTTCGCGAAGCCCAGGTACGCGATCCAGAGAAATCCCAGAACTGCAATGGCCAGTCCGAGTACCAAACCACCATCTTTGATATAGCCCTGAATCAGGCCTATCCAGTCACCGGCCGGCGGAGCGGTGCTCGGCGCGACCGGCGTCGGCAACGCCGCCCAGAGCGGCAGTGGGAAAAGCACCGCGGCCGCCGCCAATAGCGACTTGCGATTGGCAGACGATTTTTTGTTGGTGCCGATTTTTGTATTTGATGTACCCATAACAAATGTCCTCTTCTGTAACGCTGATAAAAAGGGGGCCTATCCCCGCATCCCACTGCGATGCATCGCCGTTTGCCCTTACCGGACTTTCTCGATTGACTCACCGCAAATAGAAACCCAAAACCATCAAAACAATGCTTGCTCGCAGAGTGCTCCAGGTCAGATCGAAGACCGTGGCTTGCCCTTCCTGCCAGGCCCGAAAAACCCCTAACGCCACCCAGATAACCCAGACAAACGCCAACACCAGAACCATCGACGCGATCGACGTCAGCATGGTGGCTGGCGTAATACCGGAGCCGGCCTGGAATGCAGTTTGCTGTGCGGCGGTCATGCTCCAGACCTATCGACGGTAATCGCCGCGCAATGGCGGAAATGAGCGAGGCTGCGCGCGGGGGGAATCGATGTGTGACTGGATGCCGTCCTTGATCTGCTTCAGATCCTGACGCAGCCAGTCATAACGAAATCGGATACGGGAATCCCGATCAGCATTGACCTCAGCGCGATTGATTAGCGTCTCGAGGGCATTGAGCTCATGGATGATTTTCGCCAGCGCCTCACGCTCCGCGTCTGCATCAGCGAACGCCGCCGGCGCGACGCACAAGCCTAGAATCAGAAAAGTTGATGGCCAGAATTGGCGTTTCATGGCACTGCTGCTCCCGTGAGTTGTTACGGGGCATAGTGCGAGAATTAGTGGCGGTGGACGATGGGAAATCTATTCGGTAGGTGGGGTGGTTTGCTAGCCCGCACACACCGTCTGCCACGCTTTAAAAATGTGGACACTCGATTTTCACGCACGAAAGATCTGACTAGTGATCGTCAAACGTTATTCTGAACACTAACGGCCTTGTCTATTTATTACAGGTTACCGATCACTCTCACAACTTCGTCCGTCAGAACTAAACTCAGATCTGATAAAGCCAGTAATGCATGCTCATCGAGCTAAGAGAGCGCACTAATCTCGCGGAACGATTCACCAAGCTGCAGCGCGGCACTTCGCCGATCTCCCATGTCGACTAACATGTCAAGGATTCGCAGGAACTTCTGTGCCAGGGCCAGCGTCATCGGCGCGTCACGATGTGCAAAGTGTTGCACCAGCTCTGCAATGCGTGCTGGGATGAATGTTCCATGCCAACCTTTCAGGCTGTCGGGACCGTCGCCGATAATTGCGAGCACTTGCTCTGCGAAGGCTTCGGCCGGGTAGTTAGCTCTTGCTCGTTCACAGAGCGTCAAGAATGAGTCCATCACTGAAGCAGCCCATCCGCCAGCGCGAATAAATCGATCAATCAAGGGCAGGATGCGGTTGATTTCGGACCAGTCGCCATTCACGTAGCGAGCGGCCAAATCGGCGCGTTCGACTGAGACAAACATCAACGTACGAACAAGCTCGGGTTGATCGAAGCCTGAAAATTCTCCGCTCCGGTAGGTGTCACGCTTGAAGGTACGGTCCTGGAGGAGCCGCGCGAGACAGAGATCGAGTATCGCAACTGTATCGACTGGAGCGACCGGCGCATCGTACACGTAAGCGCAGACAAAGGTGCTCGTGAATGGCGAAAGAAGAGACCAGCAATTGTCGCCTTCGAGGTCCAAAATCGGATCAAGAAAGCGCGCCTGAAAGTCGGCAAGCGGCATAAGGCCAGCCATGTATCCCAGCCTTGATCCGAGCGTATGCGTCCACTCAAAGATTTGGGTCGCCGACCGATCGCGGCGTCCGGGCTTCACCCACGGTGGTGCATTCTTCTGGTTGGTCCAGTCGAGAACACTGGCAAGGAAGTCGAGAAGCACGCTCTTTGCACTGCTGTTTAGAACCTCGTCCAAGGGGATGCGCTGAAGGACTTCTGCAGCCTGCTTTGAGTGCCAGAAGACATCCGGTTCACCCCATACTTCAGCAGCGTCGGTTGCATCATCCAAGTCGTAATCTTCATATCTTTGATACCCACGCCGGCCCTTCTCAGGTTCGACCTTCACCCAGGCTGGAGGCGGTAAAGGGAGAGGCGCCCATTCGCTTCCGTGCTCATAGAACGCAAGCGCCGCGTTGACAGCGGCTTGTGCTTCATTTGATGTATGGAGTGCCTCACCGTGTTGACGGGGCTGGTCACGCGGCCGCGGAGGAACGTGGCAGAGTGAAAACGCCAATATCAGCGCGGCCCAAGTCAACTTCGAGTCATTAGGCCAAAGCTTGCAGGCCTCTTCGAGTGCGGTCAACGCAACAATTTCAAGTGGGTGCGCGATTAGCCCGAGGAGGTCATTGGCCGTGCTGCGCGCTGCTGTACCTTCCCGGAGATCCGCTGCGAGCCCCCGTGCCACATAGATCCCCTGGTGCCACGGGACGACGGAACCAGGGGACCACATCGATTCGAACTTTTCTGGCAGACGGATTGCGCGTCCTAGGACACCACGAGCCCACTCAAGGTCTTCGTGTGTACACCCTTCTCTAAAGTTAAGTGCTATGGCTGCTGTGGCGGCGACTGCACCTCGACGCATCCCCAACTGCTCTTCTTCATTCTCGCTGTTCGGGTGTTCGAATAAGTCGCTGGCGTCCGCTTCCTTGGACAATACGATGGCATCCTCGATCGTATAAGTGTCGTTCAATGTCGTCTCTTCGAATGATTTGGATGCCCATGTCCAGAGGCCGGTCTGCCTGAGGTACTTATTAGCCTCTTCGGCTCTGGCGATATTTTCAGGTTGAGCAGCAGATGGGCTGACGTGGACAATCGCTATTTGGTCCGAACCCTCTTCGGTGCGGTAGGCCTGATAGTTTTCCGGATCCGCCAACTCGGCATATTCGAGGGCCTGCTTTGTGAGGTACTCCCGTGCCTCCGGAATGTCGCGGTGTTCTTCGTACTGGAAGGGCAGATCGTTCTTGAAATTGAGGATCGCTTCGCGTGCTCGATCGCGGAATGGCTCCGTGGCAAAGACAAACCTGGGTACCATCCAACTAAGCTGTGTCTTACGGACAGTCCTAGCATTTGCCATCTGGATTGCCTCAATGTGGGGTTTGTCAGTACTACTCGTGAAACCGATCAGGTTCGTCGATGATGAAAGGTCTTGCGCCATTCGATTATGGTCAGCGGCCAACAGGCGCTGCGAGGTGAAGAGCGGCAATGTTGTTTCAGACACCCACTCGGTGTGGAGAGCGAGCATAGACGCCATTCCTAGGATGGCGATGCACTCGTTCCCCTCGACGATTTGCTGGATCAGCTCGTCAACAGTCCGGCTTTGCTCAAGCTCGGTGAAGCACCACTCCTCGAGCGCCATGAATGCGCAGCCGATGGCTTTAGGTGCCCACGTCGACCGAAACCAAAGATACTCTCGATCGGTGCCCCAGAAAATTTGGGTACCCCAGGGAAACGTAAGTTCGAGCGGTATAGGGGTGCCCCCACGGTCGTGTGAGTGATGATGTAGCTGTCGCCATGCGGTCATCGCATGATTACAGAGTTCTCGAAGGAGCCGCAGTGCATGGTCAGGAGATGATTGGAAAAGCGAGTGAAAGGGCTCTCGAAGTGGCGAAGGCGGCCAGAAGTTTCGGTGGTCGTCGTGGATCGAAAGCCTTTCCCAGTCGTGGTAGCTGAAATCGCCGACGGTTCGCAGATAGAATCCGCCCGAAAGTGCCATTTTTTCTTTACGCGTCTGTTCGGCTTCCGGCTTTGCTAAAACTGCTTTGCGCCACTCGGCCGTATCATGAAGTTCCTGTTTTTCTCGGGCGACTTGCTCATCCGGAAGCTCCCCAAGCAGGAACGCTAGCGAAAGCTCGACCACAGACTGAGGTAGCGATTGGGCAAGGACGGGTGAGTAGGCGATGATGTCATGAAATGCATCGTCTCGGATGCGCTCCGAGTTGGCGACCCGTCGCAAATAGTCGGCTGAAAGTGATGGCTCGGCTCTCGACGATCTTAAGAGGAGCTGGCCCAGCGATTTTCTGAGAGCACCCAAGCCGGGAACCGCCCCCCAATAAGCAGAGTTCTCATCAGGCTTATCGGCAGTACTGATCGCGTCGATGGCGGCCAGCCAGACAGCGCATTGTTGCAGAAGTGCATGAGACGTCGGGTTGCGGAGGTCGGCCAAGGCATTCTGCCAGACCTCGAAGATGGAGACGATCTCTGGATAAAGCCGCTGCGGAATATCTGCAATGCGCTGTAGTATAAAATTGATGAGGCGACGCCACGCGGAGAAGTCGGAAGGCCATCCGAGAAGATCAGCGAACCGTTGGCGTTGTTCCTGTGGGAGACCACCAGTAAGGATACTCTCATTCGGGGTGGTCTTCTCAGCCTGAAACCAGACGAGCGTCTTCCTGAAAAGTCGAAAGTCGTTGGCAATGACGGCCGTCGCGAATTGGTCTTCATCATCATCGAATCTCGCAGTCCCAAGAGGACCGACCAGCCACGCTCGCAGCCATTGTGACCTAAGATCCGAACTCTCCGTTTGGGCAAGGTGCGCTGGCCAGTTTGTTCCCTGCGCATATTCCCATTGCGAAGTCAGCTCGACGACGCGGGCTACTGCCGGTGGCTCGCCGCAGGCCTTGATAACCTCCACCCATTGGAGTCCGCGATCGGCTAGGACATGGAAGAAGGCCCATTCGAAGAAGATATCGTGTGCAAAGCGGACGGAAACCCCTTCACGGGCATTTTGGAGTATGCCGTCTGATCTTAGACCATCTATGTGTGCGACGGATGTTAGCTGGCTAAGGGCAATCGGCTGACTAAGCTGGCGGGCACGCACACTTGCCAAGTCGAGCAGTGCGCGCTGCCGTTCTAACGCGTTTTGACCCGTCTCATTGTAGCCACCCCTCCGCCACCAATTCTCAATCAAACCGACTTCAGATTGGGGGGCGAATGTCGAACTGCTGGAGTCGACCATGTAACTCTGGTTCAGCACTTTCGCGAAAAAGGGCCGTCGGACGATTTCTCGCACCTGAGCGGATCCAAACAGGAGCGATCTCAGGTGTGGCTTGGCCTTTGCGAGCGACTCAGCCTCATCGTCGCTCAGCTGACCAACGCTTAGCGTCTCGACATTAAGGGTATCGAGGAATTCACCCAACCAATTACGAAGCATTTCAATGCCGGTGTCACGAAGGGAAACGACTACGCGCCAGTTATCAAGCAGTGGTGATTCCACAATGGTGTGAATCACATCGACGATGATGGGCTGGTGTTCTTTGTCAATGCGATCGATCGCATCGACAAAGAGTACGGGGGTACCGGCAGCACCGATCTCTACGAGAAGTTGCTCTAGATGAGCACCCGATAAACCCTGTGAGTTCGCATAGCTGATCCAGCTGGTCCCTTCGAGCTGTTCGGCTTTGAGGAAGAGAGTCGGCCCGTGTTCTAACGCGCGCTGTACCGCTCGCCTCACCACGACTGATTTGCCACTTCCTGGCAGGCCGCGCACCTGGACGGCACGAGCTGTGGCGAGTTTTGCATCAATGCTCTCAAGGAGCGAGATGCGGTCGAGCTTTGTTCCCCCAATATCGTCCGGAATTAGGTTCGCATAGCTCTTCGCGAGCTCTGTCAACTTGTCCAGGTTGAGACGTAATGACGTCGCGCCGCGTAGGCGTGCGACAGGTGAAATCGAGCGAACAAGTCGTATGCGATCAAACTGACCAGCTTTTCCAGCTGATGAACGGGCTAGCTGAACTACTCGCGACCAGACAAGCGGTGCCTTGGCTGTGTCATCTGGCGCTAGGCAATCCCGAACACGATTAATGGCATCAGGGGGATCAGTGGCACCTTCGCGAAGGAAGTCGAACTGTATGAGCACGAAATGTGCAAGTAACTGATGCTCTTCTTCATTCGTGCACGGCGCCCCCTTCACCGCTTCCAGTAAAGTAACGACGTCGTTCTTGACCGTTTTGATTTCTGCACTGGCGCTGCCGCCCTTGGCAAATCGAGCGTGGAAATGGTCAGCCGTCAGGCTTTCGCGCGCCCAATCGCAAAGGGTCTTTAGTGCCCTTTCTTTGGCAGGGGTAACCGTACCAACTGCGGCGTAAGCTTCCCCGTCAATGACACAGTTCTAAAGTAGAGTTTCTGGCGTTTTCGACCTGCCGTCGGAACATGGCAGGCGGTATTTTTCCCAAGCTGTCGTGCGGTCGTTCTTCGTTGTATTCGATGATCCATGCTCGCGTGATTTCTCTGACTTGCCGTAACGATTCGAACACGTAGGCATTCAGCACCTCATGTCGATACGTGCGGTTGAAGCGTTCGATGTACGCGTTCTGGTTCGGTTTCCCTGGCTGGATGTAGTTCAGTTTGATGCCGTGCTTCTCGCACCATTCCGAGAACACCTGGGAGATGTACTCTGGCCCGTTGTCCACCCGTATTGCATCCGGCTTGCCGCGCCATTCGATGAGACGATCCAAGGTCCGCACAACGCGAGCGCCAGGGATGGATGTATCAATGACGATATCCAGCGCTTCACGGACGCCCTCATCAAGCACGTTCAGCGTGCGGAAGCGGCGACCGTGGTACAGCGCATCGCTCATAAAGTCCAAAGACCATTCAGCATTGGCTCGGGCCTCAACCACCATCGGCTGCTGCACACGCTGCGGTAGCCGGCGCTTCTTGCGCCGAGGAAGATTCAGCTTCATCGCTGTGTACACTCGATAAACTCGCTTGTGATTCCAGGCATGGCCGTCCAGTCGCATTCGGTCATAGCACATCCAAAAGCCCCAGCGTGGGTACTTCTTGAGCATCGTGTTGAGCGCATCGATGACAGGCTGATCTCGTACCGCCTGTTGCGACGGCTGCCGATACCAGCTCGAGCGCGACAGTTGTACGGCCGCGCAAGCTTTCGTCTTGCTCAACTCGTGTTTGGCCACCAGGTGCTGCGCCGCTTCGCGCTTATCCAGTGGCCTCAGAGCTTTTTCTCAATGAGATCCTTCAGTGCGTAATTCTCGTGGGCGAGCTCCGCATACATTTTCTTGTACTGCGACAACTCAGCCTCCGTCTCCTTCAGCCGTCGCAAGTCCGATGTACTCATGCCACCGTACTTCGCCTTCCAGTTGTAGTAAGTCGCATCGCTGATGCCGTGTTTGCGGCAAAGATCCTTAATCTTTGCTCCGGCATCTGCCTCTTTCAGAATCGATACGATCTGGCTTTCGGTAAATCGGCTTCGTTTCATCTTCGTCTCCTCGCAGTAATATCCTGCCAGAAAACTCCAACTTCAGCCTGTGTCAGATAGGGGGAAGCTTACGGCGGCCCCGTAGCGGTCGACGTTGAAGCGGAAGTCTGACTTGTTGAGGGTTGCCCAACTGTCGCGGATTACTTCGTGGAAGTCTTTGTTCGTTTTTGCACTGCTGATTGTGAGCGAACGCTTTACCTGGAGGCTAAGTCGAGCGGGGTTCTTTGAGGCATCTTCAAAGTCGACGATCACATCATCCAGCGGTTCACCGAAATCACGTTGCTGAACAGAAACTCGAACAACGGTTCGATCATCGATGCCGGGAGCATAAGCTTCGGCTAGTAGCGCGACGAGATAGAATGCAGCCGCATCGCCCTCAAAGGTGAAACCTTCGCCGCCTGCGAGTTCAGGTGATTGTGTCATCGCTATCTTGAAACCTTCGGTAGTTGCCCGCTTCAGTTGTTTACCATGATTGGGTTGATTCCTGTTTTCTCTTCAACTTGGTCATCCCAAGTTGGAAAATCGAGAGACCGCATCTGTAGCCGGACGCATATGCACATCTCTAGCCCCTGTGATTCACGATTAAGACCCATTCCATATTTTCATTTCGACTTATCACCTGTACAACCTGAGCCAACTGCCGGCTATCAATCTTCGCCCCATGTAACCCATCTTCTTTGACTCGGAGATCTTCGACCCCAAGTGCTTTCGTTAATGTGTCTAACGAAGGACCTCTGTGGCTACATGGGAGATCCATTGCCTGTGCCCAGGGAATAGCCGCTTTCTGACTACAAAATACGCCTTGAATTTCCGGCATTGCCAATCCGTGTCGTAAAACATGATCAAGCAGGATCGGCCAGTCAAAACTGGCGTTATGAATGACGATAAGTTGATGCTTCAGATATTCGGAAATCTGCTGCCACTGGGAATCAAAGGAGTCAAATGCAGCAGCCTGTTTGTTGGTAATGCCGTGTATCGACTGTGCCTCTTCTGAAATGCGTTTTTGTGGTCTTGTCTTGAACTCGACGGATTCCGCAATCTCTCGATTGCTCACCACGGTGATGCCAAGTGTCACGATATCAGGCAGTCCGTTTTCGTCAGGCAGGCCGGTGGTTTCGGTATCGAGGACGATGTAATCGTCCGGTAGTTGGGTGAAGATCCACAGCAGCTCTTTATACATTGCCATCACCTCTTGCCACTGCCGTCCAGGGATTCAACATTCACTACTGTCCCCTGTTCATAGTGGTAACGCAGATAGCGCCAGTGGATGGCATCGGTGAGCGCCTTGGGTCGCATCACCCCGTAGCACTCCCCTTTCGCTCTCACGCTTTGGTAGTGAATGCCGAAGCTATTGGCAGCCCGAAGCGTATCGCCAAGTGTCTGTGCCTCGCCGTAGTCGTCGGGATCGTAGATGGCATCTCCGACCAGGTGCCGCACATCCTGGAGGGTTGTCGGCCCCAGCTGCGCGCGGATAACGCGCATCTCCTGGGTGGTCTTGTCGATTCTGGATTCACGTAGGAATCGTGCCCGATGAAAGGATGATTCGGCGATGGCGACCGCCTCATCCGCGGCGCAATAGTAGATGCCGAAATCCCGATTGAAGCGGCCACCACGTCCATCCACCGGCGGGTGAGTGAAAGCCGCCATGATCCAGGACGCGCCATCGCCATACACCCGGTCTTCCGGTGGCACCAGGCGAATATCACCCACCTCATCCCGTAACCTGGGGTTGGTTAGAGACTCCACGGCATAGAGCACGTCCCAATCCTGTGGATTGGAGACTCGCTCAAACAGGTGGATCTGCGGATAGCGTGACAGAATGACCCGATAAACCGGTTCATTTGTCTCGCTACCCGGTAGCGTATCGATATCGATCACCAGCCACCCCGCTCCGCATCAAGGAAATTCCTGACCACGGCCAGATCGACCACCTGTCCGGCCAGCAACCGCTCCAGCGGGGCCGTGCCATTGAATAACGGGTTGTCGTTGGGGGTAGCCAGCCACTGATCGGCAAGCGCCTGATCGGGCAACAGGATCTGCAGGGATTTGTAGATCCCCAGGATATAGCTGGCCCGTTCCAGTAGGTCCCTGGTTAACTTGGCCTTTTCCGGCTGGCTCTTCCAGTTATAGAGAGTCTTCTCGTTGCTGAGCCCCAACAGGGTCATCTGCTGGGCACCGGTCAGGCGCCACTGGCTGAAAATAGCGAAAATCGCCGGGAGCAGTGAACTGGTGACACTGGAACCACGTTGCAGCAGTTGTTCGGCTTGAGCGATCATGATTATCTCCTTAACAGCACTTATACTGTATCTTTACAGTGCTTAAATGCAGTCTAGCAAACTGTAATGGTACAGTCAACTGTATCAGAGATACTTTTTGAAGGTACTGGCCGTGATGGTCACAGCAAAGGCAAAGGCCAGAGCGAACGGCAAGATGATCCAGGACGGGTGCAAACTGAACGGTAGCGCCAGGTACAGCACCCAGGCCATGATGATCAGCGGTATGGCGGCTTTCTTGGCATAGTGATAGACGAAAGAGCTTTCCCTGCCGCCGCCCCAACGCCGCAGGTCCCGCCGCACCAGACCATCAACCAGTGCCACCAGGGTGAACAGTCCAAATACCGGCGTCGCCAGCGTCAGGATGGCGAGACGTACCGCAAAAACCTGCGTGATTTGCATACCGGCCAGGACATAGTCAGCAACTGGCCGGTAAAACCGGTGCAGCACCGGGCGCACGCCGGACTCTTCAAGGCCCGGGGCCGGCGTAATCCACTGGATAAGATCGACAATACCGGTCCACTCAAAGGCGATATGGTAAAACCGGTCGGACAAATCACTGGCGAATTGCATGGGATGAGCCGTTAACCAGCTGCGGTGAAAGTCTGCGCCGAGGAACTGCAACTCGTTCACCAGCATCTGTCGGCTGTGATCCAGCCCCTGCTCCTCCCACCAGAACACCATGCCGATCCATTCAATCAGAACGGAAAATATCAGTGAGAGAAACAGCCACTTAAGACACTGGGCTAGCCCTGTCAAAACCCGGGAGAATGTGCCGGGGCGCGTGACGGGTCGGCGGGGATCCGTCGGTTCCGCCATAATTAGTTTTGCCCCTCAGAATTTGGAGAAGAATCTGCAGACTCGACCGTCGCCTCGGAGACGGCGTGCCACCAATGGTCAGTGACCCGATACCAGTGATCGTTGGTGATGTAGCTGCGACGCATGGCATCGGCCATCTCCTCAAAATCGTTCGGCATGGCCGCATCCTCACGGTTATCCGGCAGCGGGATACGGATTTTCCAGAGCTGGCCACCTTCCAACAGCGCGAAGGCCTGCCCCTTGGGCAGCGTGACCATATCGGCAGCGGTCAGCATCGGCACTTCCGAAACACTGATCCGGTCTTCGTTGCGGGATTTGAAGTCGACCCCGGAACCGGGATCCGATGAATCATCGACGCCGGAGACACTCATCAGGGTGAAGACTTCAACCCGCGGCAACTGCTCGGTCAGCATCGCAGCGGTATCCAGCTCCTTCACTCGTAGCATCAGCATTGTGTTGAAGTTACCGGCTACCTGCCCCGCTTTGGCCCGACTGCCGATACGCGCTTCCACGTCCGACCAGGTCTGGGTGTAGGCCGTGACCTGAAAGCCTGCCCCGCCCGCCTTGTTCAACAGCGGCACGAATTCATCACCGATCAACTCGTTGAACTCATCCGCATGCAGGGAGATGGTGGGAATCGAATGCCGCTGGCGTTCTGATTCTGACGCATCAGCGCCATTAGCCGCGATGCCGTGCTTGTAGATATGCCCCGCCACAGACACCAAATCTGCAAACATGGAATTCCCGACCGCGCTGGCCACCGTCGTATCGGTGAGAGCATCCAGTCCCACATAAACGATGCCCTTGCGGCGCACCACATCCATCCATTCAAAGATCGGCCTGGCATCGTGTTCATCCTGGTAATCCGGCGATATCAGCGCGGCGATGGTGCCGGTGGTCAGTTTTTCCATCAGCGGGCCAACGGAACTCACAATCTTGTCGAAATAGGTCTTGTCGTATTTGAATGCGGAAATAAGGCCATCCAGGACGGGGTCATAAATGGCCCTCTCCTGCAACAACCGCATACAGGCGATGGCTTCCATCGATCGGCCACGCAGTGCATTGGACAGGTTGCGCTCTTTGATATCCCCTGCGCGTTCTTCAACCAGGGACGCCCAGGCATCGATGCCGGCAACGCGGGCACAATGGCCGGCATACTCCACAAACAAGGGCTCTATATCGTTGATGTAACGGCGGATCTGTTGGTAGTCCGGTCGGCGCTTCAAGGCCACCAGCGATCGCGCAATGATGTTGACGAAACGCCAGGCGAACTCTTTGAAGGCAGCGGAGTTGCCCTCATTGGGCAACTGATTGGCGATACGGGTCGCAACCTCGGTGATGCGGGAGAAATTACCGATGGCGTTGTAGCGTGCGGACAATTCGGGGAAGCCGAGATGAAACAGATAAAAATCGTCCAGACGACCGGCCCGCTTTGCCTCGGCGTAGATGCGACGCAACAGATCGGCATCCCCTTTCGGATCGAAGACAATGACGACATCACCGCGGCGGATGTCCTGGGTAATCAGCAGTTCCGCCAGGCGTGTCTTACCGACGCGCGTGGTACCCAACACCAGCGTGTGTCCAACCCTTTCGCCCAGATCCATCCACACGGGCTGTTCATGAGGATCAACCGCGTGCAGTGCGGGTTTGCCGCCGACGGCAGGTAATGGTGCCAGCGGGTTCCAACGGGATCGACTGCGCAGGGCTTTGGCCAGTAAAGACAGGATTGGAATCGATTCCCAGGCTACCTCCTTTTGTCGCGCCCACTGGTAGAGCGTGCCCGGCTGAACGTAACTCTGCACCTCGGGCTTCAGGGTATCGCGAAGACGCTGAGTGTGTTGCTGGGTCCAGCGAAAGCCTTTGCCCAAAAACAGCTTATGGCGACTGACGGGGATCTGATTGGCCCGCACTTGATACTTCGGCAGTCGCTTCATGTGGTGCTGGTAACGCAGTACCCGCCAGGCCTGACGGCCACGCCACATGCCAAAACCGAAAAAGGTCAGACTGGTGGCCATCGCGATACCCGGTGGCATCATCAAGGCCCAGGGCGCCAACCAGGCCAGTGTACCCGCCGCGAACGCGGTGGCCGTGGACCACAACTCGACGGGAGGCCGCAACAACGCCTCCATCGGATGCGTGCTCACTGCCGAATACCGTCAGGCGTAATCAACACTGGGTAGCGATCGATGCCCAGCGCCGCGGCCAGATCACTTCCTGAACCCAGGGTGATGGATAAGCCCTGCGCCACCTCGGCAACCCGTCTAACGTCGGCCTCGGTATCGGCCTGCACCAACATGCCCACCGCACCCAAGCTCCTGAGTGTGTCCCGGTGGTAGGCCAGCCACTCCAAAGAAACCGCGTCCGATCCGATCAAAAAAAACGGGCGCGGATTACCCTGCGCGAGCCGCGTCAGCACCTCGGGATTCAGTGGAGTGTCACCACTATCGCCGACCTCCAATCCGGGTGAGTGCAACGGCAACAAGTTACTCAATACTGCTGGGCCGAGCATAGATTTGGACGATGGATTCGGTTCGCTTGCTTTGGCAGGATCGGTCGACGGCGTTTCATCCGCCTGGAACGGACCAAGTAACGGCGACAAAGGTTGGGTTTGGCCGCTGTCATAAATCACTGTCAGATCCGCCAATGCGGAAGAACCCCCGCCTATCGCGAGTAACAATGCGGGCACGAGGACAGACAACATTCGTTGTTTACGGATACTCAAGGTGCACCTCCGTTGGTGTATCGGTCAACCGCATCCAGTGCGCCTTGACCCGCTGACCATAGAGGTCAGCTCGGGCAGGATCATTCGGTGCGTGATAGCAGCCGGCGCTTTGAATCCAGTGGGTGTGTTCGACGAAGCAGTCGCGCAGGATCGCGGCGGCTACTCGCAAGTTGTGGTAGGGATCCAGCGCCTGCCAGGATGAGCCCAAGTTTGCCCGATGGTAGCGCCAACTGATTTGCATCAGACCGACATCCACCGACGAGGCTTCCGTTTCCGTTAACGCCGCCTGCAGGGCATGCCATGCCAGCTGACGTGACGAGAAATAGTGTCCTTCACCGTCGATATTGAGTGCCCACGGCCAGGGTCGAAACTGTCCTTCGCTAAGCGAGCTTTGCCCACTTTCGGTCAGGGCTACCGAATAGAGCAAGGCAGGAGGAAGACCGTATTCACTCGCGACTTTCTTATATCCCACCGGCACAGATTCTGACTGCGCGGGTGTCGACCACCACAGAACGCCGACAAAGCAGACCGTGATTAACCGGCGTGCCATGAGCGCTACTCCTTAAAATCGTGATGCCGGCAAGGGATCCAATCGCCCTTCCCGGCGTAGTATCAGTATCGGTAAATCCTGTCCCTGTTGCCCCGTGTGGTTTGCGACCTGGTTGAGCGCACCCGCATCAATGTTCAGGGTAATCTTGTGCTCGCTGACCCATTGCGGATCGATCTGTTTCGAGGCCGCCCAGTCGCGTATACGGGATTCGTCCCCGGCGGACACATCGATCAGGTACAGATCGATGCCTGAGAAGTGTTTGATCTGGCTCAACAATCGCTCCAGCACCGCATCGCAGGTCGGGCATTGGGTATCGGTAAAGAACAACACCCGGTCAGACGACTGCCACGCGAATTTTCCAGCCAGACCTTGATCCGGCTTAGTGGAAGCTACAACACCGGGGTCGATCAACAAGCCGTTGGGAAACAAGCGCCGCTGGGCGTCGTCGTAGGCCCGCTGAAACGCCAGAATGCGCTCAGCATCGTCTCGCATCATAACCGCCCATCGCTCTGCGTAGCGCCGACGTTCATCAGCGCTACGCGCGTGAATGCCCAGCACTTCGAGGGGTGACAAGGTCGCAGGACTCACGCTGCCCCGGACACCTTGCATCAGGGATTGGTAACGCTGCCATTCCGATTCATCTATCCCCCACTGGTTAGCACGAAACGCCAGCGAGTCAATACGTTCTGTCACGGATTGCTCAATCGCCGGTGTGTTCGAAGATTGCGATTCCGCTGTCTGAAGGCTATCCGCGTAAACGGGCAACGTAAGGCATAGACAGAACCCGACAAATCCGACGCATGGCTTTCCCGCGCGACGTTCAGTGGACATCTTCATTGACCTGTGGATCGACCGGCACGGTCAGATCGCGCTGAATAATCTGATGATGACCCGATACACAAATGGGCATGGAGGGTTCTTGAGCGTCTGCCTTCTCATTCGTCGAAACTATCTCACTTTCAACACGCGGCACCGGATCAACTTGCCTCGATTCGGCTCCCATAAACCATGCGCCGATAAAAACAATGGCAATGAAAAAGGCTTCCATTACTGCGCACCTCCCGTTGCATTGGGGTCTGGACTATCCGCGCAACGCTCGAAGGCAATGAGGCGGTGAACGGGATCCTGGATAAGGTGAAAAGCAGGACCAATCATGAGTCCCATCACAGTTTGCAGCGGCATGGGTTCAAAGCGGCGGTGCACGGCCGGCAGCGGCAGCTCCAGCATGGCTGCCGACTCCTCCGACAGCACGGTATCGGTCGCCAGGCGATAGCCGGAATCTCGCAACATCCAGTGGAAGGCTTCCCCCACACTTTCGATGTCGTCGGGAATAGTGATCGCCCTCGTCACCGATAGCAGATCCCGCTGCCCGGCGGTCGGCCGAACCGCTATCACTGAATAGCGATCAATTTGAGTCAGAGTGCTGATTGCTGTGACGGGCCGCTCCTTCGCCACTGCTGAATGGCTCGTGACGGCTGCCGCAGAACAACACAACAGTATCCTCAAGAGCTGTGACATGGGGTGATGTTTGGACGAAGACATGTTTTGGCCTTGATCGTGATGAATGGCGTCATGATCGCCAAGTGATCTTCTGGCGTGAATGGTTAATCCACTCGATCAATGTCGAGCTTTTCTGTGACGCGTCTACCTGCCAAAACTTATCGCCCTAGGTAAACGGCGCTGATCTGTTCGCGAACATGGCCTAATTCGCGACTGATGGTGAGTCGTGCCTGATGGTCCTGCTGTCGTTGCTCAGCACTCAGACTCTTAGCGGCCGGCCCACGCGCCGCAGGACAGGCCCAACCCGTTAACGCCTGATAGCGTGACTGAGCATACGCATGGCGCAGGCCATGCAGTTTCGACAAACCTGCCTGAGTGGTATGGCGTTCGTAGGTACGCAGCTGCTGAATATATTTTTTCTGCGGAGGAATCAGGGAACCGGATCCCACCAAACGGTGGGCACGATTCAAGACGGCACGCTGTTCCTGGGTGAGCACCGGCACAGCGCGCGCCTTGCCTCCTTTCGTCCAGGAGGCCTTCAGGCGAACATGATCGCCTTGATCGGCATAGCCCGGCATGAATTTGATTGCCTCTTCCCTGCGCAAACCGAAGGCGCGCTGAAGTTCCAGGCTCATGCGCACATGGTCGTCTTTGACGCTAGACAGTGCATTGTCGTCAACAGCAACCGCCTTGGAATCGTTACTGACGAATTGTCGATCGGGGATGCCGTAAAACTCATTAGATCGTGCGATAACGTTACGCCGATCCACTTTAGCGGCCCACCACCGCAGACAATTCATGCGGTTTTTTATGGTACCGGGTGCCATACCCTCACTGAGCCAGCGCCGGACAAGCGCGTCCACATGCTTCGGCTTGAGAGATCGGGTGGTCATGCGCCGATACCCCATCTCCTGCAACTGATTGGCGATCTGGTTAAGCATACGCGACCGGTTGGCCTGGGTACTGTAGCTGCCGTCCCGGTTGCGCTGACACATTTGCTTCAATTGGTAGTTCAGGTCTCTCATCGTGTACTTTCCATATCTGGTAAGTGTTTATGACCAACCACAGGCACGTAGCCTGATAGGGTCCGCTTGCGCGGAAGGGTCAAGGGACACTACTCCCCGTTTGACCTGATAAGCCTGGTCGCAGGCAACCTGGCTGCTCTTCTGCTGAAGATGGCGCCAAGTAAACCAATGGGCTCAAAGAGCCCGCTTTTGATGGTGAGTGCTTCACCTCCTTTTAAATAAGCAGAACCATCGGTCTGCGTGTTGAAAGAAACCGTCGAGAGGACGGCACATTGAAAGTCGGCTACTTGCGAGCCGGGTTTTGAAGTGGCAATTGCCAGATTGAAGAGAGGACAAAAGTCCGGATGATGAAAAAGCATTGAAGATGAGCTGCAGCTGAAGCTGTGCGCCTTTCAAGCCCTACTGACGCTAACGTTGTTTTTGCCATTTTCGATGGCGAGGGCAACTTCCCCCATCCACGTTACCGCCGTGGCCGCGTCTAAAGTCGTTTTCGATTCACGGCCATCAGTATAGCCAGACCGAATTCGCCGGGAACGCATCAATTCGAGCGCAATGCGTTGTCATTCCGTACGCCGCCGCCCTCGTCACTACCCCGCTTCGCTTGCCAGTGACGAGGGCTTCGTTCGAATCAACTCCCACGCCAGGTCTTTGACCTGTCATGGCAGTCGAATAGGCAGGTCAATTCGGGCCGTGGTTACAGTGGAACCACAGGTAAAAAGCGTCAGGTGGATATGGCGTTGGCACTTCGCGGAGGCAGGTTACGTTGGAAGCACAGCAGGCGAGGAACGAAGAAGTGCCACTTTATCCCAAGTGGCCAGGGCAAGGAGCCGATTCGATCGGCGACATTAATCTTCGTTGGGCAACATGATCGTAATAACGGGTTCTCCGACATCGCCGGGACCCACCATCAATTTCAAAGTCACCTCCTCCGCTTCCACGGAATGCCCGTCTTTGGGCACCCGATATAGCGAGAAGCGCAGTCGATCGCCGGAGTCAGTAGTCGTACGAATCGCATGGAACGCCATAAACAACACGTCCCACAAACGACCGGTCTCATCCTGATGTACCTGACACCGGCTATCCCGTTCCGTCCAAGCGACACAATCACACCACGCCGCATGCGTTAGAGCCGCTGGCCACTTGAAACCAGCTTCAAGCGCCATACTGGTGACGTCGATCAATACACCGTCTTCAATCGCCTTTGCTCGGCTGTAAGATGAGATGACCGGGCCGAAGATTTCTTCCAACGATGCTTTCTCTGAGTTTTTCATAAAGTTTCTCCCTTAGGACATAAGCAAAAAGTTCGGGGAGTCCCTCCTTCCCATTGGGAAGCAGTGACTCCCCAATGGGTTGAGTGAATTGTGTTTTAGAGCAGTCCGCGTTCGGCAAACGAAATTGACTCGCCAGCAGTGACCACAAAATGGTCCAGCACACGAATATCGACGAGTGCCAGCGCCTCTTTCAGCCGCCGCGTAATCGCTTCGTCCGCGTTACTGGGCTCGGCAACACCACTCGGGTGATTATGAAAAAACATCACTGCTGCAGCGTTAACGGAAAGTGCCTGTTGCACCACCACACGGGGATACACCGAAGCACCATCAATGGTTCCCTGAAACAACTCGACCGTTTCAATCACTCGATGTCGGTTATCCAGATACAAACAACCAAAGACTTCCGCTTTGCGCTCCGCCAACAACATCCGTAAAAAGTCACGGGTATGGTTGGGGCTCGGCAGCTCGACGCCCGGCTGGTGCAGATCGTGTAATACCGCAAACGCCAGCTCCAGCAGGGATTGTTTTTCAGGATCGTTTAGCGACGCCATGCGAACACGTGCAAAACGGTTTTTAGGAATCACCTGGGTAGGTGAAGATTTGGAAGCCATGAGCGCTCTCCTTGAAAGATGCGAGGAGACCGCCCTGCAAGGGAGTATCTCCCTCGCGTTGGGTTAAAGATTGACCGCATCGTTGGATGCGGTCAGATGTGGTCGTCAGGCTACGGCGTTATGGGCCTCAGAGGTCGGCGCCGGAAAGGGCTGGCCGTCTACTTTGATCCATTGGAACCGCAGTAACCGGGACTTCAGACTGATGCCCGTCGTACCGGCTCGATCACCGTTTTTGAAGATGAAGGTTTCGGCTTGCAGATCACTGAGGTGAAAACCCACGAGTACTTTCAGGTCAGCTTCCACCGCCGGTGTCAGCTGGCGTACCAAATCCTTCGCCTCCTCACCCACCACTACGCACTCGAAATGCGTGTGCTGGACGTTATCGGCAGGCCCTCGTAGCGCAGCGATGGTGACACTGAGAAATGGAAATCCATTCTCTGGCGTCACTTCACGCACACGATTGAGGTAACCGATGCCGTGAATATCAAGATCGAAATACTTCGGTTTTTCAGCGGTAGTTTGTCTACTGGTCATAACATATTCTCCTTGAACATAAAGAAATGCCGGAGAACACGTTTCCCTGACGGGAAGGTGTTTCCCGGCAGGGTGAGTAAAATCAGGGAAAGCCCTGACACTGGATTGACGGCAGAACCGCGGTATCGATTGCACAATCCGACGATACCTTTTTTATCACTGAGACCGCAGTGACCACGTATAAAATCGTTATCGCTCCTTCGAAGCATCATCACAGACAAACTGTAGGTACTTGAGCATACCCCGCGCATTGGCGAATGCTGCATGATCAGCAATGGTTTGATTGGGGAACCAGTCGGCGATATCTGATGACAGTGCCGCACTGCCGCCACCAACAAAAAGGATGCGATCCAGCTCAACACCAAGCCCAAGTTTTCGGCGGGTTTCTGCGTAAAGTCGCTCTACCAGCTCACGCTTGGCATTCATCACCATGTCGGATACATCGTGATCTTTGCCATGCAGCCGCAACCGATTGGTATCAACGGCCCGGCTGATGATTTGCTCACCGAGTTCGTGGAGATCGAACCGTTCCTGGATCAGGTTGGCGACGCGAAGTTTCAGATCGAGCATCCCCCTGTTCAGGGAACCTGAGGAACCGTGGACAACACCCTGGTCCTGCACGACCACGTAATCTGTGGTTCGGCCGCCGATATCAACGATAGCAATAGGCGCATTGAGTCGGTCAGCATCCAGCGTTACGCCATCATCCAAGGTCACAATGACGAAGTCGTACCATGCCGCAAGCGCCTCTGGAATAACCTCGTGAAAGGCGATGCTGGCTTTGAGCGCTTGCCTTGTCGATGACTTCTTGGCAACGACAGGCTCGACCGTTAACTTGAGGCCATCCCGTTTGGTTTGAATCGCCTGTCGCCGTTGCTGACCATCGCCACGGTAAAATGCTGCGACTGGTAATCCTGTCACCAAATGAAGAGAGCGGCCCGACAAGCCCGCCTCTTGTAACGCGTGCTGGACAATGACACGGTTGAGTGCAGAGCCTGGGTATTCATCAAACTGCGTCGGCTCACCATCGACCGCACCAACGGAGTACACCGTACCAGCGGTTTCATACTCGAAAATCCGTTGCTCCACATCCCGAATCCAGGTCACACCTGCCGCACCCATACGCGCCCGCGACGGCACGGATACGAGGCGTCCGTCGGGTAGTGCCACCTTGGTATAGGCGTAGCCGTCATCCAGCCCCACCTGGACTACCTGCATCGGATCGTCAGCAATCGAGGCTTGTCTCTGGTCGGTGGTTTTTTCGTCGGTTAATTCTGTCATGGTGCATTTCCTGGTATCGGTTTCTCGTCATTACTCACCGATCACTCGCCTGAGGTGGGTAAAAGGTTTGTGTGCTTTGTTGACTGGGAACGGGTTGGGCAGCTCGGTCCTGTTTGGACAATTTGGAGGACCCGCAACAGCCTCAGCCCGCTGCAGCTTGGCGATAGGCGTGCTGTGACGGCTATACATGTAGCTCGTCGTATTCGACTTGCGCATGGAGTTCGAAAAAGCCGGCTGGCGCTGTTCAGACTTGATGACATGGCACTCGCTTTGAAATGCCGTTAACACCAGCTGCCGTAGCCAATCGTTTTGCCTGTCCTTGGGTAACCGGTGCAGACGCTGTAATACCAACGCTTCGAGCGGAATCCGCGTGTCCAGTGAGACGCTTATCTGCTGTGGCGTGGTGCTGGCCATCGCAGTTACGCCTCACCTGTGACTACAGGGGCGCGACTATCAATCTGTCGGAATGCCACTGGGCGCAGGGACGGCAGCCTGTTACCACACAGGATGTCGTCTGGAATCTCCCCCATCCGCTCTCGCGCTTTGACGGCCACCGGGGTGCCTTTCTGAATATCAGCACGACGAATGTCCAGGCAGTGGTACCCCTGAGGCAAGGCAAATACGCGGCGTATCCAGCGACCACAGCCGGCCACCTGATCGACAAGGTCGCCGGGTATGTCGATACCCAAGTGATGCAACGTCATGTCTGTACACATCAGCTGGTCATACTGACCCAACAATTGCGCAGCCCGAAAGGCATAGGGATTGGCAAACTGCAACGACACACGTTGTGGCCGGCTCGATTGCGCAATGGCGAACTCCAGCGCACCATTTGACGCAACAAGCCCCTCCATCCTTTGCTGCAACGTCAGCAGCTGTGTTCGGGAATCGGCAATGCCCTCTTCCACTTTGAGTAACCACCAGTCTGCGTAGGGGTCGTCAAAACGGATGGCCTGCCATAACGACTTCAATCGATCTGCGAATCCAATAAGTCCAATGATCGCGGGCTTGCCGTCGATGGCTCGTCGACCACGAATAAGGCCCTGAGCCTGGTAAGTCTGAATCGTCAACCAGACTTCACCCCGCAAGGCCCCGGGCGTTGAGTCTCGGTGATGGGTGTCTACGGTTTCGTAAAATTGCTTTGCATCTGAAGTCATGGACATCATTCCCCTGAAACGTCATTTCTAACGTGCTATGAATCCACGATTCGGGAACTGAGACCACGGAATATCTATCCGACCGATGCGGTGTTTATCCGCTGTGATGGCCGGATGGTTCCAGTGGAACCGCAGGGGACTTTTTTCTAATGCTTAGACTTAGTGGTGGCCGTGCTAGTCAATGCCACTTTATTTTTTGTCCATGTTCAACGATGCGCGCAACTTGGCCAGTTGCTCACGCGCATAGGCCTGGGAGCGTTCTCGTTCTTCGGCGGTTTGGGCTTTCTGCGTTTCATCTTCCGGCGGTTGAACATGACGCACCCGCTCTTTTCGAGCCTCCGCCACCTTGATGCCCAGGTTAGGCACAAATTCATCTTTTTGCGCAGCCTTGCACAGCGAGTGCAAAAACCTCAGTTCGTCGTAGACGGGCTTCATACCCTTTTGCTCAGAGGACAGGCGGCCTTGCAGTTCATCCAGCACCAACTGCCGGTCTTCGGGCGCAATCATCGCAAGATACCTATCAGCCAGGAGTTTCTGGTTCTCCGACAAACGTGGTGGATAGATCAGCGTTTGATCCGTTGGCAACGGTATTGATTGGCTGGATTCGGAGAATGCTTTCTTTTCATTGTGGGTATTTTGTGTAGTGGTTGTTGTAGTTGTTTTTTTATAATGACTACTACAACCACTACTGTAGTGCGTCTTCGTCTCCGCCTTTGAAAATTGGTGCTGGTCTGATTGCTCTGCAATTCCAGTGTCTGACGAATTTTTCAGCTGGCTTAGTGCCGCTGCGTTGAAGGTAAAATAGCGACCGCTTTTGTCGTTATTTCTGCTGGTATCCGCCAGCATCTTCACTGCCTGTAATCGACGCTCGATCGCTGATTCCTGGTCCGCCAAATGTTCACCCCGACGAATATCCATATCGAGACTCGCTGTCACAGCCTGAGCCACGCGGCGGACACGCGCGTGATGGTGCTCCTGAGATTGAGTCACGAACGCCATGTAGGCATCGTCCAGATAGATGGCATCGACCAGTGGCAACGGCTCATCGTGGAGTATGTAGACGTTACCCGTGAAGCGGCCGCTCGTTTGCCGGATCCGGGCGCACAGGGTCAGCCAGCGCGTCAAACGCAGGATCGCAATAGCGCGCGAGACCGTGGAGGTTGAGGAAACATTGGTTTTACTGGCGATCGTATCGTAGTCGGGAAATGCCGTTCGCCCGCCAGTCTCTCTGGCATGCAGCATGATGACCATCCACACCAGTTTATCGACGGGTTCCAGCACCGGATCCTGAATGACCATTGCCGGAACGGCCTGGTGCCAATTACCCATAAACAACATGGCGTCCGGGTGCGACGGATCAGTCTGTTCACGAATCTTGGCAACGGTCGCCTTGATTAACGCATCGAGGGCAATGGTCTCCGGCCGCAGTGTTTCCTCTTCATCGGCCATGCTCTGCAACCCGCGTAATGGGAGCGGTGCTGGTTCCTTCGCCATAGGCTTCCCAACGCTGCACCAGCACCCAGATCGCGCGCAGGCCAATGTGTGTCTGCTGTTGAAGTTCGAGATAATCCGCTGCGGACAGCGTGCTGCGCTCTTTCTTTTCTTGCAGCTCCTGCCAGGCGTACCAGAGGGCGTGAGTATCAGGCTCGTTCAACTCCGCCGGTCTTCCCACCGAAGGCGCCAATGTCAGTAACCGACGCCAGCGGGTGTATTCGCGCGAGCTCAAACCGAACAGTTGCTGCATCATTTCCAAGGGTGCATCGGAGGCCAGGAGTTTTCGCTGCAAGTCTTCCGATTCCCGCTGATGGCGCAGGTGTTCTAGCATCGGCCAGAAGACATCGCGATTAAGACCAATCTGCAGACAGTGCACCCGTAAAGCGTCAGCTCGATAGATATCTGCCAGATTCATTTCCTTTAAGGCGTCCAGTTCTTTCGGACCAAAATTCATCGCCCGCAACGCCTGTTGGTCCCCTTCCGCCAGACAGCGCATGGCATACAGCAGAACGGCAGTCGTAAGATCAGCCTCTTTATTGGATGACATTGCCACCACCCGCGATCGGCACCCACAATTCGATACCTGTGTCGTACGCCAGCCGTTTTATGGCTCGGTACGTTTCCATCATCCGAAGTAAGACTTGCCAATCCGGTGGGTTTAGCTGTTGCCAGAGCAAGCTGCTCATATGACCTGGATCCGGTGTCCAAACACTGCTAAAAAGCAAACCTGCATCATGAGACGCCAGTGCCTCATGCAGCGCTGAAGATTTGTTCAGGTAGTGGAGAACAATATCAATCGGCGCAACGGTCAATTCAGCGCTGGCAGCCAGTTGCCACCACAGCGCGGAGACTAAACCCAGCATGTCCGGGTCAAGCGTATCGATCAGCTCCTGCGGAGGAACCTCGACCAATAGCAATCCGAGTCCTTGATCCTTCAGTTGAATGACGGCTTCACCCAAGCCATGGTGTTCCGCCAGGGCGGCAGCGCACTCCCACAACTGAGCGCGCAATGAACGTAGATCCCTACTGGTAAGACTCGTTTTTCTATTCTGGGTGAATTCAGGCGCAGGTGTTTTGGCTCCGGATTCCCCATTGGGCTTATTGCTATCAAGGGGTTGGGTAGGCTTCGGCTCGCGGCCAAGGGATGAACCATTGACTGGGTCTATGTCAGCAGACTGGTTTTTCTCCTGCCGACAGACCTTGTCCGATGTACCGCCTTGCTCTTCTTCCTCGCCTTCTACAGGTTGGCTCACAAAATCGAAAGGTCGGCCTGATAACTGCGCCTCCATTTCCAGATAAACCACCTGACGATTCTGTTCTGACTCGTCGGCAATTTCGTTTTCTAGCGCATCGCGCAATGGCTGGATGTCCCACTCGGAACAGTCGTGACGTCGACACAGCTCGAGAAACACAGCGTTGAAATCCATGTCTTCACCGAGTTGCCGGCGATCCCAGATCTCGCGAGCTGCCCGCTCAAGAGCACGAATTTTTTCCACTTGAGGCCGCCCTAACCCGGCTGCCAGCGCTTTCGGCATTACTGGCCACAATGTGTCAACGGCATATCCCATTTTAGAAATCATGCTGTGGCTCAGGCCGAACCCCCGTTCTCTGAACAGCTCTTCCAATTGCCGCTGGGACAAGGTCTCGACAGCCAGCTCTTTTTCAAGAAGGGCTTTCGCGTCAAAGACAGCCAAGGCCTTATCGATAAATGGCAATGCACCACGCAGTTCGTTTTCACGCAGGTGGGCAAAAAGCAGATTGGATTCCTGTGACCAGGGCTTGATGACGCAATTGACCCAGCGGAAACGATCGTCTCCGGTCTCTTCAAATAGATCTTTAAGAATCTTCAGCCGCGTGTTGCCGCCACTGTGGAGCACATAGTCCGAAGTCCCGGGCTCCTGTGAAAGCACCAGTGGTTGATCCAGGCCTTCAGCTCGAATCGACGCCTTGATGCGGTCGTATTCTGGGTTCTGCTGCCGCCGGGGATTACGTGAATAGTGGTGGATATGGGTGACGTCAACACGGGATATTCCGTGGACCTGTGCCGATTCATCGGGTGCCGTCATCGTCTCCACCCGTTTCTTGAGTATTTTCTCGCAGACCGACGTCGTAGAAGATTTCAGGGTGACGGACCATACTGGCCCGCGGCACGGGCTCTAATCGACCATCGGAAAGGTCGGCCACAACACGCGTCTGCCGCTCGATCTGCGTCGCCATCCAGGGGCTCGCATAGCGGTGTTCGCCGGCAATCTGGTACAAGTAGGACACTGAATCACTGCATGCCACAGCGACATCAGCGCGTTCCCGCTTGGTTGCCACTTTAAGAAATTCCTTTAGCTCCATGCTTAGAAACATTAGCACCGTGCGAATCATTGAACAACGACGCGATTCAGGTTTTTGCTTAGCATTCTGCTAAACATTCTGCTAAATTGTTTCGCATGACGCTAAAACACAATCAGATTCGGCTCCACAATCTCGAAGTTCTGATTACCGAAGCAGGGTCGGCCGCCAAGCTGGCACGCATGGCCGGGACAAATAGCTCCTATCTCAGCCAGGTACGCAATCAGCTTCCCACCAAGAAGGGCACGCCGCGTTCTATCGGAGACGAGCTGGCGGGAAAACTGGAAAAGGCAATGAAAAAGCCCCAAGGATGGATGGATACTCTGCCTGCAGATGGGACTACGCCGCAGGAAGAAAATAACGCCCACGACGGTCCCGATTTGCGCAGTCTCCACCCGCTTATCTCGTGGGTTCAGGCAGGGAATTGGTATGAAGTTTCTGAGAGTTTTGTTCCGGCGTACGGGTCCGAGCTTTTACCCTGCCCGGTGCGTTGCAGCCCGGAGTCCTTCGTCCTCAGGGTTCGAGGAAGCAGTATGGAGCCCAAGTTTCATGAGGATGACTTAATTTTTGTCGATCCCAATGTCTCGGCTGACCACGGAAAGTACGTGGTTGTTAGACTCGATGAATCTAATGAAGCAACGTTCAAACAACTGATTATCGAAGACGGAAAGCAGTACCTGAAAGCGCTTAACCCCGACTGGCCGAATCGCATCATTGAAGTTGATGAAGAAGCCACAATCTGCGGCGTTATCGTTTTTAAGGGGGAAGTAGTCTGAACTACCCTCTTCTCCTCAGAAAGTAAGCAAGAAGAATCCCAACCAGGGGCCAAATCTCAGGCGATTGACGCGGACGATACGCTGTCACGACCGGTCACCCTACTCCGATCCACCCTTATCACCACCGAATGATCTGGCAAGGTATTTATCACTTTGCTAAACATTCTCTTTTGCCAAAATGATTTGCACGGTGCTAACGTTTACGTATCGCAGCCCCACAACTCTAAGAGGCGCAGTCGGGGGTAAGAGAGAGAATATCAATGGATGCTGGAAGCCAAAACCGACCAAGTAAGATGCTGATCAATCGAAGAACATTGCTGGCGATGATTCCGCTTTCAGATCGCGCAATCTTCAATATGGAAAAACGTGGAGACTTTCCCCGACGAATCGTACTGACGAGCCGCAATGTAGCTTGGGACTTAGCCGAGGTGGAGGATTGGATTGAAGCGCGAAAACGCACTGACGACCAAGCGCGCCGCCCTGGCTTTACTGCCGCTTCACGTTAGTCCACTCGTCAATCATATCCGCCCAATCTTGTAACATCTCAACCCGCTGCTCTCGGTACTCTGCTTTGTTGTAGATCGCCCGCACACCTTTCTGTTCGTGGGCAAGACACTTTTCAATCCAGTCCGTGTTATACCCGGACTCGTGCAGTAGCGTGCTGGCCGTGCGACGCAGGTCGTGCGGGCCGAATTTGCTGAGCTGTTTGCCGTCTTTCTGGGCCGCCCGATACGTCAATGCTAGAACGCGGTTCAAGGTTGCAGCGCTCATCGGTATGTCCGAGTCATAGCGCGAGGGGAGCACAAATTCGGATCCACCGGCAAAGGTCTTCAATGCGATAAAGATGTCCAGAGCCTGACGTGACAGAAATACTAAGTGCGGGTTTCTACGCTTCATGCGCTCTTTCGGTATAGTCCAAAGAGCCTCGCTAAAATTGATTTCCGACCAGGTAGCGTTAGACAGCTCAGACTTTCTCACCATGGTCAGCAACAACAGTTTTATCGCGGCTCTATATTGCGGCGACGTCCCGACTCGATCCATATACCGATACATCAGACCAATTTCGGCAGGACTCAATGCCCGATCGCGCGGCTCGAATCTGGCGATACTGGTAGGGCGAACCAGTTCCGCCGGGTTCTCTACTTTCTGCCCGCGCTCAATCGCCCAACGAAAGACCTGTAGCACCACTTCACGAGCATGAACTGCTGTTGCCGGAGCACCTCTTTCCACGATGGAATCAGTTACTGCACGGAGATCCTCATGGGTAATCTCAGACAATTTTTGATTGCCAAAGCGCTTTTTCAACTCACGGTTGTAGACTGACTTACGCATGTCACGTGTGGAATCAGCCATCTGATAACCACGCATCCACTTTTCCGCCCACGCCCCGAATGTTTCAGCATCCTTCACCCGCGCCTTGTCGCGAGCCTTCTCTCTGGCCGGAGACTTGCCGGCGGTAATCATTTTTTTTGCTTCGCTCAGTCGTTCGCGAGCTTCAGCGAGCGTAATGCCACCAGTGCCATACCGACCAATCGTCAATGTCTCCTGGCGACCGCTGATGGAATAGTTGTGCCTGAATGAGATTGTCCCTGCCGGCGTAACCGCCACGTAAAGCCCATCGCGGTCATTGACCTTGTAGAGTTTGTCTTTAGGTTTCAGGTTGCGAAGCTTGGTATCAGTCAGCATGGGGATTCTCTCTAGCACGTTCTAAATACCATGATCAAATATGGCAGTTATTTCGCTTATTTATCCTTTAATATCAATAGCTTGATTATTTCCCATACCATGATCAGTTTAAGAATCATGGTATGGTATTTCTATGAAGCCGTGGTATTAGGTCGGACAATACCATCAAACATACCATTAAAAAAGTCTGCTTGGTGGTGCTAGAGAGTGCCTGTCAGTGCCAGGCATATAAAGAAAAAACCCATCTATTACAATGGGTTATGTTTGATTTAATGCTAGTAGGTACCAGACAGCGCCAGACGCGGAATCATTCCCACTCAATCGTTGCAGGAGGTTTCCCGGAAATATCATAAGTAACCCGGGAAATACCCGCTACCTCGTTAATAATGCGACGGGAAACATGATCCAAAAAATCGTAGGGCAAATGAGCCCAACGGGCAGTCATGAAATCCACGCTCTCCACCGCCCGCAGGGCAACCACAAAATCGTAGCAGCGTCCATCGCCCATAACACCCACGGACTTTACTGGCAAAAATACGGCGAAAGCCTGACTCACCTTATCGTACCAATCATGAGCGTGTAATTCTTCAATAAAAATAGCATCCGCCAGGCGAAGCAAATCCGCGTATTCTTTTTTAACCTCACCTAGAATCCGTACGCCCAGCCCCGGCCCTGGAAATGGGTGTCGGTAGACAAGCTCAAAGGGCAATCCCAGTTCGGTGCCGAGTTGGCGCACTTCATCCTTGAACAGTTCCCGCAGAGGCTCAAGGAGCTTTAAATTAAGCTCCTCGGGGAGCCCCCCCACATTATGATGGGACTTGATGACCTGGGCCTTTCCCGTTTTGCCTCCCGCGGATTCGATCACATCAGGATAAATCGTGCCCTGGGCCAACCACTGCGCATTAGGCAATTTGGCGGCTTCTTCTTCAAAAACCTCGATAAATACCCGCCCAATAATTTTCCGTTTCGCCTCCGGATCGATCACCCCGGCCAGGGCTTCCAAAAACCGGGTTTCAGCCGAGATATGGATAACTTTAATGCCTAGATGACGGGCAAAAGTGGCCATAACCTGATCGGCCTCTCCCTGGCGCAGCAGGCCATTGTCCACAAACACACAAATGAGTTGATCGCCAATGGCCTTATGCAACAAAGCCGCGGCAACCGAGGAGTCGACCCCCCCGGAGAGTCCCAGCAGCACGGTATCAGCGCCCACTTTGGTTCGTATATTTTCAATACTCTTGGCGATAATATGGCGGGGCTCCCAGAGGGCTTCGCAGCCACAAATATCATAGATAAAGCGCTCCAGAATGCGAATTCCCTGACGGGTGTGGGTCACTTCCGGGTGGAACTGGAAACCATAGAAACGCCGCTTCTCATCGGCCATTCCCGCCAGGGGCGCATGGGCCGTTGCGGCAATCCGCTTAAATCCCTCCGGCAAGCCTATCACCCGATCCCCATGACTCATCCACACATCCAATAACGCCTCACCTCCGGCGGTGGTATGGTCTTCGATATTCTGGAGCAGCCGTGAATGACCATGGACGTACACTTGGGCATAACCATATTCCCGCTGAGCGGAGACTTCCACCCGCCCCCCCAATTGGGCTGCCATTACCTGCATGCCATAGCAAATGCCCAGCAACGGCACGCCCAACTCAAAAATCAGTGGGGAGAGTCGGGGCGCGGTTTCCCCTACCGTAGAAGCTGGTCCGCCGGAAAGGATAATACCCCGTGGGGCAAAATCCCGCAGGGTCGACTCGGCCATATCATAGGGGTGGATTTCGCAGTAGACTCCTGCTTCCCGGACCCGGCGGGCAATCAGCTGGGTATACTGGGAACCAAAATCAAGAATCAGGATACGGTGGGCGTAAAGATCGCTCATCTCAATCCAGGCGATAGTTAGGCGCTTCCTTAGTAATCGCCACATCATGGACGTGGCTTTCTCTTACACCCGCCGCGGTCACCCGAATAAAGGTAGGCCGGGTGCGCATCTCACCAATAGTGGCGCAACCCGTATAGCCCATGCTGGCCCGTAAACCGCCCACTAGTTGGCGCACAATAGCGCTGAGGTTACCTTTATAGGGAACCCGGCCCTCAATGCCCTCTGGAACGAGCTTATCCGCCTCGCCCGAGTTTTCTTGGAAATACCGATCACTGGAACCCTGCTGCATCGCCCCGATGGAACCCATGCCCCGGTAGGATTTATAGGTCCGGCCTTGGTAGAGTTCCACCTCTCCCGGTGCCTCCTCGGTGCCGGCAAGCATGCCCCCCACCATGACCGAATGGGCGCCTGCGGCAATGGCCTTTGCAAGATCGCCCGAGTAGCGAATACCCCCATCCGAGATGAGAGGCACATCCATACCCTCCAGGGCTTCAGCCACATGCGTAATTGCCGTGATCTGGGGAACTCCCACGCCGGCAACCACCCGGGTCGTACAAATAGAACCGGGGCCAATCCCTACCTTGACCCCATCCGCGCCCGCCTCCACCAGAGCCCGGGCGGCTTCTCCAGTAGCGATATTACCGCCAATGACCTGAATCTCGGGATATTCCGATTTAACCCAGCGCACCTGATCCAAAACTCCTTGGGCATGGCCATGGGCCGTATCCACCACCAGCACATCCACCCCCGCCTCAACCAGGGCAGCACTCCTTTCCTGACCGGCGGGACCAATACCCACGGCCGCGCCAACGCGCAACCGTCCATGTTCATCCTTGCATGCCAAGGGATATTCCTTGGACTTCTGAATATCCTTGACCGTAATGAGCCCCCGCAGTTTGAATTGGTCATCCACGACCAATACCTTTTCAATGCGGTATTGGTGTAAAAGGTCGACCACCTCGTCCCGTTCCGCGCCTTCTGGTACCGTGATCAACCGGGGCTGGGGAGTCATGATAGCGGATACAGGACTGTCGAAGCGGGTTTCAAAGCGTAGATCCCGGCTGGTCACAATGCCCACGAGCTGTTTCCCCTCGACTACGGGAACACCGGAAATGCTGTGGGCACGGGTCAGTGCCAGCACTTCGCCAATACTGGTATCCGGAGCGACGGTAATCGGCTCTTTGATGACCCCACTTTCAAACTTTTTAACTTTCCGCACTTCGACCGCTTGACGCTCCACACTCATATTCTTGTGGATAATCCCAATACCACCTTCCTGAGCGAGGCTAATCGCCAATTGGGCCTCGGTTACGGTATCCATTGCTGCGGAGACAAGGGGAATATTAAGCTTAATAGCGCGGGTCAGCCGGGTTTCTAAATTCGCGTCTCGCGGCAAGACACAGGAATGGGCGGGAAGGAGTAAGACATCATCAAAGGTAAGTGCTTCCTGAATCGGGCGCATAACAAAGCTTGTGGCTAAATTAATAAAGTGAAAATTTTCTAATTATACGAATTTTCATCCACAAATGCACAGTGTATTATAAAAGTATGGAAAGCCCCTCCCACAATCTAAATCCCACCCGGGAAATCTACACCATATCACGCTTAACACGCGAAGCTCGCCACATCCTGGAAGGCAGTTTTCCCCTGCTCTGGATCGAAGGGGAAATATCCAATTTATCGCGCCCTTCTTCCGGGCATTTCTACTTTACGCTTAAGGATAAAATAGCGCAGATACGCTGCGCCATGTTCCGTAACCGTAACCGTTTATTGGGGTTTTCCCTTGAGGAGGGAACGCAAGTCCTAGCCCGGGTCCAAGTAGGACTCTACGAAGCCCGGGGCGAGTTCCAATTAATCGTCGAATACCTGGAGGAAGCGGGAGATGGGGCTTTACGCCGGGCCTTTGAAGCACTCAAGCAACGCCTCTCCGCTGAGGGGCTATTCGCTGCGGCCCATAAACGCTCCCTGCCTATCTTGCCGCAGCGGATTGGAATTATTACTTCACCCTCGGGGGCTGCTATCCGGGATATTCTCAGCGTCCTTAAACGGCGTTTTCCTGCTGTTCCAGTACTTATTTACCCCACCCCCGTCCAGGGGGAAGGAGCCTTCCAAAGAATTGCCGCGGCAATTGCCAAGGCTGAACAACACCGCGCTTGCGATCTGCTAATCCTGGCCCGGGGCGGAGGTTCCCTAGAAGATCTCTGGGCCTTTAACGAAGAAGCGCTAGCCCGCGTCATCTACCATTGCCCTCTCCCGATTATCTGTGGTGTCGGTCATGAAATAGACTTCACCATCGCCGATTTTACTGCCGATCAACGGGCGCCTACGCCCTCGGCAGCAGCCGAAATGGCGGTTCCTGATAGCCGTGAATGGTATCGAAATTTCCTAAACCTTGAACAACGGTTAAAGCTTCTATTTCAGCAGCATTTGCGCCACCGGCGGCAGTTGCTGGAAAACCTAACCAAACGTCTCCGTCACCCCCATATCCGGCTACAAGAAGGAATCCAGCAGGTTGATGAGTTAGAGCAACGCCTCGAGCGGGCCTGGACTCACCTGAACAGAGAGCGGTTCCATCAGCTAGGCGGGCTGTCGATCCAGTTACAAAGATTAAATCCAGCACAGCATTTAAAAGCCTACCACTTGCGCTTAAGGGAACTTAACCGGCGTCTCCCTACTTGCCAGCAACAGCGCCTGGGGCAGCAGCAGATGCGGCTTGAGATGGTCCAGCGGGCCCTCCATGCGGTCAGCCCCCAAGCAACCTTGGAGAGGGGGTATGCCATTGTTACCGGACCCAAGGGAATCGTGCTACGTAAAGCCAGCCAAGTACAACCTGGAGCAAAAATCGAGGCCAGACTTGCAGAGGGTCATATTCGTGGTGAAGTAACAGAAATTCTGGATAAACCTTAGAAGCCGTTTTAAAAACGGCCCTTAGCATAGGCTGCCGCGAGGTACTTTTGTAAGGAGTAGGGGGGATGGCCCCGTGGAAAATCGTAAAGAGAGGGAGCCTAGTTTGAAATTCTAGACTCCCTGTTAGCTTAAGAAAGTTCTCCTAAGAGAGCTGACACTCTCCGCCCGATGGGCGGAGGTTCTTGGGTCGCCCCAGGAACCTTCCTGCTTCAACGCGCCTTCCCTAGACATCGGCGCTGGCCGCTGCCCCCGTTCCGGTCGCTCCACAGGCTAACCCCGCCCGTCCGGCAGTTTAAAATGGATTTTACGATGATGCCCATAGCTCTGCAAGGCGCTTATATCACCGCCCCCATTGGGCGATCCTTTACGCGCTATTTGGTAACATCCTAACGGTTAAGCTGCTCCAAAAAAGTTGTTTCATCTGGCGCCATATCTGACTTTGGCAGATCGCATCCCGCTACTCCCAGCATAAAGGCCAGGGTACATAGCAATAGCAGGCAACGGCTCGTTAGTTTCATAAATTTTTTCTCCTTTGATATTTACATCAGCTAGAAGCACTTCCTGCAAATCCAAACTGGCATGAGCTTCCTGCGACCCAACGTAAAAATGATCTCCGCCCTCTAGGGCAGGAAAAATTTCATGACTCCCCGTCATATTATTTTTAATTCCCTTAAATCAATATATAAGCAAAATTCTGGCAGAAAGCAAGCCCTCTTAGCCCATAAACCTTTTCCCTAAAGCATTCACGAAGTTAAGGGAACAAGGAATAAGTTTCCAAGCAAAGAGAATAACTTAACCTTTGCCGTCAGCTCCCTGCTTCCGGACTACCTGTAAATGCTTTAACCATTGGGCGGCCTGTTTGCTATAAGCTGAGGAAGCCTGAATTAACTTTAACGCCTGAATAGCTTCTGCAAAGTGCCCCTGCTCATATCTCGCCTGACTCAAGAAAAAACGGGCTTGCCCAGGATCATCCAGTCCCCCTTTGCGCAAACTTTGCGCAAAGGCTTTCTCTGCTTGCTTCCAGTCTTGCAGCTCGATGAGAACCTGACCGCGGCGAAGGGCCATTTTGCCATCCTGCCTCAACCGCCCTGCCTCCTTAAAAGCAGCAGCGGCGCGTTCCCATTCCCGGGCGGCGAGCCAGGCATCGGCAAGAAATTCCCAATGCTTGCTGCTTGTTTGAATAGTTTCATCCCTTAAACCCTGCTGCAAAACTTGCGCGGCTTTATAGGGAATATGGAGGTAACGATAAAGATTAGCAAGGTGAATGAGGCTTTTACTATCAAGAGGCTCCATATGTGCTACTAGCGCTTCCACGGCTAAGGCCCGATGCTCTTTATTCATCTCCATGTACACCGCTCCCAGCTGCTTCCAATACTGCTCCTTGTTAGGGAAGTGGCCTATCAAGGTTTCTAATATTTGGGCCGCCTGGGAATATTGCTTCAACTCTAAACGGGCGGCAAGGTGCAGTTGATACCACTCCTCTTGCGGCGCTTGGGCAAGCTCAATGGCTACCTCAATATGAGGAATGACTTCGGCATACCGCTTCAGATGGTAGTAGGCACTAGCAGCCAATACATGGGCTTCCGCCGGGGGAGATTCCGCAGCCTTAAACCATGCCTCTAGCAACTGGAGAGCTTTTCCATACTGCTCCGTAGCCATGTAAAGCTGCGCCAGACCATAACGCAAATCATGAGTGACCCGGGCAGGCAGCGCATCTAGGGCTAGGCTAGCTTTAAATGCCTGGATCGCCTTGGGATATTTTTCTAAAGAAGAATACACATAGCCGAGGGTTTGGAGCACAACCGCCTGCTCGTAAGCCTTACCATTCACCTCGTCTTGTAGTGCGGTGAGTTGTTTAAGGGCAGATGTATACTGCTGCTTGTCCATGAGCTTATGGACAGCGCTCAGGGATTCATAGGTAGAAGGGGTCAGAAGGTACTGCTCAGCCGCTTGGGCATTCACCAATAATCCTCCCCCTAAGAGCAATACCTTTGCTAGCATAAAAAGCGGTAACCGCCTAGCCCATATTCCCACAAGCGTACGGCCGTGCCCTCTTAAGCACTGAAAAAAACCTTCCACGCTTTGCAACTCCCTCATCTTGCCAGGTTAAACTCAATTTCCTGCGTGGCTCGTTGCTCTACCAATTGTCCCTCTATCTGTTTAGGCTTGAACTTCCAGCGCTTAATGGCCTGCAGGGCAGCCTGCTCAAAAATACCTGAGGGATGGGATTCAATCACCTTCGGATCCCGGACCGAGCCCTCCTTCGTAATAATAAACGCAACGGTGACTGATCCCTCCAGGCCGCGGCGAGCCGCACGCCGTGGGTATTGAGGAGAAATCCTTACCAGAGGAAGCAGATCGCCCTCGCCCGCTGGCACGATGCCGGACCCTAAAGACGTTCCCGGCGTTTGTCCATAGTCCCCTAAATAGGGGCCATCGCTCTTAAGACTAAGAGGAAGTTCAATATGGGGAGTTACCTTGGCTAAAGCCGACGGCTTAGGCTGAGGCGCTTGAGGCCGAGGCATCATCATGGATGGGGGTTCTTCTGGTGGCGGGGGCTTTTTAGGCAGTTGGCGCTCCTTAGGTTCGGGGGGCGCCGACTCGCGCTTTAAGCGCACAAAATCCACCATGGTTGCTGTTTCGATCCCTTCCGGACCCCGTTGCTGCCCGGCCGCCATAAACGACATAAGCAAAAACAATCCCAGATTGACCAGCCCGGCAATAGCGATAGCAATTAAGAATCTCACTGATCTTTAGCAGCAGCGATAGAGACGTCCGTCACCCCAGCCAACCTGGCCTGATCCATCACATTGATCACCAGCCCGGTTTTGGAATCCTCATCGGCGACGATAACCACGGCCCCCTCCGGGTTCTCGGCATACAAGCGTTCCACATTGGCCCGCACCGCACGAATATCGATCTGCCGCTGATCCATCCAGATCTCATCATTAGCGCGGATGGCAATAAGAATATTACTCCGTTCCTTGCGTACCGCTGTCTCTGCTGAAGGCCGATTGACCTCAACCCCCGTTTCCTTCACGAAGGAAGTGGTCACAATAAAAAAAATCAACAGAATAAACACCATATCAATCAAAGGAGTAAGATTGATATTCACTGCCGATCCGCTTTGGCGTTGGCTATACTGTTCTCTCATCGTTTCTATTCCCGGCGCAGCGAGTCTCTAGTGTGCTGAATAGCCCGCTGGGCCCGGTGCTCCAGGTTAGCGCTAAAATAAAGTCCCGACAGAGCGGTCACCAAACCGGCCATCGTTGTGATCAAGGCAATAGAAATACCTCCCGCAAACCCGCGAGCATTACCCGTACCAAAGACTGTCATTACATCAAAAACCTGAATCATCCCCATCACCGTACCTAATAAACCCAGCATGGGCAGCACCGCCGCCAAAGTCTTTATGGGCAGGAGGAACCGGTGCAGGCTAGCGGAGATCTCGGCAACCATTCCTTCCCGAATGCGCTGGGCATACCAGGACTGACGATCTTGCCGTTGCTGCCATTGCTTGAGAAATTGCTGCAAACGCGCAGGATAAATCAAAAGTAAAAAATAATACCGTTCAACAATCAACGCCCACATTAATAAAGAGGCCATAAGAATGAGCCACAAAACAATACCGCCCTTCTCCAGCAATAGCTCAATGCGGAATAAGCTCTCAGACAGCACTCCCATCCCTTTTCTCCAGTAGCCCCTGTTTTTCTTCCGCCAACCGGGCAACAATAGCCGCGCTTTCCTCATCCAGCACTTGTACTAGCCGATTACTCTTACTGGAAAGACTGCTATGAATCAGTAACACGGGAATAGCCACTGCCAGCCCTAATTCCGTTGTCACTAACGCTTGGGAAATACCTCCGGACATCAACTTGGGATCACCCGTTCCAAACAGTGTAATCGACTGGAAAGTTTCAATCATGCCCGTGACCGTCCCCAAAAGGCCCAAAAGCGGCGCAATAGCCGCAAGGATTGCTAAAACCGGCAACCCTCGCTCAATACTTGGAATCTCTCTTAGAATAGCTTCATCCAGCTTGAGACTCAGGGTTTCTACATCCTCTCTGCCACCGGTATAGACCCCTAGTATCCGGCCTAGAGGGTTATTTTCACTAGGCGTTTTTTGCTGGCGCTGGCGGTCAATGCGCCGCCCGATAATCAGGAGGGAAATAAACCGTTGCAGGGCAATCAGCAGAGCAATCACCCCGAGACCCAGTATTAAATAGCCAATCCATCCGCCCTGCTGGATTCGCTCTAGCAAGCTGGGATTCCGCACCAACAGAGAAAGGATAGCGCCCCGGCTCGGGTCCACCGCCATAGGCACAACCTCGCCGCTTTCCGCCCTCTCGAACTCAGCCGCGGCCTCAAGAAAGCGGGAGGGGGGCTGCCGGTTGAGTTCCACCAGCCCAGCAACAGGCTCGGCAAGATAGCGCAGGTATTTACCCTCAGAAACAGCGGTAAAGGCCCCTATCCGGGAAACTTCCCGTTTTTCAACTGCCCCGCCCGCCGTGATCACGGGAGCCGAAAAAGTGACGACTTTCCCCGATTCCGTCATCTGCTCCTGCAAACTCAGCCACAATTGACGCAGTTCACCGATAGTCGGTAATGCCTTGTGCGCCACAATGGCTGACAACTCCTCGGCACGTCCAGGAAGTTGAGCTGATACGAGAGAATTATTAATAATTTGCAGGAGGTCATTGGTTGCTTGCCGGGCTACCCCGAATAGCTCTCCCAGGGAGGCAGAATGCTCCTTGAGCTGGGCCTCCCTTGATGCCAAAGCTTTTTCATTTTGTTCAAAAGCTTGCCTCAGTTTTTCTTCTCGTTGCTCGGCGGCCTGAAGGTCTGCTTTTGCCTTTGCTAGCAGTTCCTTTTGTTGGTTGCGGGCAGCGAGAAAGCGTGCTTCCCGCTTCGCATTTAACTTGCGATCTTGAAGGCTGTCCTGGCGGACCTGTTCTAAGAGCTGATCCAACGTTTTCGGCGCCTGAGCACCCCAAGAATTTAGCGGAGTCCACCATGCGATCAGGCCAAGGAGAAATATTAAACCTTTCACCCCCAGAAATACCTGCTTGCCCTTATGCAGGGCATAAAACTTGGCCGTTACCACTATCTAGCCTCCGGCGCTTGAATAGGGAGCAGTAATAGATCCGGCGGGGCCTGCTTGCGGGCAATGAGGAGACCCTCAGCTATGGCAGCCCGGTAGTGATCGGGCAAAACCACCCAGCTTTGCCCATGAGCATTCCAGCGCCCAGAAGTCTTGCCGTCCAGGGTGTAAAAAAACAGGGCCGTGCGCCCAACCCGGAGAAAATCCACCGTATGAGGCTTTCCATCCATATCCAAAGTTCCCCGGTAGGCTTCAATGGTCCGCCCATATTCCACTTCTACTTGATAGGCTTCTATAAGGCGCCGGTATTTCTCCGACAAGCTTACGTCCGCTCGATCCATAAGAATCTGAAGCTGCTCGATACGAGTCTGGCGCTCTCGCGGAAGAAAAGGAATATCCAATGCCACAAATTGCTTCAAGGATGAAACCATGCGCAGCATCAAAGGTACAATTTCCCGCTGGGTAATTTCAATATCGGTAAGCTGTTGTTGCAGAGAAGCAAACTCTTCCTTTTGAGAGCGAATTAAGTTCTCCAGTTGGCGGTTATAGGTACGGAAACTGTCAAGCTGGGTTGTCACCTGGCGATATTCCGCCAAAAGCTCCGCCGTCTCCTCGGACAAGGCATCGATTTTGCGCTGTGATCTCGCGGCCGCCTGATCTGCCTTGACCTGAGCATCGATAGCGCTCTCCAATGGAGCCCCTATCCCCTGCATGGTAGCCCCCATAACAAAGGTCAACACTATATAGAGGCTTAATTTGACTAACTTCTGAGGCATAAATTTTCTTCAACTCTCGAATAAACAAACCTCTTTACTGTCCTGCAAAGATTCGCAAAAAAGCGCTACAGCATTCTGGGTCCACTAACGGCGAAAAAACACCATTCCAAAAACCCGGATTCTAAAGATAATTTCTTCCTTGACAAAGGGGGGCATATAATAATTTAAATACAAATTATTCTCAATAAATTTATGAGAGAATCCTTTACTAAAGCCTCATATCGCCCATGGCACCCATACCAACCGCTGCTATTCTCCGATTTGGCCCCTAAAAATTCTAAATCTCCACCATTTCAAAATCGTCCTTACCCGCGCCACAATCGGGGCAAAGCCAAGTTTCAGGAACATCTTCCCATTTGGTGCCGGGGGCAATGCCATCCTCGGGCCAGCCTTCCGCCTCATCATAAATAAAGCCACAAATAATACACATATAGCGCTTCATAAGCCGTTCACTCAACCTATTATTATGAAATCCATGGGGTGCGATGAGGCGGATTCTCGCATGTTTTTTCAGCAGGGGAAAATCGCATCTCAGCTAGGAGATTGATAAACTTTCTATATTAATTTATATCATTAGTTATCCACGCATACCCATGAGCAGTTCCATTCGCGGCCTTTATGCCATTGCTGACACCCACCTATTACCCCGTCAAGATTTGGGTAATGCCGTTGCCCTAGCATTACAGGGTGGCGCCTCTCTAATCCAATATCGGGACAAAAGCCAAGAGATAACGCGGCGCTATAAAGAGGCCGAGTCCTTGCAGCGAATCTGCCACCAATATCAGGCGCCGCTGATTATTAATGACGATGCTTTGCTTGCCGCTGAAATTGGCGCAGAGGGTGTTCACCTGGGACAAGATGATTCTTCTATTACTTCAGCCCGAAAGATCCTGGGCGCCAAAGCGATTATTGGCATCTCCTGCTATAATGACTTGGCGCGGGCGATTGCGGCGGAACAAGCCGGCGCTGATTATGTGGCCTTCGGTCGTTTATTTCCATCCATCACTAAACCAGAACCCATTTGGGCTTCCCTGGCGTTGCTGAGAGAAGCTCGAAAGAATTTAAACCTGCCGATTGTAGCCATTGGCGGCATCACGCCAGAAAACGCACTGCAAGTTATCGAAGCGGGCGCCAGCGCGGTGGCTGTAATCGGTGGACTCTTCAAAAGCAGGGATATCCGTGCGGCAGCGGCTGCCTACCGGCAACATTTCCCAAGCTGGAATTTGCCTAAACCCCGTCTTTTTTAACCTTTTCCGTAATGTCTTGAACACTCCAAATTTAACAATGAGCGAAAACAATTATATTCTTGATATCACTGAAGCCAACTTTGCCGAACAGGTTCTGACAAAATCCTACCAAACCCCTGTTCTTGTGGATTTCTGGGCGGCTTGGTGTCAGCCTTGCCAAATGCTCATGCCTCTTTTAAAGCAGTTAGCCGAAAGCTACCAGGGCCAATTTTGGCTGGCCAAGGTAAATGCCGACGAAGCGCAAAGCTTAACGCATCAGTACGGAGTGCGCGGCCTGCCCACTTTGAAACTATTCCGCCATAGCGAAGTCGTTGAAGAATTGGTGGGTGTCCAACCGGAATCGGCTATCCGCGCTGCCATTGATCGACATCTCATCCGCGAATCCGATCTGCTGTTGGAGCAGGCTCAAACAGCACGGGCAACTGGACAAGAAGAGCGGAGCCTTGAGCTCTTGCATAGGGCTGCGGAAATAGACCCGAAAAACCACCGCATCTCTCTAACCCTAGCAGAAACCCTCCTCAAACAAGGAGAAATAGCAGAAGCCGAACAAATTCTAACGACACTACCCCGCGAAATACGGGAGGAAGAACCCGCAAGCGGCCTACTGGCGCAAATCGAATTTACTGCCTTTGCCAGCCGTGCTCCAGATATCGCGCTTCTAAAGCAGCGCCTCAAAACAAATCCGGAGGATTCCGAGGCCCGTTATCTCCTTGGCGTACAGCAAGCGTTTTCTAGGGATTACCAGGGCGCCTTGGAACAATTCCTGGATCTGCTCAAACGGGATCCCAAATATGGAGATAGCGCTGCCCGCAAAGCTCTGCTAGCCGTGTTTAGCATTCTCGGTTCTGATCATGAACTCGTTCCCCTTTATCGGCGGCAAATGTTTCGTTGTCTGCACTAAACCAAACGAAAATTTCCCCGCATAAGTCAAAATCTAAGATAATTAAAGAGAGGTTTTTCAATGGCGAATTGGCGCGCCTTATTGCTTTTTTTAGCTATTTTCATCGCCGGAAATACCCACGCCGAAGAAACGTTAACACCGCAAGAAAACACCACAAAAAATTCAGCTTCGCCAACGATAACGGCGGTTAAACCCAATCCTGTTCCAGGAGCCCAACAACGGCAATGGATTAAGCTAATCGGAGAAGGCTTTAACGCAAAGTCAAAAGTCATGTTGCGCCTTAGAGAGCGAATTTTCCCTATCCCCCCCGAACGAACTCGGTTCATAAGCAGCAAAATATTGGAGATCTATGTCAATGTTTCCACGGGGCCCGCTACCTGGCAGGCACAAGTGAGCAACTCGGAAGGACAAAAGACTAAGCCCTTTAGCTTTGAGGTCAAGCCGCCGGCTGCCATTGCCTCACAACCACAAGAAGTAGAGGAACGAGGAAGAAAAGCCGAGGTAGAGGCCCTAGAAAAAAAAGCAGAAGAGACTGATAAAAAAATAGAACAGGTGAAAGAAACCGCTGAGGCGGCCAAGCTGGAGGCGGCGCAAACCGCCCTCAAAAAAGCCACGGTGCAACAGCAAGTGGAAAAAACAGCACAGGCAGCCAGGGCAGCCCAACAGCAACTAGAAGCCGCCAAGGCTAAAGCCCAAGCCACGGGGGATGCAGCTGACCAAAAAGAAGTTGAAAAATTAGCGGAAGAAGCGGAAAAACGTAAACAGGCGACTGCCGCCGAAGAAAGCAGGCTTGCCGCTATCGAAGCTAAAGAGCAAGCCGCGAAAGAAAAAACGACTGCTACGGAAACTGAAATTGAAAAACTTCAACAAGAGTTTGCAGAATTAAGAAAGCAGCGGGCAGCAAAGCGGACTTTCCTAGAGCAAGCCACAACCGCAGCCTGGATTATTTTAGCGGGCTTTATTATTTGGTTTATAAAGAGACTCGCCGTCAATAAATTTGAAAGCGTAACAGTTAAAAGAGAGGAAGTCCGGGAAGGCAGCGCCAGACTAAGAACCCTGGTGCTATTACTCAATTGGCTTGGCACCATTCTAATTGTGCTCACTGTGAGCTATCTTGTCCTGGATGAATTCGGCATTAATATGGCACCGATTTTAGCCAGTGTAGGAATCGTGGGCCTCGCCCTGGGCTTTGGTGGACAATATCTGATTCGAGATATCATCAACGGTATTTTTATTCTGATAGAAGGACAATACAGCATTAATGACATCATTCAGATTGACGAATTTTCGGGGGTTGTGGAGGTGGTGAATCTGCGCCATACCCAATTACGGGATCTGGACGGTCGAGCTATCTATATCCCCAACGGTGAAATTAAGAAAGTCGTTAATTTCACCAAGGGTTATGGGCAGATGGTGCTTGATATCGGCGTCGCCTACAAAGAAAATGTCGACCATGTCATGGAGGTGATGAAAAAAGTTGTAGAAGAGATGCGGCAAATTCCAATGTGCGCCAGGTTTATTAAAGATTTTGAAATGTTTGGGGTGGAAAAATTTGGAGAATCAGAAATCATTATTCGTTGTCGTTTTAAAACTAGAGCCGGTAAACAATGGGAAATCGCTCGAGAATACCGGCGGCGGCTGAAAAACCGTTTCGATGAACTGGGGATTGAGATTCCATTTCCCCAGCGAACATTAAATTGGAAAACGCCTTCTCAAAGCCGACAAACTGAAGAAACTGAACACACCAAAAGTGCTACCTATAACTAACAAAAGCTTTTAATAATGCAGTGGATTTTTTTGTCACTAGCTATCCTGGCGGAAGTGATTGCCACATCGTCCCTGAAGGCTGCGGCTGGATTCACCCGGCTCGGGCCATCACTGGCCGTTATTCTCGGCTACGGCGCAGCCTTTTATTTTCTATCGCTTACCCTGCGCACCCTCCCTGTGGGGGTTGCTTATGCGGTTTGGTCAGGGGTTGGCGTAGCCTTAATCACTTTGGTTGCATGGCTTTTTTATGGGCAGACTCTAGATACACCCGCACTCCTTGGACTCGCGCTCATCATAGCAGGCGTAGTGGTACTCAATGTTTTTTCAAAATCCATTGCCCCTTAACGGGGGGCCCGCGCAACAGGCACCTTATTGGCTGGTGAAGAAGTCTAGCCTCACCTTATGATTATGATATATTGCCCCTGGAAAATAAAAAGCGCCCTTAGCCATTTCGAGTGCACAAAATACCCATTTTTTACCTAACGCCGTGGTACAAATAGCAGAGGTTTTCTCATGACCCAGATCCATTCAGATAACTTATTTCGACGGGCCCAAGCTCATATTCCCGGCGGGGTCAATTCTCCCGTGCGTGCCTTCAAGGGCGTCGGCGGCGAACCCGTGTTTTTCGTCCGCGGCGAGGGTGCTTATCTCTATGATGTGGACGATAACCGTTATATCGACTACGTCAACTCCTGGGGTCCTTTGATTGTCGGTCATACCCATCCGGAAGTGGTTGCGGCGGTCCAGGAAGCGGCAGCCCAGGGACTGGGCTTTGGCGCTCCGACCGCCACTGAAATCGAAATGGCTGAAACTCTGTGCCGTCTCGTCCCTAGCATGGATCTGGTCCGCATGGTCAGCTCAGGCACGGAAGCCACCATGAGCGCTATCCGGCTCGCCCGTGGTTTTACCGGGCGGGACAAGATATTAAAGTTTGAGGGTTGCTATCACGGTCACGCCGACTCTCTGCTGGTGAAAGCCGGCTCAGGCGCCCTGACCCTCGGGGTACCCACATCACCCGGCATTCCCCTGGCGGTAGCCGAACATACGCTGACCGTCAGCTACAATAACCTGGGGGAGGTCCAGGAAATTTTTAACCATTTTGGCGAGCAAATTGCGGCCATCATTGTCGAGCCTGTTGCTGGGAATATGAATTGCGTCCCACCTGTTCCAGGTTTTTTAGAGGGATTACGGACTATCTGCGATGACTACGGCAGTGTCCTTATCTTTGATGAGGTCATGACCGGTTTTCGGGTCGCCCTGGGAGGCGGTCAGGCATTTTATGATGTCACCCCGGATTTAACCACCCTAGGCAAGGTAGTGGGTGGCGGCTTGCCGGTGGGCGCCTTTGGTGGCCGCCAAAAAATTATGGAGATGATTGCCCCCCTAGGCCCCGTCTATCAAGCCGGTACCCTCTCTGGCAACCCAGTGGCCATGGCGGCTGGATTGGCCACTCTCAAACTGATTCAGGCCCCTGGGTTTTACGAGCATTTATCCCGCCAAACCCAAAAATTGGTTAATGGTATCCTAGGCCGAGCCCGTGATGCGGATATTCCCATGACGGCCAATCAGGTGGGAGGTATGTTTGGCCTCTTCTTCACTGGAGAGGAAGAAATCACCTGCTACGAACAAGCAACCAACTGCCATCTAGATCGTTTTAAATCCTTCTACCATGGCATGTTGGAACACGGCATTTACTTTGCTCCCTCTGCCTTTGAAGCAGGTTTTGTCTCCAGTGCCCATAACGATGAACACATAGCGGCCACCCTGCAAGCAGCAGAACGGGTGCTGGCTAAACTATCCTCCTAGCAGGCAAAATTATTAGCAAATCCGAGCCTATCCCCCTCCTAAATTAATGCCTATATCCCCTAGTAGAGGCGCAATTTGTTAAAATTGCGCCCATGGATATTTCTTCTTTACTCAACCCACTGAATAAAGCCCAGCGTGAGGCCGCCGCCGCCCCGCCAGGGCACCATTTAGTGCTTGCCGGAGCAGGCAGTGGCAAAACCCGAGTCCTAGTCCATCGAATGGCTTGGCTGATCCGCAGTCAAGGGATTGCTCCTGTAAATCTCCTGGCCGTCACTTTTACCAATAAGGCCGCCGGAGAAATGCGGGGGCGCATCGAGGAATTACTAGAAACGCCTGTGGGTGGCATGTGGGTGGGAACCTTTCATGGCATTGCCCACCGCTTGTTACGGGCCCATTGGCAAGAAGCCCAGCTTCCCCAGGACTTTCAAATTCTGGACTCCGAGGATCAATACCGCTTGATCCGCCGGATTTTGCAGAATCTCAATCTGGATGAAAGCCGCTGGCCGCCACGCCAGGCCCAATGGTTTATCAATAGCCATAAAGATAAAGGGCTCCGCCCCCAGCACCTTGAAGAGGGCACTAATCCCCATGTTCGGCAGCAAATTCGTATCTATCATGATTACCAAAGCCATTGCGAGCGCAGCGGTTTGGTGGACTTTGCCGAGCTTTTGTTGCGGGCTCACGAACTATTGCGGGACCATGCCCATGTACTCCAACACTACCAAAACCGTTTTACCCATGTTTTAGTGGATGAATTCCAAGATACCAACGCCATTCAGTACGCTTGGCTGCGATTATTAGCCGGCCATCAGGGAGAACTCTTTATTGTCGGTGATGACGATCAATCTATCTATGGCTGGCGGGGAGCGCAGATTGAAAATATTCAGCAGCTAAGCCGGGATTTTCCCGCTATACGGACACTTCGCCTGGAACAAAATTACCGCTCAACGGGTGTTATCCTCGCTGCGGCTAATGCAGTCATTGCCAATAATACAGAGCGTTTAGGGAAAAATCTTTGGACGGAGAGCGAAGATGGCGAGCCTATTCAAATCTACCAAGCCTTTAATGAACGGGACGAAGCCCATTTTATAACCGAACGTATCCATGCCTGGAAAGCCCAAGGGGGAATGGGCGCCGATACCGCTGTACTCTACCGCTCCAATGCTCAATCCCGAATAGTAGAAGCCGCCTTGGTCGAGGCAGGAATACCCTATCGGGTCCATGGGGGGCTGCGGTTTTTCGAGCGGGCCGAAATTAAGGATGCCCTGGCTTACCTGCGTTTGGTGACCCATCAAAATGATGATTCCGCCTTCGAGCGAATTGTCAATACCCCGCCACGGGGTATTGGCGAAAGAACGCTCTCCCAAGTCAGGGAACACGCCCGGCAGGCAGGGGTTTCCCTATGGCAGGCCACCGTCCAGCTTGTCGCCCAGCAGCACCTCCCTGGGCGCAGCGCTACCGCTCTGCGGCACTTTCACTCGCTTATGGAGCGCATGGCCACAGATATCATGGGGCTGTCCCTTCCCGCACAAATTGAGAGCGTGCTCGACCATAGTGGTTTGCTCAACCACTATCGCAAAGACCGCGGTGAAAAATCTCAATCACGCCTGGATAACTTGAAAGAGCTCATTAATGCCGCTTCCCAATTTAAACCCGAAGATCCAAGTCTGGAAACACTATCAGAATTTTTAGCCCATGCTGCCCTAGAGTCGGGGGGGACTCAAGCTGAAGGCTGGGAGGACTGCGTGCAATTGATGACTTTGCATGCGGCGAAGGGATTGGAATTCCCCCTAGTATTTATGATCGGCATGGAAGAAGGGCTATTTCCAAGCCCCCAAAGCCGCAATGAACCGGGGCGACTGGAAGAAGAACGCCGCCTCTGCTACGTGGGGATGACTCGAGCTCAGCGCCACCTCTATCTCATTTACGCAACGCGCCGCTGGTTGTATGGTTCGGACAGCTATCCCCAGCCTTCCCGTTTTCTCCATGAGATTCCCACCGAGCTCACCTCCGAGCAGCAGCCCCACATCGATATTATTCATCCCGGCGGTGCTCCCCAGCCTACCGCACCTGTTTCTTCGATAGATGGATTTCGAATCGGCCAACGGGTCAACCACCCCAAGTTTGGCGAGGGAGTCGTATTAAATTTAGAGGGAAAAGACAACCAGAGACGCGTCCAAGTCAATTTTATTCAAGGAGGGGCTAAATGGCTGGTGGTGATCTACGCTAACCTCCAAATCATTTAAAGCCCCTAGCACCATTGGCTGCTTTTCCACTTTCTGGCCTTGGCGCGAATCGAGCACTCAAAATTTGAAGGTAACAGGCATGCTCCGAATGACGAAACGGGTTTCAACATTCCTCTTATTCTTAGTATTGTTCAGCCTTAGCGCCTGCCGCTCCGAACCCCCAAATACCACTATCGAAGGCCCCTCAACCCAAATCATTCGCTGGCGAATGGTGACGACCTGGCCGCCTGGCTTTCCAGTTCTCCAGGAAGGAGCAGAACGCTTCGCCCACAATATCAAAACCATGAGCGGAGGACGGCTTAACATCAAAGTCTTTGCTGGCGGGGAATTAATTCCACCACTGCAAACCTTTGAAGCGGTTTCCCAGGGAGCGGTGCATATGGGCCATGGGTCGGCCTATTACTGGGCTGGCCGGATTCCCGCCGCGCAATTTTTCTCCACCGTCCCCTTTGGTATGACGGTCAAGGGCATGAATACCTGGCTTTATGAGGGTGGCGGACTGAAGCTGTGGCGGGAAATTTACGCCCCCTACCATGTTATTCCCTTTCCACTCGGCAATACCGGGGTCCAAATGGGCGGCTGGTTTAACAAGAAAATTAAATCCACCGAAGATTTGGAAGGTCTCAAAATGCGTATTCCCGGTCTCGGTGGCAAGGTTTTCGCCAAGGCTGGCGGCAATCCTGTGCTCCTAGCAGGGGCGGAAGTCTATACCGCTTTGGAGCGTAATACCATCGATGCCACCGAATGGATCGCCCCCTTCCATGATTTACGCTTGGGCTTGAACCGAGCCGCCCAGTATTACTATTATCCCGGTTGGCATGAACCAGGCGCGGTGCTGGAACTGACTATCAATAAAAAAGCCTGGCAGTCCCTTCCTGAAGATCTCCAAGCTATTATTTCCACAGCCGCCCAAGCTGAAAACTTGCGAATGAGTTCGGAAATGGAAGCGAGGAACGCACAAGCACTGAGGGAGCTGCAAGCACAGACGCACACCAGAATTCTAGCTTTCCCCGATGATGTGCTCACCAAGCTACGCCAGCTTACCCAGCAAATGCTAGCAGAACATGCGGCTAGTGACCCCCAATTTAAGCAAGTCTATGAAGCTTACAGTGCTTTTCGGGAAAAATTTAGTACCTGGGATGCTATTTCAGAGCGCGCCTATCAGCGTGCGTTGGAGAAATAACGCTTTTCCGGACCAAAACTTGGCAAGCTCCTGAATATTACCCTTTAATAATGGTGCCAACCACCCCTCCGCCAATAGAACCGGTAAGGGTAATTGTAATACCAACGGCGGTAGAATAGTGGCCGCCAGCGGTTACGCCATTTGAAATAGGCATCTTCCGCCTGCCGGGCCTCTCTTGCCTCCGCCAAAAGCGTTTGCGCCTCTTCATTACCACGACCCGCCGCGATAGTCAGCCATTTTTCGGCCTCGCGGGGATCCGGGCCTAACTCTTCAAGACCCGTTAAATAGAGCTGTCCCAAGGCCACTTGAGCATCGAGATTGCCCCTTTCCGCCGCGCTGCGCATCCATTGGAGTGCACGGTAGCTATCTTGCGGCACCCCGTCGCCACGGAAAAACCGCAGCCCTAGATCGTATGCAGCCTGGGGATCTTGTTGCGCAAGTGCTTCCAGGGCTGCAATACGCCCCTCTGGGTCTTCATCGGGTACCGTGGCAGAGGGATCGTAGGTAGCGGAATCACTAGGACGATAGGAGCAACCCTTAGAATCACAAACACGTATCATTGCAGCGGGGGGAGCCTGGGTACAGGCTATCAGCATCGCGCAAAATATCAATCCGCATAAGAGCCTCATGCCTAACTTTCGAATGCTTATTTTTTCCATCTCCGGTACAGCTAAATTCCACGTAGATAAAGAATGATACGTCATGATAAAGTTATGCCAATTTATGGCAGCCTCATTATCAATGATCAGCGGAACTTAAATATTAGAGAATAAAAATATTATGACAAATTTTCTTAGATTACAGAAACTACTTTTCTTGGGCTGTAGTTTTTTCCTTGTGGGTTGTGTAACTACCGGAGACCAGCACACGGCAGTATCCGGAGCTGCGGGGGGAGGCGCTAGCGTAGATGCTAACGCCTCTTTAGAACGATGTGAGCAGCCGTTAGGAACACTGGCGGTAGACGATGGTCGAGCGGCGGATTGGTATGGTCGCTTTGGCAGCACCACCCACGTTACCTCCATTGAGCCATTACTCCGGCTTGCAGTGCAACAGTCGAACTGTTTTGTTATTACCACCATAGGCAATCTGCGCACCGATAGCCGCCTAACCCGAGTCACCAATTTACAGCGTAACTCGGGAGAATATCGTGCTGGCTCAAAACAACACAAAGGACAACGGGTAGCTGCCGATTATTACCTGGAACCACAAATTATTATTGATGATTCGTCCCTGGGCCAAGTGGGTGGGGTACTCGGCGGATTAGTTAACAGCACGGTGGGATTACTCGCCGGCGCGCTTGAAACAAAAGCATCGGTCGTAACCCTTTCCTTATATGATATCCGCTCGGCGGTACAAATTTCAGCCTCCGAGGGGAGTTCGACCGCTACCAATTATGGCGCGGCCTTGGGTGCATTTGGAGGAAGCGCGGCAGGTGGCCTGGGTGGCTTTTCAAAAACACCGGAAGGAAAAGCAACTGTCGCTGCTTTTATGGATGCCTACAACGGTATGGTACAAGCCCTGAGAAACTACGAAGCACAAGATGTGAAAGGGGGTTTAGGCCGTGGCGGCACACTCCAGGTTAAGTAACTCAAACAACAATGTTTAGTAATTACGCCGTTGTATTTTTAAGTTACTAAAAATCTGTGGGATTTTATTCTAACTACCTAACGCCTAATTTCTACCAGATGTAAGGGTGATATGGCTTCTAGTTAAGCCAATTAGGTCATTGATATCTAGGATAGGCGACTCAATATTTAATGGGCCAGATCTGAAGCAAGATTCAGAGAAGCAATTTACAGGAGCCGGGAGCACAGTAGCAGAATAACCGAATGTCCATTACCCCCGCTTCTAAGCAACAGCCTTCGCGAAACGAGAGGCGCGTCTTTTGGGCTGCGCTAGTCACCGGCGTTTTTACAATTATAGAGACCATCGGTGGAATACTCTCTGGCTCCCTCGCTTTACTAGCCGATGCGGGGCATATGTTGGCGGACACCGCCGCCCTAACGCTAGCTTGGCTTGCTTTTCGAGTGAGCCGTAAACCCGCCGATGCTCGCCGTTCGTATGGATATCAGCGATTCCAAGTACTTGCCGCTTTGATCAATGGGCTGGCCTTGTTTTTTATCGTTATCTGGATCTTGCTTGAAGCTATTGCCCGGCTCCTAGAACCCGTCGAGATATTGGCTGGTGTCATGCTGATGGTTGCGGTAGCAGGCTTAGTTATCAATATTCTAACCTTTGCTATTCTCCATGGTGGCGATCATCATAATCTTAATCTCCGCGGCGCCCTATTACACGTATTGGGAGATTTACTGGGCTCGGTAGCTGCCCTAACCGCCGCCGCCGTGATTCTAATAAGCGGCTGGACCTTTATCGATCCCTTATTGTCATTATTCGTCGCCTTGCTCATTCTCCGCAGCGCTTGGGTACTGATGAAGAAATCAGCCCATATCCTGCTGGAAGGTAGTCCAGAATGGTTAAATGTAGAGGAGTTACGCAGCAAATTGATAGAAACCGTCCCCGACGTAGAAGATATCCACCATATCCACGTTTGGTTACTCACCTCTGAGAGCCCGCTCCTCACACTCCATGCAAGCATCTGCCAAGGCGGCAACTATGATCAGACTTTGATGGCTATCAAGGAATGTCTTCGCCAACAATTTGGGATTGAACACTCCACTATCCAAATTGAAACCCAGCGCTGCGTGGACAAAACGCCTAGCTCATGATCGCTCCTCGCCCGATTGGGCGAGGGTTTAGACAGGATTTCGCTCAGCAAAATAGTCTATACATTTATTGGGGAGGAAAACCCTATTGAAGGTATGCCGAGTGGCTTATTGCTAACCTCAAAATATTCTGAAATATCAATACAGTGCGATTCAAACGCTTTTCTAAAAATCTGGCTGGCAAGGACTACGTGGTTGGCGATATACACGGCACCTATAGTCTATTGGCGCAAGCGCTAGAACGCGTGGGTTTTGACCCCAGCCAGGATCGGTTATTCGCCGTTGGCGATTTGGTAGACCGGGGCCCCGAATCCCCTGACGCACTCACTTGGCTCGAATACCCCTGGTTCCACTCCTGCCGAGGAAACCATGACGAGTTTGTTATTAACGCCCAAAACCTTGAGTTTGATGCGGCTTGGTGGATACTGGTGAACGGCGGAGAATGGTGGCTGGACCTAGATCTAACGACTCGAAATCTTTTTTCGGAACGCTTCAAGCAGCTTCCCTTTGCCATGGAAATTGAAACTGACCAGGGCAAGGTTGGAATCGTCCACGCCGACGTTCCCGCCAATCTCAATTGGACACGATTCGTCGCCGAGATTGAGCGGGGTAATCCCGCTATCCATAAATACGCGCTTTGGAGCCGCAGTCGCGCTACCGGCAAGTGTACTACCCCGGTTGAGGGTATCGAGCGAGTCTACTGTGGGCATACCGTCATCAAAGGTGGCACCCTTAAAATCGTGGGTAATGTGTATTTCATCGATACCGGAGCTGCCTATACCTTTCTCGGCGCTAGACTAACCCTTCTACCTTTGGCTTACCAGCAAAGCTGAGCTGTTTTTTGCCTGCTTTCCTTGAAGGACAGCAAGCTCCATGAGTTTACGTTTAATCATGAGTTTCATCCCCCATTGCCACAGGCCGGGTTCCATCAGTGATCCATTGGCTCCAGGACCCAGGATATAACCGTGCCCCCTGAAATCCCGCAATTTCCATGGCCAGCAAATTGTGGCAGGCAGTGACACCGGACCCGCACATGCACACCACTTGCGCAGATGGCACCTCCCCCATCTGCTTTCGGAAAGCGCCTGCTAGCTCTTGGGAAGGCAGAAATCTTCCCTGCTTATTCAGATTTTGCTGGAAAGGGTGGTTCTTTGCCCCCGGGATATGGCCAGCAACCCTATCGACAGGCTCAAAGTCACCCCGGAAACGTTCTGGCGCCCGTCCATCCAAGAGAAGATATCCAAGCAACGAGGCATGCTCTACATCTTCCACGGTAGTCGTCATGGAGGGTTGGAGCCGAGCCTCGAAACAAGCCGGCGCTGGCTCAGGCGTTGCCCTATTCAGCGGATAGCCTTCCTCCCGCCAGCGTTGCTCTCCCCCATCTAAAACAGCTACAGCTTTATGACCCAACCAGCGCAGCAACCACCATAAACGTGCCGCAAAGGCACCCGAAGCATCATCGTAAACGACAACCTGGGTCGTCGAGTCCACGCCCCAGCCGCCCAATTTATCTGCCAACTGCTCCGGCTTGGGGAGAGGATGACGCCCGCTGCCGGGAGTTACCGGAGATGACAAATCCTCCTCCAGGTGGACATAATATGCCCCCGGGATATGGCCTTTTTGATAGGCGTACCAGCCAGCTGATGAATCCATAAGATTAAAACGACAGTCAAAAATAACCCAGTTAGGATGACCGAGAGCCTCGACAAGCTCAGCGGGACTAATGATCGTAGAATAAGACATCTGATTCTTAGTTACCCGTTTATTACCAACATGTAATAAGGATAGTATGGGCAAAAACTATATCCAATCCCAAAAACTTCAGAATAATTTAGGCTAAATGCGCTATTTCAGCGGCCATAACCAAACCACCGCGCGGTTCGCAAATAAATTTTAGATCGCTAAAGCTCTCCATAAGCCAGCCGCCCCAGTCCCTGGCAAGTAAAAAAATTTGGCGGAAATCGTAGACATAACCACCCCGGCCTTCTAATCTCATAGGCAGGGAGTTTCAGGGTGATGTTCCCTGCTTATCACCGGAATTTTGGTTAGCTTCCGGTGCAGAGAACACACCTTTTATAGCTCAGAATTACCCCGTTACCCTTAACCTCACCCGCTCATAAGGAGGCCGAAATGAAAGCGGTTGTTTTTCACGGGATTGGTGATATTCGCCTCGATGAAGTACCGGAGCCGCAGATCAAAGACCCGACCGATGCGGTAATACGGGTTACTGCCAGCGCTATCTGTGGCACCGATCTGCACATGGTGCGCGGCACCATGGGCGGCATGGAAAACGGCACTATTCTCGGGCACGAAGCTGTCGGGGTGGTGGAAGCCCTCGGTAAGGGTGTACGCAATCTTAAAGAAGGCGATCGTGTAGTTGTACCCTCCACCATTGCTTGCGGCTATTGCGCCTACTGCCGTGCGGGCTATCATGCCCAGTGCGACAATGCCAACCCGCAAGGCTTATTAGCCGGCACCGCTTTCTTCGGCGGGCCGAAAGCCTCCGGCCCCTTCCATGGCCTGCAGGCGGAGAAGGCGCGGATTCCTTTTGCCAATGCCGGTTTGGTAAAACTGCCCGATGAAGTCAGCGACGATGAGGCCATCCTGGTTTCCGATATCTTCCCCACGGCTTATTTTGGCGCTGAATTGGCCGAGATTAAAGCCGGCGACACTGTGGCTGTATTTGGCTGCGGTCCGGTAGGACAGTTTGTTATTACCAGCGCGCAGCTACTGGGCGCCGGACGAATACTCGCCGTGGACTCTGTGCCTTCCCGTCTCGAAATGGCTCGAACCCAAGGCGCGGAAATCATCGACTTCAACGCCGAGGATCCGGTGGCAACCATCAGGGATTTGACCGGCGGCATCGGCGTGGATCGCGCCATCGACGCTGTAGGCGTGGATGCTGAGCGCCCGCACCATGGGCCGGCTGCCAAGCAAACGGATGCGCAACAGGCGCAATTTGAGCAGGAACTCAAGGAAATTGCTCCCGAGAACCATCCCCAAGGCGGCCACTGGCATCCTGGAGATGCTCCCTCCCAGGCCTTGCGTTGGGCGGTTGAAAGCTTGGCTAAAGCGGGCACCCTATCGATTATCGGAGTCTACCCACCTAATGATCGCTTTTTTCCCATCGGTCAGGCGATGAACAAGAACCTTACCCTCAAGATGGGCAATTGCAATCACCGTAAATATATTCCCATGCTGGTCAACTTGGTGCACACCGGGGTGGTCAATCCCGCTGCGGTGCTCACCCAGCAGGAGCCGCTCACGGCGGTAATCGATGCCTACCAAAACTTCGACCAGCGCAAATCCGGCTGGATCAAGGTGGAACTGAAATAGCGCTTACAGCAAAGGCTTGAATAAAAAAGAGTCGGCTATTATATACTTTGCTGAATTCTAAAATCCCCGGATACCTAAGGAGATTAATGAAGGTTTCTGTGTAAATCCGCCTCAATTATATATTTACCCTTTTGCTTATATGTTCAGTACTGAGGATTAGCGCAAGAGAAATAGCCTATCTCACCAGGTTAGCGATTGCTAGATCCGTAGTGACATGGACTTCTCGTGGATACCAGCGATCGTAGTCGGCCACCATTGCAAGGGACGAAATAGAGATGAGGAACGAATCCCAATTGCTTTTTTGCGTCCGTCAGGCAAGCCTTTGCTGCTTCCGGAGCGGTGTCCGGCGAGTGATTGGAGTTTCGCCATGACTGATGTCGATTTTGTTCCTATTACAAAACCTCATCCGCCTGGAGAATTCGCGCTTCAACGGGTACCTCGGGCTGGCCACGACTTAGCGCGCAAGGCCCTCGGTTGGGTATCACCCTCCACGCGCATCACTTCTCCTCCTCCCGAGGATAGGTCGCGCTTGTGGCAACGAGAAAATCATAGCGCTAATTCATGGCAAAACGCAAGTAACCTGGTCCTCCCGCCCTGCCTGCCGCACCGCCCTTGGCGCAGGCGGGTCGATGCGCGACTTCATTTCGCACTCTCGCTGGAAGGCATTAAACATCCATGTTTAATTCCAACGTTTCCTCTGTTGTTTTTTAGCTAATGCCACTGACCCGAAGCTGCCGGGCTAGTCCGAAATTTTCGAGCAATCCAGTCATCCATGCTACTGTAGCTCGGTGCCGGTGAAGCGGTGCCGACGGCCATTGTGAGCTTCATTGGGATGGCCATCAGGCGTAAATCCAATCCAAGCACCAACGCCACTCCATCCATGAATTCGACCAACTCGGCGGGCAGCGTCATCATAAATGCGTAGCGCCAAGGGAGCCGAGAAAGTCAATTCTCCTTGACTTGTCCAGGATGTCGAACAGCCTATTTCCCAGGTGACAGGTTTTCATCAAGGCAGCCCCACAAACAGCCATTAATAACACCTTGGTCGCATCGGGGCGGCGGATTCTTACACGCATAATCCAGCTCCAGTCATGATGACAATAGATAGACCGATGTGGAGCTGCTAAGACCGGATATAACACCATGGTTGAAGTATCCTATTAAAAAAACAACTATGGCGGTTGTCATACTAGCTAGTATTAAAGATGCCTTGTAAGAAATCAACGATTTGGCACGACCAAGGTTCAAATTCTGAAATATGCAACCGGACTCTGGAGATCACGATGCATGCAACCTTACCCCTTTTGGAAGTCACTGACTTTCCCCCTATTCGGCGAAAAAGTCTGGAGACCCTGCAAGTCAATCTTGGCTACAAATGCAACCAAAGCTGCCTGCATTGCCATGTCAACGCGGGTCCAAATCGCAAGGAGATGATGGACCGGGACACCCTAGAATTGATCTTTCCGGTACTTAAATCGCGCCCCATCAAGACCTTGGATCTGACCGGTGGAGCGCCAGAACTGCACAGCGACTTTCGTTACCTGGTATCCAAGGCCCGCGCTACTGGCGTACATGTAATTGACCGGTGCAATCTGACAATTCTGTTTGAGCCCGGGCAGGAAAACTTGGCCGAGTTTCTGGCAAAGTATCAAGTGGAGGTTGTAGCGTCACTGCCCTGCTACTCCCTGGAAAATGTTGACAAACAACGCGGTAAAGGTGTCTTTGATAAAAGCATTGCCGGATTGCAAAAGCTCAATACTCTAGGATACGGACAGCCAGGCAGCGATCTGGCGCTAAACCTAGTTTACAACCCGCAGGGGCCGACCTTGCCACCCGACCAGCAATCATTGGAAGCCGATTACAAACGCGAGCTGCGCCAGCACTTTGGTATTGAGTTCAACCAATTGTATGCGTTGGCTAATATGCCCATTAAGCGTTTTGGTTCTACCCTGATTTCCAAAGGAAAATTTCAGGGCTACATGCAGTTGCTGAAAGACAGCTACCAGCCAAATAACCTTGAACAGGTAATGTGCCGATCCCTGGTGAGCGTGGATTGGCAGGGCTACTTATACGACTGCGATTTCAATCAACAATTGGCACTGCCATTAGGAGGCGTAAAACGCAAGCACTTACGGGATCTCCTGGAAGAGAGCTTGAACGATTACCCCATCCGTATAGCGGACCATTGCTATGGCTGCACCGCTGGTCAGGGGAGCAGTTGTGGTGGTTCCTTTTAACAACCTGAAAGGCTAGTTGTGACGAAATATTTCAACGACAGAGCATACCCATAATGAAGAAAGCATACTTATTGATGGTCATAACAGCGCTGGTCGTTGGCTTTTTCTTTTTCGATCTCGACCGCCTACTGACACTGGAAGGCCTAAAGCAGGGACTGGCACAATTCGAAGCATGGCGTACGGACCAACCCATGGTGATTGGCGGGGCCTTTTTACTGCTGTATGTGCTGGTGACCGCGCTCTCCCTGCCAGGCGCCGCAGTGATGACATTGGCTGCTGGGGCCTTGTTTGGACTGCTGTGGGGAACGATCATTGTGTCCTTTGCCAGCACGGTCGGTGCTACTCTCGCCTTTTTGATATCCCGGTATCTGCTCCATGACACCGTCCAAAAACGTTTTGGTGATCGCCTGAAACCCATTAATGAAGGCATCAAAAAGGATGGTGCTTTCTACCTGTTCACCCTGCGCCTGGTTCCGGTATTTCCGTTTTTTCTCATCAATCTCTTGATGGGGCTCACTCCCATTCGGGCGCTTACTTTCTTTTGGGTCAGTCAGGTCGGCATGTTGGCTGGCACGCTGGTCTACGTGAATGCTGGCACGCAGTTAGCCCAACTGGACAGCCTATCAGGCATCTTGTCGCCGTCCCTGCTACTGTCGTTTGCATTATTGGGTGTTTTTCCCCTGCTGGCCAAAAAACTACTGGCGGTCATTAAGGCACGCCGTGTGTATGCAGGCTATCAAAAACCCAGTCACTTTGATCGTAATCTGATCGTAATTGGCGCCGGTGCTGGCGGCCTGGTCACCGCCTATATCGCAGCGGCGGTGAAGGCTAAAGTCACACTGATCGAAGCCCACAAAATGGGCGGTGACTGTTTGAATTATGGCTGTGTTCCCAGTAAGGCACTGATCAAAAGCGCCAAGCTGGCACACCAGATGCGCCAGGCCGACCACTACGGATTGGAAGCCACCTCCCCCCATTTTTCCTTCCGCAAAGTAATGGCCCGCGTCCATGAGGTGATTCGTCAGGTTGAGCCCCACGACAGTATCGAGCGGTACGAAGGGTTGGGGGTGGAGATCATTCAGGGTTATGCCAGGTTGGTCGATCCCTGGACTGTGGAAATCAAGCGCAATGATGGTTCCGTGCAACAATTAACCAGTCGTTCCATCGTCCTAGCCACCGGCGCACGCCCCTTTATTCCCCCTCTACCCGGTATTAAAGAGGTGGGCTATGTCACCAGCGATACCCTATGGGATGAGTTTGCCAAACTGGATGAAGCGCCAAAGCGCCTTGTTGTGTTGGGTGGTGGTCCGATTGGATGCGAACTGGCACAGAGTTTTACCCGCCTGGGCTCTCAAGTAACTCAGGTGGAAATGGCCCCGCGTATCCTGATCCGTGAGGATGAGGAGGTCTCTGAATTCGCCAAGGCATCGCTGCAAGGTGATGGTGTCGCCGTGCTTACCAACCACAAAGCACTCCGCTGTGAAAAGCAAGGTGGTACAAAACGCCTGATTATGGAATACGAAGGCGTAGAAAAGATCATTGAATTCGATACCCTCCTCTGCGCGGTGGGCCGTGTGGCCAGATTGCAGGGGTATGGCCTTGAAGAGCTAGGCATCGAAACTAACCGCACCATCGTGACCAACGACTATCTGGAGACGCTGTATCCGAATATTTACGCCGCCGGCGATGTAGCAGGCCCCTACCAGTTCACCCATACTGCCGCTCACCAAGCCTGGTATGCCGCCGTCAACGCCCTGTTCAGCCAATTCAAAAGGTTCAAGGTTGATTATCGCATCATACCTTGGACGACCTTTATTGATCCTGAAGTGGCTCAGGTAGGCCTTAACGAACAGGAGGCCAAGAAAAAAGGCATTGCTTTTGAGGTAACCCGCTACGGACTGGAGGATCTGGATCGGGCTATCACCGACGGAGCCGCTCATGGATTCGTCAAGGTACTCACCGAACCCGGCAAGGACCGTATCCTCGGTGTCACCATCGTCGGTAAGCATGGTGGCGACCTGATGGCGGAATTCGTGCTAGCGATGAAGCATGGGCTTGGTCTGAGCAAAATTCTCGGCACCATCCACGCCTATCCCACCTGGGCGGAAGCCAACAAATATGCCGCCGGCGAGTGGAAACGTGCTCATGCGCCAGAGCGGGTTCTTATCTGGCTTGAGAAATATCACCAATGGAGAAGAGGTAATGCAAAAACATCACCTGCTGATGGGCCTGCTACTAAGCATTCTGACGCTTCAGACCGCCTGGGCTGAGAGTTTCAATCACAACACCTGGAATAACTTGCTCATGGCGCATGTATCACCGGTCAACGGTGGGGCTGCCACGGTCGTAGACTATCAAAAGGGAGGGCCCGGGATCGTGAGCAGCTTGATGAACAGAGCAACTTGTTTCTGAGCGACCGAAGCCGGAGTGGACATTGAGTTTCTTGATTATGACTGGCAACTCAACCAAAAGCGCTGACCAGGGGCGGTGGCACTCACGATCGGCGTTCAGCATCATCGTGCCGATGTTGAATGAAATTGAGTTGCTGCCGGATCTGCTGGCGCATTTACAGTACTGGCAGCGACAGGGTTGCGAAGTGCTACTGGTCGATGGTGGCAGCCAGGATGGCTCCGCCAAAGTGGCTGAAAGCATTGGTTTCAAAGTTATTCGCTCCGCCCGTGGGCGCGCCGTGCAAATGAATGCCGGTGCGACACAGGCCAACGGCTCGGTTCTGGTATTTTTGCATGCGGATACTCGCTTACCCAAAGATGGGTTGGAGCGCATTTCCCGAGCTATTTACAAGCGCCGCTGGGGACGCTTTGATGTCCACATCAGTGGCGATACGGCGATGCTCAACATGGTGGCCTTTTTTATGAATGGGCGTTCCCGGTTAACGGGCATAGCAACCGGTGATCAAGCTATTTTTGTGGAAAGAACCTTGTTCGAACACATACAGGGTTATCCAGAGCAACCTCTCATGGAAGACATTGAACTATCCAAGCGATTGCTGTGCATTGAACGCCCTGCCTGTCTTTCAGCAAAAGTCGTTACATCCGGGCGTCGGTGGCTACAACGAGGAATCTGGCGCACGATCGGGCTGATGTGGCGGCTACGCTGGGCCTATTGGCGAGGTGTGCCGCCTGAACAGCTAGTCAAACGCTATGAGCAATCGGTGAAACAATGAAACCATGAATACAATGCCCCAAAGAGCTATTCGCATAGTCATTTTTGCCAAGGCACCTTTACCCGGACTAGCCAAGACTCGGTTGATTCCTGCCCTTGGAGCAGAAGGCTCAGCACACCTTGCCGTTAAGCTGCTGGAACATGCGGTCAAACAGGCGGTATTGGCAGATACCGGACCAGTAGAGCTGTGCGTGTCACCGACTCGTCTGCATTCGATCTGGAAGGAATTAACGCTACCCGTTTCACTCGAATGGTCCGAACAGGGCGAAGGAGATTTAGGCGAACGCCTGGCTAGGGCGACACGCCGAATTACCAATAACGGGCAAGCAATTATTTTGATCGGCACTGATTGCCCCAGCCTGAATGCAAAAAAGCTGCGTGAAGCAGCGCAAGCGCTGGAGCGCCACGATGCCTGTATGGTACCAGTAAGTGATGGTGGTTATGCCCTGCTGGGCTTGAATCGGCACCTTCCCGAGGTATTCAGCGACATGCCCTGGAGTTCCACCGCCGTCGCACGGCTGACGCGGCAGCGAATGCTGGCGGAATGTTGGACGTTCAAGCAACTGGCACCTTTGCATGACATCGACGAACCACAGGATTTGCAGTATTTGCCTGAAAACTGGGCGCCACGTTTCACAGCCATTAGCTGAGCTGAATTACAGCGCTACGCTCAGCGTCATGATGCTCATTTTCCGATTTTGGCTGATGAAGGGGGGATTATTCACGGATGCTATGCCATTCGTCACTCCTGATGTGGCCTGCTAAAAGGTATGTTGCCTCGCTTGCCGTCACTGCTCTATGCTGTGTTTGGCAAGGGGTATTTGCCCATCACTACTGGTGGATACATGAACACCATGCCAGCGAATTTTCTGGTAGATAGAAATGGCATTATTCAGGCAGCCTATTAGGGGAAGGACGAGGGAGATCATCTGGATTTTAAGCGGATTCGGCAATTCGCCTGGAGGCAAAGCGTATCTGCAATAGGCAAATCTAAACGGGTTCCAAAAGTCAAGTCATCCTGATTGGAGTTTTTTATCATGCACGACGTCGTTCAAGATTATTACGGTAAGCAGCTGCAAAGTTCCGCCGATCTCAAAACCACTGCTTGCTGCGATGCCAGCGCTATGCCTGATTGGCTGAAGCCTCTACTGGCGCGGATTCATCCGGAGATTCAATTTCGCTACTATGGCTGCGGGCTGATTTGTCCACCCTTATTGAAAGGATGCCGAGTGCTGGATCTGGGCTGTGGGTCGGGTCGCGATGTGTATGCCCTGGCACAGCTGGTTGGTCCTGAGGGCAAAGTTGTCGGCGTGGATATGACTGATGAACAACTGGCGGTGGCTCAATCCCATCAGGGTTGGCATACCGAATCCTTCGGTTTTGATAACGTGAGCTTTATCAAAGGGTATATTGAAAAACTCGATGAACTGGACCTGGAACCCGGCTCCTTTGATGTCATTGTCTCCAACTGCGTGGTAAACCTGTCACCGGATAAAGCGGCGGTATTGGATGGCGTGCACCGCCTTCTGAAACCCGGCGGTGAACTCTATTTCTCGGATGTCTACTCCGACCGCCGTGTGCCGGATGCCGTGCGCAACAATTCGGTATTGTATGGTGAATGTCTGGGTGGCGCCTTGTACTGGAACGACTTTCTGCGTCTGGCCAATGCCGCGGGTTTTGCCGATCCACGGCTGGTCGAGGATCGATCCCTTGAGGTGACTGACAGGAATCTGGCTCAACAAACCGGCAATCTGCAGTTTTTCTCGGCAACTTACCGTTTATTCAAACTAGATGGGCTGGAAAGCGCCTGTGAGGATTACGGCCAGGCGGTTATTTATCAGGGCACGATTCCCCACAGCCCACACCAATTCGTATTGGATAAGCATCACGCCATTGCGGCAGGTCGGGTATTTCCAGTGTGCGGCAACACCTGGCGCATGCTGCACGAGACACGATTTGCTGGGCATTTTCAGTTTATCGGCGATTTCAAACGACATTTTGGTCTGTTCGAAGGCTGTGGTTCAGTGATGCCATTCGACACTGTGGCAGGAACGACAGAGGCAATCCCATGCTGTTAGCAAAATCCATGAATAGCACGACCCAACACGCTGCAACCACATCGCGCCTGCGAGTTCTAGTACTCTGCACCGGTAATTCCGCGCGCTCCATTATGGCCGAGGCCATCTTCAATACGGTGGGCGCGCCGTTGTTTGAGGGGTTCAGTGCGGGCAGTTGCCCAACAGGCAAGGTAAACCCTTTGGCGCTGGAACAGATCAGCCGGTTGAGCCTGCCCGAGGACAGGGTTTTGCGCAGCAAGAGCTGGGATGAGTTCACAAAACCCGATGCACCACAATTGGATTTGGTGCTGACAGTGTGTGACAACGCGGCTTCAGAAGTTTGCCCGACCTTTGCCGGTGATTACGAACATGTTCACTGGGGACTTCCCGATCCGGCGGGCTCATCTGACAATATCCAGCAGGAGCGGGAAGCCTTCGCCCGCTGTTTCGAGACAATCAACTCGCGTGTGCAAGCACTGGTCGGCACCTTGTCGGTGACTAACTCTCGTGAGTCCATCTGCGATGCCATGAGAAAATTGTCCTGATGCGGGTACTGTTAAAAACGCTTTTATTATCCTTCACTTTGACCGCCGCGTTGCTTTCCCAGGCGGCGGACAACCGGCTCACTTTGACGGGGTCAAGCACGGTAGCCCCATTAGCTTCGGAAATTGCCAAACGATTTGAATCAAAGCATCCCGGTGTCCGCATCGATGTCCAGATGGGCGGTTCATCGCGAGGTATTAACGATGCACGAATGGGCTTGGCAGACATCGGCATGGTGTCGCGGGCATTGAAACCCACCGAGCAGGATCTCTCCGCTTTCCTCATCGCCATGGACGGTATTGGCCTCATCCTCCATAAGAGCAATGCCGTGAACACACTGAGTAATACTCAGATTATCGACATCTACATCGGCAAAATTACCCACTGGAAACAGGTCGGTGGCCCAGACCTGCCGATCACCGTGGTCAACAAGGCCGAGGGACGCTCGACACTGGAATTATTCCTGCACTACTTTGCGCTAAAGAACAGCCAGATCAAGGCCCACGTGGTAGTCGGGGACAACCAGCAAGGCATCAAGACGGTATCAGGAAACCCGGGAGCGATCGGCTATGTATCCATCGGTACCGCCGAATACGAAGAAGATCGTGGGACGCCTATCAAATTACTGCCCATGGCGGGCCAACCTGCTACGGTCGAGGCTGTGGCAAAAGGCGGTTACCCCCTGTCACGCCCGCTAAACCTGGTGATAAAAAAGACGCGCTCCGGACTGGTTAAGGATTTCATTGCCTTTGCCCAGTCGGCCGAGGTGAAAAACCTCGTTGAAGCGCAGTTTTTTGTCGCACCGTGATGAAATGGTGTGGTGAGCATGGGAATCAAAAGCATCAACAATCGGGCTGATCACCGATTAAGCGTAGTGCTAACCCTGCTATCCGGCGGTGCTGCGCTGCTGTTAGCACTCATTGTGCTGTTTTTAGTCACCGAGGCCTGGCCGTTTCTCATGAGTAGTTGGCGTGATGGAGCTTCGCTCGGTCTGTTCCAGAGTCAAGGTTGGTATCCCCTTGAAGGCAAGTTTGGTATGTTGCCAATGATCCTGGCTTCGCTGGCAGTCACCCTGGGCGCAATCGTGGTGGCATTACCCATTGGTCTGGCCAGTGCGATTTTTCTGGAGTTTTATGCGGTCGCTCATATTGCCCGAGTCTTTCGCCTGCTGCTCAACGTGCTGGCCGGCATTCCCTCGGTGGTGTTTGGCCTGTGGGGATTGACACGCCTCGTACCCCTTATTACCCAATGGCAACCACCGGGTGCCTCACTGCTAGCGGCGCTACTGGTGCTGTCATTGATGATACTGCCAACGATTACCCTGACCAGCACCTCGGCACTCGCCAGTGTTCCCAAAGACCTGCTGGCCGGTAGCGTGGCGCTGGGCTTGCGCCGCAAAACACAGATCCTCCATATTATGCTTCCAGCCGCCCGGTCCGGCATCACCGGTGGTGCGCTGCTCGCCACAGCAAGAGCCCTGGGTGAAACCATGGCGGTACTGATGGTGGCGGGCAATGTCGTCCAAATTCCTACTGGTCTGTTTGAACCCGTGCGCGTGCTCACCGCCAATATTGCCCTGGAGATGGCCTATGCCATGGACGATCACCGCGCCAGCCTGTTTACGTCGGGATTATTACTGACTTTACTGGTGTGGTTCCTCTCCTGGGGTGCGCACCGCGTGAACCGCCATCGCAGAGAGGCAGGTCATCATGGCTGATCGTTTGTTTGCCTGGTTGATGTTTGGCTGCGCCGCACTGGTAGTTGCATCATTGGTCTGGGTGTTGGGCGACGTAGTGATTGAGGGGCTTACCCATTTTTCCTGGTCTTTCTTGTTCGCGGAACCTGCCGATGCTGGCCGCGCCGGTGGTATCGGTCCAATTCTGGTTTCTACCCTGTGGATACTGCTGCTTGCCCTAGCCGTGTCCTTACCGTTGGGCCTGGGCGTGGCGATCTGGCTGTCGGAACTCGCTCCCAGAAACAGCCGTTTTGCCGACGGCACCGGTATTACACTGGATATCCTGGCCGGGGTGCCTTCCATCGTCTATGGCTTGTTTGGCAATGCATTTTTCAGTATCTATCTTGGGTTAGGGTTCTCTCTGCTATCCGGTGGGCTGACCCTAGCCTGCATGATCCTGCCGGTATTCGTGCGTACCTGTGAATCGGGTTTGCGGGCTGTCAATGACGACTGGCGGCGGGGCGCGCTGGCGCTCGGTATGACCCGTAGTGCCGCGATTTGGTACATCCTGTTGCCGGCGGCCCGTCCCGCGATTATGGCGGGTTTGATCCTGGGCATTGGTCGTGCCACCGCAGAAACGGCAGCACTATTATTTACCAGCGGTTATGTCGATCGGATGCCGGAATCACTGCTGGATTCCGGCCGGGCCTTGGCAGTGCATATCTACGATTTATCCATGAATGTGACCGGCGGTGATGGTGCGGCTTACGCCTCAGCATTGGTGCTGGTGATCCTGATTATTACACTCAACACGCTGGCGCAAAGTTTGGTAGATAAATGGTTCAAACGGAGGTTGGTCGTATCATGAGCCGACAAGAAACAACTCCCTATACTTTAGGGGAAATCGAACAGGGAACACCCTGTTGCGTGCCCAAAGCCTTGTTGCGGGTACGGGATCTTGCTGTTAGTTATGGCGAGATAACAGTATTATCCCAAGTATCGCTCGATATTTACAAGGGCTGCATCACCGCCTTGATCGGTCCTTCCGGCTGCGGCAAGACCAGTTTTCTCTCCACCCTGAACCGGCTCACGGACCACCATGAGCGAGCGCGTGTCAACGGGCGGATTCTGTTTGACGGCCAAGACTTGTTATGCGATCCGGTGGACACACTCAGGCTCAGACGCCGCATTGGCATGATTTTTCAGCGACCCAATCCTTTTCCTTTGTCCATATGGCGCAACCTGGAACTGCCGTTGAAAGAACACGGTGTACGCGATCGTCAAACGCGCTACCGCAAGATCGAGCAGGCGCTCAAGGATGTGGGGCTCTGGGATGAGGTGTCGGACCGCCTAGGCATATCTGCCCTGGTCCTGTCGGGTGGCCAGCAACAACGACTTTGCATTGCACGTGCGCTCGTACTGGAACCTGAAATTCTGTTAATGGACGAGCCGTGCAGCGCCCTCGACCCCATCTCATCCGGGGTGGTAGAAGAGCTGATTTTGCGCCTACGCGGTCGTTATACAGTGGTGATTGTCACCCACAATCTGGCCCAGGCCCGCCGTGTCGCCAACTATGCGGGCTTCTTCTGGATGACCGAGCGAGTCGGCAAGCTGATCGAATTTGGCCAGTGTCAGCATTTATTCGAGACACCGAGCCATGAATTAACGGCTGCCTATATTTCCGGTGCGCGAGGTTAAGGGGCATCGATTCCATCACCAACCTGGTAGGCGTGACTGGCTTGAAATGGAGGAGATGAGTATTCGAGCAGTATTTCCTTAAGCTTGTCGGTGTAATCCCATAAAAGAACCGCGCACGCTATCGACAAGATGAAATAATAGAACAGAGTGAAGAAGGAGAGCCCGAGTTGAATTTCAGGCTCCCTGCCAACTTAAGGAATTCCCCCTCAGAGAGATAAAACCTTAGGGATCAATGCCCTAAGAAGGAGGATTGATCTGGCGCCATGTCTCCCTTTGGCAACACGCATCCTGCTACCCCCAACATAAAAGCTAAACTGCTTTCTCCCTAAAGGACAGCAGGCTTCAGCGGTTCTTGATAGAGCCGCCTACACTAAATAGACTGCTCCAAGGCTTGAATAAAAAAGAGCCAGCTATATACTTTGCTGAATTCTAAAATCCCCGGATACCTAAGGAGAAATAAATGCTCTTGCGTCACTTGCGTCAATTTACCCCGATTGCGCTTGCCCTTTCTCTGATACTTAACGCTAGTGCTTCAGCCCAGGAGAAAGAGGAGCCGCCTATATTTGGGTGGCTCGAACTGGCTAAATTTATAAACTGGCCTGTAGTCGCCAAGGTCAAAATGGATACCGGTGCGCTTAGCTCCTCGCTCCACGCCACTAACTTAGAATATTTTCAACGGGATAATGCCAAATGGGTACGCTTCACAGTAGAAATCGAAGATCAAAAGGACCAGAAAGAGAAAGTTCAGGAAATATTTGAAGAACCGGTCTACCGTTTCGTGACAATTACCAGCTCGAACGGTGAAAGTGATCGCCGGCCCTCCGTGCTAATGAAGCTTTGCCTAGGAGGTGAAATTTACGAGGAGCAATTTACTTTAAATGACCGCAGTGATCTGACTTACCCTGTCCTGCTTGGTCGGCGCACCATCGAACACCTGGGACTAATCGATGTCACCCGCATCTTCACCAGTCGCCCCCAATGTAGCGATAAAGCGCCGGTGCATACTATTGAAAATCGAGAATTAGACGAAGATATTGGGATCTAAAGGCTAACTCAATTGCAGGAACCATTAATTGTAGGAGTAACACTTGGTTAGCTTATTGCTATTTTCGAGAACCTTAAAAATGAGTACCTAAAATTTACCCAAAACTCAGCATCTTTGAAACTACCTGGGAAAGATAAACAGGCTCTAGGCGAGAACGGCGACCTCCAAAAGCTTATCTCAAGGCAAAGTGATATAAATAATAGATGGAAAATACGGTACATCCTCTAACCATCATTCCTCACTGGCCCGCCCCAGCCAATGTCCGTGCCTATACCACAACCCGCAGCGGTGGAGTCAGTCTCCCTCCCTATCATTCATTTAATCTTGCTGAACACGTGGGGGATACACCGGAAGCGGTTAAAAAAAACCGCTTTCACCTTTACCAGTTCCTCTCTTTGCCCTGCGAGCCAAGCTGGTTAAAGCAGGTCCATGGCGCAAGAATCGTCTCTGCGAATTATGGTCCGGGGCAACAAGGCGATGCCAGTATTGCCTATGGACCCGGCCCTGTATGCGCCATACTCACTGCCGATTGTCTCCCACTGCTGCTCTGCGACCAGAAGGGAACCCGGGTGGCGGCGGTGCATGCAGGTTGGCGGGGGCTGGCGGCAGATATTATTGGAGCCACAATTAACGCTTTGGACATTCCTGGAGAACATTTGCTGGCCTGGCTGGGACCAGCCATTGGTCCCCAAGCTTTTGAAGTTGGCCCCGAAGTGAAACAAACCTTTTTAGACCAGAATGATGACCATGCCCTGGCTTTCAACGCTAACCGCCCAGGACACTGGTTAGCGGACATTTACCAACTTGCGCGCCTCAGTCTAACAAAGCGAGGAGTCCGATCTATTTATGGCGGCCAATACTGCACCGTTGCTGATCCGGACCGTTTCTATTCCTATCGGCGGGAGGGGATAACAGGGCGCATGGCAACACTCATTTGGCTAGCGGCTGCTTAGGCTAGTCTGGTATCATTCGCAGTTTGCCCAAACCTCGATCAAAACGTGCGCCGGATATTGTTTTTTACGCTCAGCAACATTGGCGATGCGGTACTTACCACACCCGCCCTCGAAGCCTTACATCAATGTTTTCCTGAAGCCACCATCGACCTCATGGCAGATCCACGTTCGAGCCTGGTCTTTGCCCACTGTCCTTATCGGGGACGTATCTTCCATAAAAATAAAAAAGCTGGCTGGCGAGGGCTGGGCAGTCTGATTTATCAGCTACGCCGCGTTCCTTATAGTCTGGTGGTAGATTTACGCACCGATGGTCTGGCTTATCTACTAAGAGCACAAAAGCGCCTGACCAAACGAGGAATTAAGCCTGCCGGTCCCCATGCTGTAGAACGCCACATGGCGGTAGTGGCATCTCTGCTATCTCCCTCTGCGCCCATTCCCCCCTGCCGGGTTTGGTTACAGCCTCAACAGGTACAGTTTGCCAAAGCGCAACTATCCCCACTGCCGGGACACCGCTGGCTCGCTTTAGGGCCAGGGGCGAATTGGCCCCCCAAAATCTGGCCTGCATCTGCCTTCACCGCACTAGTCAATGCTGTCAAAAACTGCTTTGATGGCGTGGTTCTCGTCGGCGGCCTCCAGGATCGGGAACGCAGCCAAGCGATCGGCGCCCATTTGCCCCTACCCTATGTTGATCTATGTGGAAGCACCGATTTACTGCAAGCAGCCGCAGTACTTCAACAAGCCAGCATTTTTGTAGGGAACGACTCGGGGCTCGGACATTTAGCGGCGGCGATGAATACCCCTACCCTCACCTTATTTGGCCCTGGGCGGCCGGAGCGTTATCATCCCTGGGGGAATCGTAACGCCTATGCATTAGCGCCTGATGGCCAACTCGCACAACTGTCAGCAACTACTGTTGCTCACCGCCTTTTTCAACTTTTAGAGAAAACGCCATGATCCGTTGCCTGCACGTGATCGGAAGCAAACAATCAGGGGGCGCGGAGCGTTTTTATTGCCGGTTGGTTAATGCCTTGCACGAAACTACCGGAACTATCCTGGCGGCTTTACCTCCCCAGAGTACACTCAGAGAGGCGCTAAACTCCCAGGTTCCCCAAAAACCAATCCCCATGAGGAATGTTTGGGACCCCTGGGCTCGTTGGCGAATTAGACAACTTATCCGCGACTATCAGCCTGAGATTGTACAAACCTATATGGGCCGGGCCACGCGCTTGACTCGTATTCCTGGTAAAGTTGGACCCATCCATATTGCCCGCCTGGGCGACTACTACAATCTTAAAGGTTATCGCCACGCCCACGCCTGGGTTGGCAACACCCGCGGGATCTGTCAGTACTTGGTGCAACAGGGAATGCCTGCGGCGCGGGTATTCCATATTAGCAACTTTGTCGATCTTCCCCTGCCAACGAAACCAACCTTACTTCATCAGCTTAAAGTGGAGCTGACCATCCCGGAGGATGCCTGGGTGCTCCTTACGGTTGGCCGCCTTCATCCTGTTAAAGGGTTCGAGGATCTTCTGGCCGCCTTCGCTCTTTTGCCCAGATCTATTGCCGGGCGGCCAGTGCATTTGCTCATCGCTGGTGACGGTCCCCTCAGACAGGAACTCCAGGTCAAAGCTGCCAACCTCCGCCTAGAAGGGCGGGTCCATTGGGGCGGTTGGCAACAAAACCCTAGCGTTTTTTACCAACTGGCTGATATTTTCATCTGCCCTTCCCGGCATGAGCCCCTGGGCAATGTGATCCTCGAAGCCTGGAGCCATGGCAAACCGGTGATCGCCACTAACACCCAAGGCGCCCAGGAACTCATGACCCCCACCGAAAATGGATGGATCACTCCTAACGCCGATCCCAAAGCTCTCAGCAAAGCAATTTCCGCCCTTCTCGCGGACGAGGCTTTGCAAGCCCAGTTAGGAAAAAACGGTCTCGCCACCCTCCAGCGTAATCATTCCCGGGAAGCCATCGTCACTGCTTATCTGAATCTCTATAGCCAGCTGCTTGGCCATTAATAGGAGAGAATATCTAGGCATCCAGCCTTATCCCAGCATCCCGTCCTGGCGCAGGCGTGCCAACACTTCCCCCGGCTGCAATTGTGCCAGGCAACGGTGAGCATTCCGCGGGGGACACTCGGGCAGGTAACACGGGCTGCAGGCTACCGGATGCACAAGAACGCGCTGCTGCTGACCAACGGCATGGCTGCGGCGCCAGTCGGTGGGTCCAAACAAAGCATAAACGGGGATAGCGGCAGCAGCGATAGCATGCATAGGCGCTGAGTCGGTGGTCACCGCAAAACGGGCATGGCGCGCTAACGCGACAAGCTCCAGAAGAGAAAAATCCCCCGTTGCATCCATACCGATATTTTGGGAGAGGGTTTGGTTTAATTCAGCATCTTCCGAGCCGCCCACCCAGATGACCACGACCCCCTGCTGCTCCAGAATCGTTCCCAGGGTAATAAAATGGGCGGCCGCCCACCGCTTGCTCTCCCAACGGGCGCTGGAACCAGCATGGATGAGGGCGATCTCTCTTCCCAGCAGCCTTTTTTCTGCCAGCCAATCCTTTACTTTTTGGCGTTGCTCATCACTGGCCTCAAGATAAGGACCCGCCTGTGCCGGTGGCAACCCCGTCGTTTCTAATAGCCGGTTCAGGCGGCTGAAACTATGGGCGTCCTTGCCCACAATTCCCTTGTTAGGCGGGCAGTGAGTATAAGGGAAACCTGGGCCTAAACCGTAGCGCCGGGCAGCCCCGGAAAGGGCCACCATGGTTTTACTACGGTCGCTCCCTTGCAAGTCGAACACCATTTGAAAACCCTGGCTTCGTATCCATCCTAGGGGAGGGAACAGGGACTGGATGCCTTTTCTCGGGAAAGACTTCACTTGTAGATTAGGATAGCCTGCAAACAGGCCAGCAAACCCCGGCGCGGTGAGCAGCCAAACCTCGTCCTCGGGATAGCCCTCCACGATTCGTTTGATATGGGGGGTCGCAATGATAATATCACCGAGCGCCCCTAATTTAATGATCAATATTCGCTGCATTTTTATACAGTAGCAAAATTCACTGAGGTATGTTTGTACACTGGCTTTGGAAGCGCCATGGCAAACACCCAAGAGACGGCGCTTGAGGTTGGCGATAATAGCAGGATGGAACCAAAGCAGCCACTGGTTAGCCTGCTTGGGCAGGGTGATCCGCAGGCGATGAATTTAGCTATGTGGAGTGAAGCACCTATAATGAAAAGACCCACGACAACGAGTGCGAGCTTGAACCATGGGTTGATCAGCCAAGCAGGGGGGCTGTCAATATATCTGCCACGGCTATGGCCCGGTGTGGCTCCATAGATGAGAATAAACAGCGCCCGACTAGGGCGTCTCCGGAGGCCCATCGGGCCAGAACGAATTTAATGCACTTGTTAAGGGTTTAATGCCCCCGACCGATGCGGCCCCAAGCCTCAAAATACTCATCCACGCAGTAAGATTTTGGCTGCAACCAATAACTGACCCGACCGTCCTTCTCCCCCCTATGAACCAGTTTTTTTACTTCTTCAGGAAGAAGCACGTAAGTTTGCGGCTCCTTTCCGATATTGTTAACGATGACCCAGAAGTCTCCCATGACCTTATCCAGGCTATTGCCGAGAGGGACAGGATTGCGCTTTGTGAGTGCTTTCACTTGGACGCCAATAAATTCAGTTCCTGTGCGATCATAGGCTATAACATCAATTCCGCGTGCATTCCGAGAGGTTGGCATAACATTCCAGCCCAGTCGGGATAGGTGATAGCACACGTAATAAAGGCCGATATTTCCGGTGACCTGTGTTTCCAGTTTCATCTATACCCTTAACGCCTGAACTCGGGTGCGTTTGTTATGTGCGGACGCTTCAATAGTTGTATTCATTGGCTTCCGGATTCATTACGCCCTCGATCCCGCGTCCCTTAAGGCCTTCTTCTAGAGCCTTCTGGATCAAGGTAAAATCGGCACTTCGAGCGGACGACTTCGCCCAATACGCTGTTCCTTGAAACGTGCAACGAGCTCATCTCTCGGAACATTGAAGGGAAACTGATGCGATTGATCATGCTTCCACTTTTTGAGGAGTTTCGACCTCAATTGAACTGACCTAAAGATTGTCGAAACTAGCCACCCATCAAGAAATCGAAGTTGTTCTTCGTCATTGACCAACGGGTAGAAGCTCATGATTCCTTTGAAATGTATGCGCTTCGACCGGCCACTGATGTAGTTCCGGAGTTGTTGGCTGGTCAAGCCACCGTAAAGATAACGACGAATTTGCAACATCGCCGTTAGGAGGGCTGGGTCCTCGCCATTAGCAGGAATAACAAGTCCGCGGAGCTGTTTCCCTCTCAACGGCTGCAAAAGGTTCCGATAAAGAAGATATGAAATCTGCTGCTGAACATTCTGCACCGAAGCCTTTTTGATGCCGACTGAATTAACAGAAATGGAGCAGCCCAGGAAGTCGATGGAGCTCTTCGTATTCGCAAGTTCAGCCGGCAGACCTGGACGTGTAAGAAGGCTTATTCCATCAGACTTCTTGGGGTTGATCTTTATGCCGGTTGCTGCTGAGAAATCGTTGATGATGGTAAAGGCATCGCAGATGCGCTGATAGCTCTGACTCCATATCACCGTGTCATCTGCGTACCTGGCAAATTTGAGGCCGGCCCGCTCAAACTCCTGATCAAGCCTCCAGCAAACCAAGTTCGCTAAGAACAGAGAGATTGAGGTGCCCTGCGGAATCCCAACCTCCCGCGACTGCAAGAATGCGTCAATAACGACGCGCTCTTCATCGCTGATATAAAAGCCGTTGCAGTCGAATTGCTCTCGAAGGTACTCATGGGAAATCGAACCAAAAAAATCCGAGAAATCGAACTCAGCGATAAATGCTCTGGCATCGCGTGACACATCAAGCCAAATGTCTTGAATGGCGAAGTGTACGTTTCGGTCGTTGCGGTATGCGTACGAAAACGAACTGAATCTGTGCTTGTTCTTGTCAAGCAGGCGCTCGTAAAAAATCCTCGAAACAGCGGCATCTGGGATCTAGTAGACGGCAACCTTTCGCACGTCGCCGCCATGTTTGGGGATCTCTTTGATGTGTGGATCCCGGGGTGTATAGGAGCTGTTCGAGAGCTTCTTTGTTATCGATCTGGCAATGCTCTTACGCCGAGATTTAACGTAGAACGGATTGAACTTTAAATCCTGCTGCCAGTAGTCAGGAACTTCGACGACCTTCGGCGGCGCATTTTTTATGCGTTTCAAGTTTCGACGGTGTTCAACGTGAAGCGCGTTGTGATAAGCATGATATCTCTGAATTAGCTTATCTGCCTCCTCGGCGATGACCCGTTCAAGGTGCTCTTCGAATCTCATTGGCATAAAGACAAAAGGCCCGATCTAGGACCGGGCCTCCCACGGGCGCAACCGCGTAAAAGTAAGTTTCCAATTGGACGGAGCTTGCAGAGCCCATCCCCCGGGGCCTGTTCAGAGAACAGCCTAATGGGCGCCCGTTCACCTCCTAGAGGCGTCAGGATCATGCTACCAAATGCTTCGGGCTTTGTGCACATAATCGGGGAGCTAACTGGTGGGTTCTCTTGGGTAATAGATGTGAGGCATCTGATTATGCAGGAGGTTTTGCCAATCGAACGGTTGTTAGCGATGCGATGCGAAGCGGCGCGGGCAGCCGTTTAGCGCAGTCAACTCCCCGATTCGCGCCGCTTTTTGGCGTCGGTTGGATGGACTTGTTATGCCGCAATGCCTTCGACAATCAAACGGCTTACATCAGTGCGCTGGCTTGCATGCTCGAACGTGATAGCGCAAACGTTACCGTTGGCATCCACATCGAGAATAGTGTTCTCATCTAAGTCTTTAGACTCAGCTATGTCATTGTCGCGGAACTCGATGTACAGCGTGTCTGTGTCTTCGAAATAGCTGACTTTCATGCCTTGTACCCTCTGTCAAAAAATGCGTTGTGTACGGTTTTACCATCCGACAATAAGATTACCCGCAGGTATCGGTTTTCCATTTCTTCAATTCTAGCCCATCGCCTTATTCGACCGTCTGCCTGTATGTACTCTCTTTCAGGGAACCGGACTACATGCTGAATCCATTCGTCCTTGATTATCGCTCGATCCGGTCTGACCCGAGTTGCCTGGAAGTATTTCGTTGCCTTCACTGTCATGTTTCTTGTCGGCATAACGCCTGAGCTCAGTTGCCGCCGGAGGAGCGCCAGCGACGTAGGCGGTCAACTGCGGCGCTTTGTTATACATCTATAAGCCTAGTGATGATGCACTCTTGCAGTTGGGGCAAATATTCTTCATAGACGGTAGCAGCCCGAATATTCGTGAGGCGGCCGTGATCCGGCTCTATTTCGACCTTGAATTCCTTTTTTACTAACCACTCGACATGCACAAAGAGCGAGTTCCAATTACTAGCATTATCCTCTAATTCGCCGGCAAGCATGCAAGACATCAAGCTGCGCTTTACTATGCCAATTCCTTTCACTCGTATTGACCGAGAACCTGGCCGATCGTTGATTCCAGCCGAGGATAAATTTTCCTTCGGAAAAAAACCGATCTTTCTGCTCTTCTCCGTCCCAATTTGTTCCCACTCCATAAATAGCCATTGATGTATCCTCATCCGGTATAACGGTGGGTTGAGCCGCGCACTTCAGTGTGTCGGCTCCAACCCATTGTTGGGCTCGCGATGAGTAGGCTTGAATCGCCTGACACGCGGCTTTGGCCCGCGTCGCTCGGCTTGCCAAAGATCAAACATCGACTGCTGATTCAGCCAGCTCTCTGCGGACGTACCAAACGCCATGGACAGGCGAATGGCCATCTCCGGGCTGATGCCGGCTCGCCCGTTTAGAATACTGGAAAGCGTCTTGCGACTGACTCCAAGTGCTTCCGCTGCCTCTGTAACACTCAATCCCAGCGGTTCCAAACACAAGCTCTTCAGAACTTCGCCGGGATGAGGGGGATTGTGCATACGCATAGCCTCAACCTCAGTGGTAGTCTTCATAATCGACAACATAAGCATCGCCATCTTCAAACATGAAGGTAACGCGCCAATTTCCGCTGACCTGGACCGACCAGGTGCCTTTACGGTCTCCACTCAAAGGATGCAGCGCTAATCCCGGTAGATCCATATCCTCCGAACCATTCGCCGCGTGCAGACGTGCCAGTATCAAACGTAGCCGATCAGCGTGTTTGGCTTGGATACCGGCTTTGCTGCCGGATCGGAAGAAGCGCTCCAGGCCCTTGTGTCGGAATCCCTTGATCATGGACGAATCGTAACCTGATACGCCTCGGGTTACAAGCTCAATCGGGGAGTTGACGAGCGGGTTCTCCTGCATACATAGGCGCACGGCGTCTGATTATGCAGGGGGTTCTGCCAGTCGAACGGTTGTTAGCGATGCGCAGCGGCGCGAACGTCAAAACTCAGCCGCGCGAGGCACGAGCCTCGGCTGGAGCGCTTTGTTGGGCCGTTGAGTCAAATACGATAACTGCTTCAGCATGCAATTTTAAGCCTAAGGCTCGTATGACCTTGAGAATTGTGTCAAAGCCTGGGCTTCGTTCGCCAGAAAGTGCCTTGTAAAGACTTTCGCGGGACAGACCAGCATCACGTGCCACCTGAGACATACCCTTGGCGCGGGCAATATCGCCCAGAGCTTTGGCAACGAATGCAGCGTCCCCATCAGCCTCCTCAAGGCAAGCTTCTAGATAAGCAGCCATTTCCTCGGGCGTGCGAAGGTGCTCGGCGACATCGTAGGGGGTAGTCATAGTCTTGGTCATGGTACGTTCCTACAGGTTCCGAGCAAGGCGTAAGGCCGTCTTGATATCACTGGCCTGGGAACGTTTGTCGCCGCCAGCTAGTAAAATAATGACCTTTTTGCCTTGCTTTTTATAGTACACCCGATAGCCGGGTCCGTAATCGATCCGCAACTCTGAAACACCTTCACCCACGGGCTTAACATCCCCCGAATTTCCGGCTGCCAAGCGCTCCACCCGTACTAAAACGAGCTCGGGCTTGGATATCGCGTAAACCATCGAGCCACTTGGCATAGGCTTCGGTCTTGCGAATCTCAGGCATAATCAAACTGTAGCCTTCTGGCTACATACCGTCAATGCCTCATGATATGAAACCTGCGTAAAAGGCTCAACGCCCAAGCTCAGTTGCCGACCGAAGCGCGGCAGCGCTTTAGACGGTCAACTGCAGCGATTTGTTATACAGATGCAAGGACAGCATCGATTTGGTCCAGCATGCTTTGAACTTCTTCGCAAAATTCAACAGCGGGGATACCTTTTTCACGATATTCGCCGATGAGAAACTGCTGTTGTTGATCGTGCACAGGACCTTCCATTATCGGTAATGCCCGTAGGTGCGTATTTTGTTTCCGGATCTCGTATAGTTTTTTTGCCGTTTCAGCTTTTCCTGAAGTCTTAATAAAATCTGGGCGCTTTTTTTCCTGAAACACGCGAACGTACTCCCGAAGCACTGACAGTCCGGCCTCGTCTTTTACCGACTCGCCGTTTTCTGGATCGCAGGATGAGAAATAGAGCTCAAGCGCCTTGATCTCCAGATAGCTATAAGTCGCACCAAGATACGCGCTTAAATACCAACGGAAGAATTGACGTTCTGTTTGCGACTTCAATGCAGAAAGAAAAAACCGGCATTCATCGAGCTTATCGCTTCCAGGCGCTATGGCGGAGAGATCAAGGTCGCGGAGAATTTGCTCAAGATTTACCATATTCGATTACTCGTATAATCGGAGAGTTGACCGGCGGGTTCTCCTGGATAATAGATGTGCGGCATCTGATGATGCAGGAGGTTCTGCCAGTCGAACGGTTGTTCGCGACGCGTAGCGGCGCAGGCAACCGTAACGTCGCTTTTTAGCGGGCGCAGTTTTTTTTGCTCCGCTGCAAAAGCATGGTTATGTGAATATCATCGGTGTGGAATGGTCCGAAAACAACTTTTGTCGACTAAGAACCAAGGAGGCATTTTTCCACATTATTTTTGTCCTCATAATATCGTGCTTCGATTAGGTTTCCCTCCGGGTCTTGGAAATAGATGGATGTTCCTGTACCGTGCGCACCCCATCGTGGAACAGGTCCTTCTTGTATATTAATGTTATTGGCCTTAAGTCGCTCTAAAAGTTCCTGCCACGTCCCCTTACTCAAAGCAATACAGAAATGGTTCAAGTTCTCACTACTTTGCTCGTCCCGAGCGTCTTTCTGCCACATCTTTTTCGGGAACAGGTCGATGATCGTATTCGAGTTCAGTCGTATAGACGGGAATGGTACCTTCCCCGCGTCGTATTCCTCCAGGCGTTCGGGTGCAAACATGAGTATTTTTGAATAAAAGGCCATCATATTTTTGCTATCTTCCACATTCAAAACGATGTGATCCATAAAGCATTCCATATTCAATTCCTCCAAAATAGCCATAATGGGTCGGCGCGAAGCGCCGACCTATCGCCGCAAATCACCGACAGCAAAAAGCAGAGCGACGAAGGAGCGGCGTTTTTTGCTGTCCGAGTGCATTTGCCTTGTTAGCTTTTCTTGTGCTCATTAAGTCTTTCCAATAGCTCATTTCTTGTTGTTGAAACAACATCATCTTCATTAATAACAAAATCCATATTGCAGCTTGTAACGCCTGTAGAGTAAGACCAAGGTTTATCGAAATCAGCATCTTCCTCAGGACGCAGAAATTGGCATGTGCCTGCAGTTGCCCCATTGGCAATTTTCAATGCTGAAACGATATTGTTTATCGACATTGATACCAATTGAATAAGTAAGGCAACCTTTTCAATCTTCCAATTTATTGAGGTTCTTTTGGATCTAAGGCTTCTATTGCGCTTTGATGTCCCTACAGGTTCTATTTTAAAAAATGAAGAACCATGTTCGGATGAGCCTACCATTTTCATTTCTTCAGCGGGCGGGGCTACCCCATATTCATGCTCCAACCCTACTGCGAGAGAAAAACCCCCAGAACGAACCCTAAACCCATGTTTGATACTGTTATATTCGTCAACATGATTCGCATCAATTAAATCATGAGCTAATCTTTGCCATAGTGAGGCAAATAACTTTGTTGTTTGTGTGTTTCTATCACTATCGGGCTTGTAGCATTGGAATACTAATTTTGAAATAGACTCCCATGACACTTGTTTAACATTAAGCTTTGTAAACAGCGTATTGTGATAGCCACTAATATTTTTCACTAACTGCCGTAAGTCGTTGTTTGAGCATTTGGCTATCCATGCATATGCACAGTCTGGCGCCTGAATGTATGCGCCTAACAATAAAAACATAGTTTCCATTGCATGATGCAGAGTGGCCCTGAGTGCAATAGCCGCTCTTTTTTCGTCCTCAGAATCAAGGTATACATTAAGCAAATAATCAAAGTAATTTACGTCGATTCCATCAAGAAACTCACCGTTTCTTTCGGCCATATCAATTTCCCAAATACAGTATGGCTCTTTATTTACGACAAATATTGAATTCTGCACCATATTTCTCGTTCTGAAAGCTAACGACCAAGCTCACTGGCGGCTATGGAGCGCAGCGGAATAGCCCGTCCAGTGCAGCGTTTTGTTATGCTATTCTTAGCAAATGATCATGATTACACCAATGATCTTATTTTTCCGTTGTTGTATTATTTCTTTGCTCCATATTCCGTTTTTAGGAACAAGGCTCCTCACCTCTCTCTGCTGTTCATTATGGGTATATGTGGCTAATTTTTGGGAAAGCAGAATATTGCCAACCGCGCAATTATGCGACTTTGATAACAACAGGTAGTTGCCAAGAGTGTTTAGATATTGGTTCCTGAACTCATCGTCATAATCATCATAGCCATGGGGCTTACTTTCAGGTTCCGTCGTGGGGGCGATATGTTCCAGCTCAGGACTGATGATATTATCAAACCGGATTGGTGAATAACCGGCTTTACCCTGCTGCTCTAAATGAACCTCATATTTCCAGAGAAGGTATTTTGCGGTTGAATGATTGATTCCTCCTTGGATGGATTCTTTCAACCTGTCATTGTTCCAGTAGGCCCACCACCAATCATCTGTCGTCTTCATCCATTCAATATGGTCAATTACTGGGGAAATGTCTTTGTTGCTTTCGGTGAATTTCTCGAATACATCGTTGATTCTTGAAATAATATTTGCCCTTGTCCCGATTAAACGATGCCGAAGCACTAAAGATTCCAAAGACCAGCAAAGTTTGCCAATTTGATCAAGAGACAAGCCATATCTGTATGCCTTAATGACAAATGGAAGCGCAACAGCTATCCCGCCTAGTGATATTAGAGAATGAATCGCAAAGTTTTCTCTCTCATGCTTGCCAAAAAACTGTGACAGATGTTCAAAACTTGTCGAGAGCGACCTCGAGAACGACTTGATGAAATCAAGTGGATTTCCATCGGCCAACATCTTGTTGATTTTGTCTAAAGAGTTTGTTTCCCAGAGCGAGTTAAAGTGAACCCGCAAGGTGTATAGCAAAACATCATCTTCATTAATTCTGTATTCGATTGAAGAAATTGATTTGTAGATTTTTTCAAAACGCCCTTTGATTTCACCAATTAACGAATCAACTTCATCTTTGGCGCCCCCATGCAGGTGAGCATGATGCATGAATTGGGCTTTCACTATTTCAAGATTTGACGGTCGTTTTCCGCGACTATTTTGAAAGATAAACATCTGTATCGCCTCCGATTCATTTTGAACCGGGTGCGTGGTACAAGCTGCCCCAGCAACAATCAACAGCATTTTTGTTAGATACTCTTCTGGTTTATCAGAAAGATGATTTTTGAAAAAGTCGAATGCGCTGACGATTCGTCGTGACGATTCCGTTTCAAGGCCATTATGTTCAGACTTGCTTTGGTCTATTACATAGTCAATGAACAATTGATTATCGTAGTCAACAGTCCAAAAGCGTATTGCGCTTCGCCTCTTCACCATATCTTCATAGCATATTTCTTCTTCCTCCGATAAATCTCTTATTGATTTCAGCTGGGCAAACAGGACCGATAAGAAAATGACAATGGTTGTTAAGCGTTGCTGGCCGTCTATTACATTGAACTTTTGTGTTTTCTCCTCAAAAAGGAAATGGCCCAAAGTAATAGGGACTAGTTGCGTTACTTCTGCTGTATTTCTCTAAATCCGACACGAACACATCTGTTTGCGTGTTTCTGTCTGATTTCTCCATCGGCGTATCCCACGAATACGCACGCTGATATGCAGGTACGACAATTTTGTTGCCTGCCATCATCTTTCTAATAGTTGTTGAGGCTTCCATCTTTCATGGCTCTTTTTGATTCTGTGGCATAATCGGGGAGTTGACCGGCGGGTTCTCCTGGATAATGGATGTGCGGCATCTGATTATGCAGAAGGTTCTTCCCGTCGAACGGTTGTTCGCGAGGCGAAAGCGCGCCAGCGCTTTGGGCGGTCAACTGCAGCGTTTCGTTATGCTTCATCAGGCCAAGTTACTCTAATTCCAACCGAATCAGAGTCGGCTTTTTTGTATAAGATGCTTCCGCCGTCAAGGTGAACGATTAGCTCCAACCGTGTTAAAGCATCTCGGGCATCATTGCCTGAATAGATAAATACCTCCGCATATCCCTGGGGAGGTAGAAGTGCCGGTGGGAACGCTTGCCACTCGTCTGGAACCTCCACATCGCTATCAGCAAAGCCGGTTATTGCTTTTGGCGCGACGAACTCAATTTGCTCTTTATTCTCAACAAGCAGCTTTTATTTTTGGATAATCGTTTTGATCAAAATGCATATTGTTCCTTAGCCAATATTGCTGGCGTATAACGACCGAGATCAGGTGACGTTTGAGGCGTCGGCTATTTTTGCGCATGCAAAAATAGCCGACGCCTCAAACGCACCTGGAGCGATTTGTTGGGCACTGATTTCTCCAGCCTCTGGGCCTGTACTTTCTTCAGAGGATTCTTCTACTTGTACCGGCTTCTTGGGCTTGGGGGGAGGTGCCTGCCACGGAACAACATACTGCCCGACGGCTTCATAAAATCGCGTGACGCACGACACCAATTCCGGCACGAAATTACGCCGTTGCGTGAATTTTCCACCGAGGTCCGATACTGCCCGTATTTCAAAAGTGCGAGGGAGTTGACCTTTTCTATCCCCCACCAAAGCATCGACGTCTTCTCTAACTTTTACGAGTTCTGCACAAGTGTCCTGCGTGCGGCCTGGCCATTTGGCAACCAACATAATGCTGCCATCCTCAGTTTTGACGAGTTGGCGCAGCAGCCATGTAACCGTTGCAGGAGCCCTTTTCTTGTCCCTTGGCGCATCTACGGTCATAGAAACCGTAACAGAACGTCGGGTCAGGTCCGCTTCAACAGAAATTGGCGAAGCCGCATCGGGAATTTCCAATCGGCTTTTAAGTTCCCCCGAAGAAACAAACGAACTTTGCATGGACTCCGAACGGCCATTCGGATCTTTCCTCTCCTTCGCGCTTAGCACCGTCGTCACGTTTGTTTCCAAATTTCGACTCATCAGGAGAGCGGTACAACGCATCAGCTCGTCCCAGTCGCTTACGACAGCAGCCCCCATCGGGGATTTTTTGTCGAGTTTGGATTTAGCGAAATAGAGCTTGCAAGCTTCGACCCATTCCTTGCCCATTTGCTCGAATTCACTGACACCAGATGAATCGTGTTCGAGGTAGCGGACGTACTCCTCGAGCATGTAAGCCTGATCTGGATCAGAAACCGCGCTCTTTGAAAGCTGAATTTTTGCTTCTGTCTGAAGGAAAGACCACGACCAGTGAAACAGAGCCACCTTTTTCAACTTCTGCCGGTTGATGTCGCAGGGCGATTGAGTGGGCGTTGCAACAAACTGGTTGGAAATGGTCACAACGGCATCCACACCTTGGACTTTGGCGATGTCCAAGTAGCACTCAATTTGGTCGGCATCCAGATCAGCACCCTTGGCCTTCGCCTCCATTAACGCTCGCCATTCCCGCCGACCGTTATTTACGATAATCAGGGCATCCGGACGATCTTTGTTGTCGTTTTTGGAGGATTTAAACACCGGTTCAAGCCAAACGTGAGTTTTGGCGCGTTTGCCGGTTGGGGCACCCAAAGCCCCTAAAAGCGCCTCTGCGAATTCTTCAACAGCCATGAGCATGGCTGAGGTGACGCAGGTATTTCTGAGCTCGGGCTTTGTCGCTACAGGGATCAGGCGACCGAGCTCGCCGGATGACAAGTAGTCAGGTCTTTTCACAAGTGTCTCCCATTTCTCTCCGCGTCCAGAACGTAATTCACTTTACTCCGGATACTCAATTCCGTTGGCATTTGGCGCCTAACCGCCGAAGCTCACTTGCCGCTATGGAACGCAGCGGAATAGCGGTCAGGTGCAGTGATTTGTTATATGGTTGCACATTTAACGCTCGATTCCAGCCGAATTGTCGCTTGGCTGTAACTCACGGATTAGATACTCCTCAAGAGCGGGCGCTTCAAAGCGAGTTTCATCGGGAACTGCAACAACTAAAACGTAGCGGGGAGGACTTCTCCATTCGCCGTAGAAGCGGCACTCTCTATCAGCGCCGTAACCACAATATGATGAGATGCGCGCGCCCAAAGAATTCCTGAGTGAAGCCTTGCCGACATAAATCACTTCCGAGTCTTCATTCAGAAAAGCATATATTCCAGCACGAGCAGCATGGGGCCAAATTTCCGGCCATTGGGCATTACATTTCACAGGTGTTCGGTCGCGCTCAGGCGACATGTCGTACGGCTCTGCTACTTCAAGCGGATACATCGTAGAATTTCGATAATTTTGACTGTAATTCCTTATCGCCGAGAGCAAACCCTCTAAATCAGCTTTCATTTAATTCTCCAACTCCCCGATTCGCGCCGCGCAGTGGCGCGAACAACTTATTCTCAAGCATATACGCCCTGATAAGTTGATATTAGCTAGTAAATTAGGCATCTTTGCCATGATAACTTTATTTTTAGGTGAATTTGCTTTGATAACTTGATATCAACTTAAAATTCAGGCGAGTTTGCCTGCATATTCGTTAAAACATTACCTACCGAAATATCAAAAATGATAGGCTAGTTTTCATTAATTTCGTCTTTTTACCAGCAAACTTTAATCATCTGAAGCAGGAAGTCTATAAGAGAAAATTGAGAACGATACGGCTCGCGAATTTCTCAACCTAGGGCAATGGCAGTAGCGCACATTCAACGCGGAGGCTGGGTAGGTGGGAGGGCAGTTACGGTTTCTAAAAGCAGCAATTAAAACGGTAGCTCAATTTATTGAGGCATGCTTGCAAAAATAAAAAATCGTTGCCCCTGTCACCAAAACTTGATGGCGACGGCTTGCGCATTAATACAAAGCGCAGGTCGTTATAGAGAAAGGGCTGGGAATTCGTGAAAAGCTTTTTTATAATCGGAAAATGCTAGCGGTTATTGCTTCCCCAGCGTAAACAATGTCTTTTGTATTTTTCCATGGCAGTCCGTTAACGCGGCAAAAATTACCATCAGGTACACGCTGACCAAACTGGAAGCATAGGATGGCCCCAGCTGGGCAGCGGTAAGAATAGCCGCGCTAGCAGAGAGCAGCAACCCGATCTGCTGCCGGTTCTCAGCGGCTGATTTTCGCCAATCCCGCCACGCTCTGAATAGCATAAATAACAGCCATCCCGTCATTGCAGCCAGGCCAAGTAGACCCGTTTCATACCAAGCATCGATAAACAAATTATGAAAATGGCGGACTTGTCCCTGCTCGCCTATAGTCAATGCCTCCTCAGCATAACGGGCATTGCCCATTCCTGCCCCGGTTATCACTGATTCAGGCGGGTAAACAAACGCCTGACGCCAAAGCACCGTCCGCCCACTGCTGATCCGGTCCACAATCTCAGTCCATGTTTCTTTATCCTTCTCTGGAGACTCCACATGGATCACGGTCATCATGCCTATAAGTGCAACGGTCGCTAACATTGCTGGCAATAACAAACTCCTCAGGCGCCATCCCATTACTAGCGCTCCATAGCATACCAACGCAACCGTTAGTGCTAATAACGCTGCCCTGCCTTCGGACAGCACGGTATAAAATAATACGCTCGACAATAAAGCAACGCCCAGCAAAATGCGGTATTTTCTAAACTCTGCCTGCAACAGCCCATGGAGGAGAAAGGGCAGCAAAAATGGAAGATTATCTTCCTTAAGTTGCTGGGCAGGATCGAATTCTGCACTGCTCCACAACACATAGGCTAAATGCAAGTAAAGCACCACCAATAACCCTACCCCCGCCAGGGCAAAAGCTCGACAAAGATGCTCAAAGTTCTCTTGCCCTTGCTGCAAAGCCACCAGGGTGAAGACGAAACTCATGGAGTAGACTAGATATTTAAGCCATTTGTGCCATGCCCTTCCCAGATCCTCAGCTCCCGGAACGCTCATGAGAAAAGCCAACAGCAGGCCGATAAATAATCCTAATACGGGGCGTTCTATACTTTTTTGCTGGCCATATAAACTAAGCGTTCCCCATAAAACATAAAGTACGATCAAAATGCTAAATACTGCCCTTCCTAATACCTGAGCAATAGGCAACACGGTAGGCAATAACCACCCCCAAGAAAAAAAAGCGTGCTGTAACCGTCTATGCAAAACCACCATGCACTACTCCGCTGTTACGCAATTCAGCCGCCACATAGGCGGGGGTAATAGCTTCCATGCCGGTACCTCCTGGTGGAGGGACAAGGCAATGGATATAGCGGGAATGATGCAAGGGAGGCGAAGCCCCGAACAACCCCCAGGCGGGCGTCCCCACAGCTGCCGCCATATTCAATACCCCGGTATCATTACCTACATACAGGGTACACTTTGCCAGTAAGGCGGCTGTCTCCTCCAAGGGTAGGGTAAGCGCCTCTCCCGCAGGGATTCCCCATTGGCTCACCTGAGCGCTAATGCACTGTCCCATCCCTTGCTCCCCTGCGCCACCTATTACCAAAATAGAACCTCCGCCTTCGCCAAGATGCCGAGCCAACTGAATAAAATTCGCTTCGCCCCATTGTTTATAGGGCTCGCTGCTGCCAATACCCAGCGCAATCCACGGCTGTGGAAGCGTTTGGTAGCGGCTAGCCACTATCCGTTGCGCCAAGGAATCAATCACCAAGCGGGGCTCTTCCTCTATGGAGGGGATATGAGTGAGTTTCAGCAAGCGAGCCGCTAACTCTATAGGATGGCCGCGGGTTTGGGCCAGCGGCAACCTGGCTGAATGATTGAGAAAATATCTTTGCAGCCCGCGTCCATAGCCAATCCGTTCAGGGATTCCAGCCAGCCAACAGCTAAGAGCATAACGCGAGCTTCCATGTAATACCCATACTTGACGGAGATGCTGTCGTCGCAAAAGCTTTACCAAACGCCCCAGACCCAGCAAGCCATCATGCTGGCCGGGATTACGCTCCAGCCAGAGCACCTGCTGAATAGAGGGGTCTGCCTTAAGTAAGCGATCCGCCTGACTGCGAGGCTTGGTTAACACCGTCACGCAGCCCTCCAGTGAAGCCGCGGCAATAGCATGAAGGGCGGGCAGATGCCAAATCATATCGCCAATCCCAGGCAGCGGTTGGATGACCAAAATACCTTTACGGGGTGGGGATCGCATGGGCATTACCATCCTGTGACATCAAGAAGCTGTTGCCATCCCCTAGGGCAGTCCTTAGCCCAAGCGCAAAAGCCTAAAGGGTAAACCCGCATAGCGTACGATAACATTGTAGGGTTTGCGCTAACATACGCTGCAAAGTGTAGCACCGCTGCTTTGGCACCTTTGGCGGCGCTTTTATAAACTGGATAACCTGCTCGGATAAGATGCTTAGATTAGCTACGGGAACACGCCCCTCCGGAAATAACTGCCCTAGTACCTCTCCCACACCCCCATGATCGTAGCCAATGACAGGTACTCCCAGACTCAGGGCTTCAAGCACGGTGCGGCCAAAGGATTCGGGTTTTTTGGAAAGCGAGAGCACCAGATCCGAGATGGCATAAATTTCCCGTAAATCGCTGCGGTGGCCGGTGAAAGTCACCGCTCCTTGGAGCCCTTCGTGGCTAATTTGCCGCCTTATTTCATCTGCATAGCGCTGCCGCCGCGGGTCCTCGCCCCCGACGATTAAACCATGGACAGGACATCCCCTCTCCCGTAACCGTCCAATAAGTTCGATAAAATCCTGGTGCCCCTTAAGGCGGGTCAAACGGCCCGGCAAGGTGAGAATCTTTTTCCCCTGGAGCTGAGGATAATCTCTCTCCCAGCGGGCAAGCCATTCCCTGCTTGGTTGATACCCATAGGGATAAAGTTCGGGATCAACCCCCCAAGGGATCACTATTAACTGCTCCAGCCTGACTTCAGGATAATTTTCCAGCACATACTGGCGCGCGCGCTCGGATACGGTAATGACTTTTTCTCCCCAAGTCATGATACGGCTGTACCGATTCACCGAATAGAGGCCATGCACAGTAGTCACAAAGCGCGGCCGGATTGACTCAGGCATACTCCACCAGGCTAGCCAAGCCACCCAAGCAGGCACCCGGGAGTGAGCGTGGAGGATATCTACTTGCTGCTCGGAGAGAAAACGCCGCAACCGGAGGACTAAGCCTAAAGTCCAAGGAGATTTAGCACCGATAGGCCAAGTGTAATGCTCGCTCCCCCCTCCTTTGAGTGTTTCGGCCAGATAGCCGCCCGCTGAGATGATGATGGAACGATGCCCTCGCTGAACCAGCTCCGCGCCGATCTCCAAAACGCCCTGTTCCACGCCCCCTGACTCTAAAGCAGGCAAAACCTGTAATACGGTTAGGGGCCGCTGAACCATCGTTCCACAAGAATCTGGGCACAGCGATCAGCTTCATTAAATTGCTGCCGGGGCGGCGCTAACTTTTGGCCTTGGCGCCAAGCGGTAAAAGTCGTCACGATTCCCTTCTCGGCGAGGCTATCCAAGCCCCGTACTACCCGTCCCCAAGCTTTGCAAGGCACGTTAAGAACACCTACCGCCGCTCCACAGGTAAGCGCCTCATACACCATGGAAACACTGTCCTCCGACACCCATACCCGCCCCGCAAGGGACAATTGTTCCGTTACCCAGCCAGGCGGAGTCGTTTCCCCGGCAAACACTTGCAAATTCGGAAACTGCAAATTTCGGAGCGCCGTGAGCATGGATGGCGGCGTCCGCCGCGAGGTGCTCAACACCCACTGATACGTCTTCTTCTCTTGTTTCAGCAGACTTTGCACCTGCCATAAAATGCTTTGAGGGTCCCAATTATAATGGCGCGAAGGTCCCCCTAGGAGAATTAATCCTCGACTCGGCTCATGAATACCTTCTGAAGCTATCTTATTAAGCACTCCCCGGGTAAGCACCACATTGGCTTCGGCTTCTATCCCGTCATGCTCGGGAATTAAACATAGGTCATACCAGGAAAAAGGCAAGCTGGGGCGCATTAACACCACTGTCCGCCCACCACGAGCACGGCGCGCCGCAAGCAGCGGTATATGGGTCCCATGGCCCGCGCCGATGATGAGATGTGGATTTGGGAGATCCTTGGCGGGCGGGAAAATCTTCAAGGCCCACCACCCAATGGTTCCTGGCCCAGACGATACCGGTATTCCATGGGCCTGCAGGGGTACATAGCGAGCCAGGGCGTTCAACAGCCCTGAACTTTGATTTTCATGTCCGGGTTTACCGTCGGTCAGATACCAGGTAATAAAAGGCTCCGCCGAACTCTGCATACTTACCAATCGCAACCCTGTGCTAGGGGCATCCTATTGGCTTTCCTAGAGCCGTTTCTCCAAGGGGATAGTTGAGAGCTTATCCCAATCACCTATGATGACTCTTCTGTCTGGCGCAGAAATTCTGGAACAGCCAGGGAAGCCCGGTGGATATCCACATTATAATAACGGGTTGGAAAGATTTTGGCCGTGGCGTCCCGCTCCCGGAAGCAGGACAAAGTATGCCCCGCCAAAGTTGCGCTCCACCAGCCAGAAGGATAAACGCACTGGGGGTAAGTCAAGGTCCGTACCTGGGGAAAGCCCCCCTTCTTCATTTCCGCCCGCATCTTGTTGAGGAGGTCCAAATGGATTAGGGGAGATTCACTTTGATGCACCAGAATGCCCTTCTCCCCCAATAACCGTTGACAATCAGCATAAAATGAAGCCTGAAAAAGCCCCTCCGCAGAACCGATCGGATCGGTACTATCAATGATAATAACGTCGACGCTGTTGGCGGGCGCTTCGGCCACAAAGCGCAGTCCATCACCGAAGTGGAAATGGGCCCGGGGATCATCGTTACTTTGGCACAGTTCTGGAAAATATTTTTCCGCCAACCGGGTAACCCGTTCATCTATCTCCACCTGCTGGACTTTCTCAACTACGTCATGCTTAAGCACTTCCCGCAAGGTCCCGCAATCTCCCCCCCCGATGATGAGTACCCGTTGTGGATGAGGGTGGGTAAACAACACCGGGTGAGCCATCATTTCATGATAGAAAAAATTATCCCTTCCAGATAGCATAATAAAGCCGTCGATGACCATCAACCGGCCAAAAGTCTCGGTCTGATAAATTTCGATATACTGATAGGGAGTGGTCTCCGCATGAAGTTTTTCCCTGATGGCAAGAGAAAAAGCGAGGCCGCCCTCCTTGCAAACCTCAGTGAACCATCCCTTCGGATCTAGCTGCATGCTACCTCTCCAACCGACGCGCTCAACATACTTTTAACCGCTTGATAAAAGATAAAATCAAGGGATAATAGCCGCCTCATGTTACCCTGACAAGTACCCCTTCACCAGAAAATAAACGGGCTGAGCGTGGATTGGAGCACCGTAAAAGGTAGGCGCCTGGCAGAGAAACAAGCAATCATTTCCTAATCCTTTAAAATTAAAGAAGACTCCGATGCCAGCAAACTGGAATATCCAACGTTCGCAAGAACTCTACAATATCACCCAATGGAGCGAAGGTTATTTCGATATCAACGCCCAAGGCCATCTCATCGTTCGCCCTGAAGGCCCAACCAGCCAAACACCCATTGATCTCTACCAGGTAAGCCAGGCGCTCCTGGAAGCAGGACTTTCTTTACCCGTACTAGTACGTTTTTCCGGAATTCTTCACCATCGCGCTAAAAGCCTGCGAACTGCTTTTACCAAGGCCATGACCGCTACCCATTATCAAGGGTTCTTTAGTGCAGTCTATCCCATCAAGGTGAACCAGCAGCGGCAGGTCATTCAGGAAATTCTGGCCGCGGATTCTGAACACTTGGGGTTAGAAGCGGGAAGTAAGCCCGAATTATTGGCGGTCATGGCCTTATCCCGGCCTGGAGCCCTGGTGATTTGTAATGGCTACAAAGACCGTGAATATATCCGTCTGGCTTTGATGGGGCGGCAATTAGGATTACGGATTTATCTGGTGGTGGAAAAACCCTCTGAGCTGGAACATATTATCCACCAAGCCCAAGCTCTAAAGGTAGAGCCGCTGCTAGGGGTACGAGTCCGTCTTGCTTCTATTGGAAAAGGCAAATGGCAGAATACGGGGGGTGAGAAGGGTAAATTTGGCCTGTCTGCCGAACAAGTCCTCATGATGATCCAGCGGCTTCGCCAAATCGGCATGCTCCACTGCCTTACCCTGCTGCATTTTCACATGGGCTCCCAACTTCCCAATATCGCCGACATCCAGCGGGGCATCCGGGAAGCTGGGCGCTATTACGCCACCCTGCGGGAACTGGGTGTTCCTCTGCGCAGTGTCGATGTGGGCGGGGGGCTTGGCGTAGACTATGATGGCACCCACACCCGTGGTCTTTGCTCCACCAACTATACCCTCCCGGAATATGCCCATAAAATAGTTCACGGATTGTGGGAGATTTGCGAAGCCCACCAGCTACCCCACCCCGAGATTATTACCGAGGCAGGACGGGCTATGGTGGCTCACCATGCCATTCTTATCAGCAATATCATTGACATCCAACCGGCTCCTGGCAAGGAAGAACCCCCCGCCCCCGCCGCCGACGATCCGCCTATCACCCAGGGGTTATGGCAGAGCTATCAAAAGCTTACTCGGCGTTCGGCTATCGAAGCCTATCATGATGCCAGTCAGGGCATCGCTGATGCCCTGGATATGTTCAACTACGGGATTCTGAGTTTGCAACAACGGGCCCAAGCGGAGCAGCTTTATTTTTCCCTTTGCCGCCGGATTCGCTCGTTTCTCAACCCCCAGGTCCGCGCCCACCGAGAAATTTTGGACGAACTAGAGGGGAAGCTAACGGCAAAGGCTTTCTGCAACTTTTCCTTATTTCGCTCCTTGCCTGATGCCTGGGCTATTAATCAGATCTTTCCCATCATGCCCTTGCACCGCCTGGAACAGCCACCAACCGAACGGGTGTGGATAGAGGACCTGACCTGCGACTCCGATGGACGCATCGATCTTTACGTCGATGGGGAAGGCATTGAAACCAGCCTGCCTTTGCACCCTCTCATTCCCGGTGAATCCTATTTATTAGGTTTTTTTCTGGTGGGCGCCTATCAGGAAATCCTCGGTGATATTCATAACCTATTCGGCGCCACCGATTCCGTTCATGTGGAAGTCGATAGACAACAAGGGTTTCGGCTGCGCCATGCCCACAAAGGAGATACAGTGGAATCGGTCCTGCAGCAAGTGCGCTTTGATGCCGCCGAAATAAAGGAGCATTTACAGGCCAAACTCAGTCAGGCAGCCCTTGATGACCATCAACGCCGCCTCTATCTTCAGGAGCTAGAAGCAGGATTGAAAGGATACACTTACCTGGAAGACTAGCTATCCACTACAAGCACGTGTTACCAGCGAAAAATAACCCAGCTAGGAATCAGCATATCTGAGTTAACCGGCCCTTCAAAACGACTCTCAAAGTCGCCATTACCATCTGCATCCACAAGAAAATAGGGCGGACCAATACTAGGCGTTACCTTAATTTGATAAAGCTTTCCATTGAGGCGATACTCTTCGATTAATTTATCTCCTTGCTGAATAATCTTGATTTCAGGCTCCATGGTGTCAGGCTGCCCGGGCAAGGAAGGAAGATCGGGAAGAGGAATAAGATCCTCCGGCTCTTCCGAAAGAGTCGGCGCAGACGTCAGCAAGAGCCATAAAAAGTTTAGATATATTAGCACCCTAAGATAAAGTACAGACATGGGCTGTTCCCCGGAAAAGTTGCTTACAGGTTGAGCAGTCGCTCCCGCTCTTCCGCCGAAGGTTCAAAGCTACGGCTTTCGTAAAAACTAAAAATAGCATCCACGACCTCCTGAGGCTTGTCCAGGATTTTAAACAAATCTAGATCATGGCGATCTATCATTCCTTCCTCTACCAAGTATTCCTTAAACCAATCGATCAACCCCGCCCAAAAAGAGGACTGCACAAGAATAATTGGAATTCGCCGCGACTTACCAGTTTGCACTAACGTTAAAATTTCCGCTAACTCATCCAGCGTTCCAAACCCCCCGGGTAACACCACATAAGCAGAGGCATATTTGACAAACATCACTTTACGGGAGAAGAAATGGCGGAAGTTAACCGCAATATCCTGGTATTCATTAGCGCCCGGCTCTCGGGGCAAGCTAATATTGAGTCCTACACTGGGGGAGATGCCTGTAAAAGCCCCCTTATTAGCGGCTTCCATCAGGCCAGGACCACCACCACTGACGACACTAAACCCAGCATCGGACAGAGCCCGGGCAATCTTCTCAGTAAGCTGGTAGTAGGGATGTTCAGGCGCCATGCGGGCTGAGCCAAAAATACTGACCGAAGGGCGAATAGTGGCTAAACGTTCAAATCCCTCCACAAATTCCGCCATGATTTGGAAAACTTTCCATGACTCCCGAATAAGCAAAGAATCATTGATAGCCTTTCGTTCGGTGAAGGAGCGTTTATTTTGTTTGCTCATAACATATCCTAGTGGTACTAATTTTTGCCATCGCATTTCCTGCTTAGGTGAGATACCTTACGCCTAATAGCATACTACGCCCTGGCTTTATAATTCTCTTTGGCTGCGTTCTAACCACAAACTGTTATATCTTGATAGGTCTATATGAACATGGCGGAAAACCCGGTGCTTATTCTAATCGACGGCTCCTCCTATCTCTTTCGTGCTTTCCATGCACTGCCTTCTTTAACGACTTCTAAAGGTCAACCTACCGGGGCAATCTATGGGGTCATCAATATGCTGCGCAAGTTACTTGATGAGTATCAGCCCCAATACATAGCGGTAGTTTTTGATGCCAAGGGCAAAACATTTCGCCATGAACTCTTTGAGCAGTACAAAGACCATCGCCCTCCTATGCCAGAGGAACTTGCCTGTCAGATTCAGCCCCTCCACGATCTCATCC